>NZ_JBNDMQ010000019.1:0-165902 GCF_050436665.1 Paraburkholderia sp. EB58 | reverse complement strand
TGACCCGCCGTGCCTCAGCACTGGGCTTTCGCCTCGAACCCGCAACAACCCCGGCATGACAATACGCAACTGGATTTGTTTCTCAGGAGGGATGGTGCAGTCGGGCCGCCCGTCGAAGCAGGAACCCGCCGAAACCACTAGCGCCATCCCGGCCTAGGGTTGTAGGAATGATCGGCCTTCAGGCCGGTGAGGATGTCAAGATCGCGCGGCCTTGATACTGGGTCGTAAAGAAACCGTTGCCGTCCACCGCCAGGATCGTCGGGTTGGCCGGCAAAGCATTATTTTGCTGTGTGCCCACGCCGAACACCAGTTCACCGGCCACGCTGGCCTGGCCGCCCGCGGATAGTGCGGGCAGTCGGATGACGGTGCCGTTGTTATTCGTTGAGAAAGCTGCGACCGGATTCATGACCTGCTTCGCTAGCGCCACGCGTGTGCTGGCACATGAGTTTGTGGACGAGCAGTAGTAGTACGTCGCGGGTATCAGCGTTTGTGCCACAGTTGCCATGCCGCCACAGGCTGAGAGGGCTACGCTGACGATCAGTAGCGCGATACCGAGGGTTGGGTTGAAGGTCTTCATTGTGATTGTGTCCCGGAAAAGCGGCGCTGCGTTACGGCAGATTGTTCGCGCGGAGATTGGCCGGCATCAGGCCGGGGAGGTAGGCCATGCCGAAGAAATTGCCGGGACGTCCCGCCGATTCGACCTGCAGGTCGCCATTGCGTTGGATCAACGTGCCTGTGCCACGCAAACGCTCTTCGCCCGCGGAGACGAAGTTGGGAAAATAGCCGCCAAGCAACACGTTCATGTCCGGCCGCACGGGGCCTTGCCATGAGACTGCGAAGACGACGTTATTCGGCAGTACATACTCACCGTGATACCGTCGGCGTCGCGCGATTCGTGCGCCGAGTAGGCCGCGGTGGAGGGGATGTAACCGGGCTGGTTGACGCCGCGTGTGGATGTGGAGGGCGTGGAGGAGCAGCGCGAAGCGACATGGCAGAGGATGAGCCGGTCATGGGCGCACCCCCCAGCACGGCGTAGGAGGTAAGCGGCAGCAGTGTTGCCGCGGCCAGCGCGATCGTCACGAATCTCATCAGACTGCTCCGAACATGGGTCGGAGCATGTTGCCTTCAACTGTCTAACGAGGCCGTGCGAAATTTCCCAACCGGGAAGCGAAACTTCGCTGTGGGTCGGGCTGCTAAGGAAGCGCGTGACGGAGATGGCGACGCGCGGCCGCAAGCGTCAGGCACGCTAGCGTGTCGAATGGGATGGGGTAAAGCGAGGAGGCCGCCGCCAAACCGGCACACGGCCCATACACAACACGAATCAGATCAATACGTCGGCACAGCCGGATCAACCTGGCGCGACCACGCATCAATCCCGCCTTGCAGATTGAACACGTTCTTATGCCCGCGCGATTCGAGAAACATCGCCACCTGGGCGCTGCGCGCACCGTGATGGCAGACACAAACGATCTCTACATCGTCATCCAGCTCTTCACTACGCGCCGGAATCTCGCGCATCGGAATGGACACGGCGCCGGCAATCGAAGCCGTCTGGATTTCCCACGGTTCGCGCACGTCGAGCAGCACGGGCGCGGGACGCGATTGATCGGCCAGCCATTCGGCCAAAGCAGGAGCGGTCAGGTTTTGCATCAGCGGTCTCAGAACTTGAAGCGCGGCGGTTGCACGGCATTGATCAGCGGTTCGACGTAGGTCTCGAACACATCGGCGATGCGGTACTGCTTCTCGTCGATGCGTGTGATGATCTGCGCCTTCATCACCGGTGCGGTGCCTACAAACACCGCCAGACGGCCACCAATCTTCAGATGCTCGAGGATCTCTTGCGGCAGGACCGGCAGGCCGCCCGACACGCAGATCACATCGTACGGCGCCGCTGCGGGCCAGCCGCGCGATGCGTCGCCGGTCGCGACTTCCGCATTCAGCACGCCGTTGGCGGCGAGATTGGCCTTCGCCAGTTCGGCGAGTTCCGGTTCGATATCCACGGTCAGCACGTGCTGCGCGCGGTTCGCGAGCAGCGCTGCCATGTAACCCGACCCCGCGCCGATTTCCAGCACGCTTTCATGCTTCTTCACCGCCAGTTCCTGCAGCACACGCGCTTCGACGCGCGGCGCCAGCATGTGTTGGCCAGCCGGCAGCGGCACTTCGAAGTCGACGAAAGCCAGTTCGCGGTAGACCGTGGGGACGAAATTTTCACGCTTGACGATCGAAAGCAGATTCAGCACGTCCTGGTCGAGCACTTCCCAGGGACGGATCTGCTGTTCGATCATGTTGAAACGCGCTTGTTCGATATTCATGGTGGATTCGGCGGTTCGGTTTAGGTGCGACCCGTGGGGGTTCGGGACAACTGCGGAATTGTACCAAATTGAGGGCGGAACCCGTTCACAGACGGGCAACCCGGCCGCAATCCGGCGCGAACCGGTTGCCAACCCTTTGCCCACCTGGTGCCAACCCGGCCCGTGTTAATCCCTACGAGACTGACCTTGCGATTCGCTTAACCATCGCTCAAAAATGTAATCGATTACATTTTCGAGTCAAAAAAACGTGCCTCGCCTGCCTCAATCCGAGACCGACGCGCCCCGAACGGCCCCGCAGCCGTCCGACGGCACTTCCATCGCTGGCGTCGCCGAGCAGGCAGGGGTCTCCGTGGCGACTGTGTCACGGGTTCTGAACGGCCACGCCAACGTGCGCCCCGCCACCCGCGACAAGGTGCTGGCTGCGGTGGACGCGAGCGGCTACCGCGTCAACGAGCTCGCCCGCAACTTGCGCACCGCCGAAAGCCGCCTGCTGCTGACAATGGTGCCGGACGTCGGCAACCCGTTTTACGCGGAAATCGTGCGCGGCATCGACCGGGTCGCGCGCCAGCACGGCTATTTCATGCTGCTGTGCGACACGGGCGCCGATCCGGGCCGCGAGCGCAGCTACTTCGACCTGCTGCGGCGCCGCCGTGCGGATGGCGCCATCTGTCTCGATCCGGCCACCGTGCAGCAGGCGCTCGCCGAGGAGTCCGGCGCGCTGCCATGGGTCGCGTGCTGCGAATTCGATTCGGCGGTCGGCGTGCCGTATGTCGGCATCGACAACTACCGGGCCGCCGGCGACGCCGTGCGGCATCTGCTGGCGCGGGGGCATCGGCGCATCGGCCTGATCAATTCCGACGTCGCCTACCTTTACGCGCGGCAGCGCCAGCAAGGCTATCTCGACGCTCTGCGCGAGGCCGGCATTACCCCCGACCAGCGCTGGCGCATGAACCTGAACAGTCTCGACTACGAAGCGGGCGCGTCCGCCGCGGCGCTGCTGATGACGCAGCGCGACGCGCCGAGCGCGATCTTTGCCGTTTCGGACACGCTGGCGATCGGCGTGATCCACGGCTTGCGCAGTGTCGGCAAGCGCGTGCCGGACGACGTCGCGGTGGTCGGCTTCGACGATATCTCGATCGCGGCGCAGGTCGAGCCGCCGCTCACGACCATCGCCCAGCCGATGCGCGAGCTCGGCGAAACGGCTGCGCGCCTCTTGCTGCAGCGTCTGGCCAATCCCCTGGCTAGCGTGCCCGGCGTGCTGTTGCCGCACCGGCTCGTGATTCGCGGGAGTGCCTGAACGATGAGCCTCGCCGTGCGCTTCGACGACATCCGCAAAGACTTCGGCCCGGTGCGCGTGCTGCACGGCGTGAGCTTCGAGCTGACGCCTGGCCGCATCTACGGCCTGCTCGGCGAGAATGGCGCGGGCAAATCGACGCTGATGAAAATCCTTGCCGGCTATGAGGTGGCGACCACCGGCACGCTGCTCATCGACGGCCAGGTGCAGCAGTTCGCCAGTTCGCGCGAGGCGGAAGCGGCCGGTATTGTGCTGATTCACCAGGAGTTCAACCTGGCGGAGCATCTGTCGATTGCACAGAACATGTATCTGGGCCACGAAAAGCGCCGTGGCTGGTTGCTCGACGACGCGGCGATGCGCGGGGAGGCAACGCGCTACCTCGCGCAGGTGGGCTTGAAAAAACCGCCAGATACGAAGGTGCGCGAGCTCATCGTCGCCGAAAAGCAGATGGTCGAGATTGCCAAGGCGCTGTCGCGCCATGCGCGCCTCCTGATCATGGACGAGCCCACCGCGACGCTTACACCGTCCGAAACCGAGCGTCTGTTTACGCTGATGTCGAAGCTAAAGGCCGAGGGCGTCACGATCATCTACATCTCGCACAAGCTCGACGAGGTCGAGCACATCACTGACGAGGTGATCGTGATGCGCGACGGCCGCTTCGTCGCGCGTGGCGCAACCTCGGGGCTCGCGCGGCAGCAGATGGCCAACCTGATGGTCGGGCGCGACGTGTCCGACATGTTCCCGGACAAAGTGGCGGTGGCCGCTGACGCTGAAGTCGCTTTGAAGGTTGAAGGCCTCGTCGTACCGGATTGGGTCGAATACCTAAGTTTCGAGGTGCGCGCGGGCGAAGTGCTCGGTTTTGCGGGCCTCGTGGGTGCCGGGCGCACGGAAGCCTTCGAGGCGATCCTTGGTCTGCGCCCCCGCAGTGCCGGACGCATCGAGATTGGTGGCCGCGTCGTAGACGTGAAACGGCCGCGCGATGCGATGCGCCACGGCCTCACGTATCTCAGCGAGGACCGCAAAGGCAAGGCGCTGCACGTCGACCTGAACCTGCAGGACAACCTCACGCTGATGACGCTCGAGCACTACGCACATCCGCTACTCGATCTGAAAGCGGGACGTGCCGCACTCAAGCAGGCGGTCGCCGACTTCGGCATTCGCACCGGCGATCTATCGAGCCGTGCCCGCATGCTCTCGGGCGGCAATCAGCAGAAGCTCGCGCTCGCCAAGTTCCTGCAGCCCGAGCCGAACGTGATTGTGCTCGACGAACCTACCCGCGGCGTCGATGTCGGCTCGAAGCGCGACATCTATTTCCTGATTCACCGGCTCGCCGCCCAGGGACGGGCGGTGATCGTCATCTCATCCGAACTGATTGAGCTGATCGGACTGTGCCATCGCGTCGCCGTGATGCGCGCGGGACGCCTGCAGGCCACGCTCGATCTCGATCACCTGACCGAAGAGGAGTTGATCGCTCATGCGACCGGCACCCACTGAAGCCGCCCAATCCGGCCGCGCCGTGCGTCTCGCGCACCATCTGTATGGGCTGGGGCCGCTCGTCGGCCTTCTCGTGCTGTGCATCACCGGCACCCTGCTCAACCACGACTTCGCCACCGTCGACAACCTGATGAACGTGCTCACACGCACCTCGTTCATCGGCATCATCGCGGTCGGCGAGACGTTCGTGATTATTTCTGGGGGCATCGATCTGTCGGTTGGGTCAATGGCCGCGTTGATCGCCGGCAGCATGATCTGGCTGATGAACGGCTTGTCTGCGGGAGTCGGTGGACACACCTTCGCGCCGCTCACGATTATCGCCATCGGTATCGTGCTTGCGTTTGTGCTGGGCGGGCTGTTCGGCTGGGCGCATGGCCTGCTGATTACCAAGGGGCGTATCGAGCCGTTCATCGTCACGCTGGGCACGCTCGGCATCTTTCGCGCGGTGCTCACGTGGCTGGCCGACGGCGGCGCGCTCACGCTCAACAACTCGCTGACCGATCTCTATAGCCCCGTCTATTACGCGAGTTTGCTTGGCGTGCCGGTGCCGATCTGGGTGTTTCTCGTGGTGGCGGCGGGCGGCACGCTGATCCTGAACCGCACCGCGTTCGGCCGGCATGTGCAGGCGATTGGCTCGAACGAACAGGTCGCGCGTTACGCCGCAATCCGCGTCGATACGGTGAAGATCGTTACTTATGTACTCCTTGGCATTTGCGTCGGCGTCGCGACGGTGCTCTACGTGCCGCGCCTCGGTTCGGCTACGCCGACCACCGGCATTTTGTGGGAACTGGAGGCGATCGCGGCGGTAGTGGTCGGCGGTACCGCGCTCAAGGGTGGCGAGGGGCGCGTGATCGGCACGGTGATCGGCGCGATTCTGCTGTCGGTGATAGCGAACATTCTGAATCTCACCAGCATCATCAGCGTGTATCTGAACGCGGCGGTGCAGGGCGCAGTGATTATCGTTGTGGCGTTTTTGCAGCGCGGGCGGCGGTAAAGAAGGGTGGTGGGCAGGTGCAGGGCATGGCGGAAGGCAGCAGTCAAGAATCCGGGGCACACGAAGGCGCCTCATAACGCAAGCATGGGACCGGACTAAGCGCTAAAGCGCTAAGTCCGGTCGACACTGGAGACACAACATGAAGCAGGTCATTCGAGCGATCAGCGCCGGCGTGCTGGCGTTGGGGATACTAGGGGCGACGGGCGCAGCGCGCGCCGACGACAAGGTCATTCTGGGTGTGGCGATCCCGACGGCCGATCATGGCTTTACCGGCGGCATCGACTGGTGGGCGAACAAGGCCAAGGAGGACATGGAGAAGGCGCATCCGGACCTGAAGGTGATCCTCAAAACGTCGGCGAGCGCGCCGGAACAGGCGAACCAGTTGCAGGACATGGTCACCGTCAACAAGATCAACGCGCTCGTGATCTTCCCGCATGAATCGGCTTCGCTGACCCAGCCGGTGGCGCAGGTGAAGAAGAAGGGAATCTACGTAACGGTGGTGGATCGCGGTCTGACCGACACGAGCGCTCAGGATGCGTATGTGGCAGGCGACAACACCGCATTCGGCAGGATCGCCGGCGAGTACTTCTGCAAAACGCTGGACGGCCATGGCGATATCGTCGCGTTACGCGGCATTCCGACCACGCTCGATAACGAACGCTATACCGCGTTCACCACTGCCTTAAAGGCCTGCCCAGGCGTGAAGGTGCTCGACGCGAAATACGCCAACTGGAATCGCGACGACGCGTTCAAGGTGATGCAGGACTACCTGACGCGCTTCAAGCATATCGACGCGGTCTGGTCCGCTGATGACGACATGTCGGTGGGCGTGCTCAAGGCCATCGATCAGGCGAAGCGCACGGACATCAAGGAAGTGCTCGGCGGCGCGGGATCGAAAGAGATGATCAAGCGCGTGCTGGACGGCGACAAGCTCATCAACGCGGACGTCACGTATTCGCCCAAGTTCATCTACGACGCGATCAAGCTGACGGCCGAAGCCCGTTTGAAGGGCCAGACGTTGCCGCCGAAGACGATCATTCCGTCGGTGCTCGTCACGAAGGACAATGCGAAGGAGTACTACTTCCCGGATTCGCCGTTTTAACGCGCCGGCCGCGCGCCTGGCGGCGTGCGGCCCAACCTTTAACCGAGGACGGATACGATGAAAACCATCAAGGGACCGGCGGTCTACCTGGCCCAGTTCCTGGGCGACAAGGCGCCCTTCGACACGCTGGAAAACATGGCGACCTGGGCCGCCAGTCTCGGCTACGAGGGGATCCAGGTTCCGGTCGACGCACGCCTGATCGATCTCGAACAGGCCGCCGCAAGCCAGACGTATTGCGACGAATTGCTCGGTGTCGTGGCCGACGCCGGCGTCGAGATCACCGAACTGGCGACGCATCTGCAAGGTCAACTGGTGGCAGTGCATCCGGCTTATGACCTGCTGTTCGACGGCTTCGCCGCGCCGCACGTGCGCGGCAATCCGCAAGCGCGCACCGAATGGGCGATCGAGCAACTGAAGCTGGCGGCGCAGGCGTCGCGGCGGCTCGGGCTCGACACGCACGTGTCGTTTTCCGGCGCGCTCGCGTGGCCTTACGTCTACCCATGGCCGCAAAGGCCTGCGGGTCTCGTCGACGCCGCCTTCGATGAACTGGCGCGTCGCTGGACGCCGATTCTCGATGCATTCGACGAGGTGGGTGTGGATGTGGCGTACGAACTGCACCCGGGTGAAGATCTGCATGACGGCGTAACCTTCGAACGCTTTCTGGAGCGCCTGGACGGAACGCGCGGACAGCGCCGCGCGAATATTCTGTTCGATCCGAGCCACTACGTGCTGCAGCAACTCGATTACCTCTCGTTCATCGATATCTATCACGAGCGCATCAAGGTCTTCCATGTGAAGGACGCGGAGTTTCGTCCGACGGGCAAGGCAGGCGTCTACGGCAGTTACAGCGACTGGGTCGAACGTCCGGGCCGGTTTCGCTCGCTCGGCGATGGCCAGATCGATTTCGCCGCGATCTTCTCGAAGATGGCGCAATACGATTATCCAGGCTGGGCGGTCCTCGAATGGGAATGTGCGCTGAAGCATCCTGAAGATGGCGCGCGCGAGGGTGCCGAGTTCATTCGCCGTCACATCATTCGCGTCGCCGAACATTCTTTCGACGATTTCGCCGGCAGCGGTGTCGATACGGCGCAATTGAAGCGCGTGCTGGGTATCTGAGCGCTGTGTTGAGCGGTACTAAGGAGCATTTCCTATGACACGAAAGTTACGGCTGGGCATGGTCGGCGGCGGGCAGGGCGCGTTCATCGGCGCGGTGCACCGGATCGCCGCGCGCCTCGACGATCGCTTCGAACTGGTGGCGGGCGCGTTGTCGTCCGATCCAGAGCGTGCCAAGGCGAGCGCGGCGGAAGCCGGCATCGCCCGCAGTTACGCAGACTGGCGCGAGATGGCGCAAGCGGAAGCCGCGCGCAAAGACGACGGCATCGACGCAGTGGCGATCGTCACGCCGAACCATCTGCATGCGCCGGTGGCCACCGCGTTTCTTGAAGCGGGTATCCACGTCATCTGCGACAAACCGCTCGCCGTGTCGCTCGCCGAAGGGCAGGCCTTGGCGAAGCTCGCGCGTGAGAAGAAACGGCTGTTCGCACTGACGCACACGTATTCCGGCTATCCCATGGTTCGCCACGCGCGCGAACTGGTCGAGGCAGGCGGGCTCGGCGAGGTGCGCGTCGTGCAGGTCGAATATGCGCAGGATTGGCTGGCGGAGCCGATCGAGCAATCCGGCACCAACAAACAGGCTGGCTGGCGCACCGATCCGCAGCAGGCCGGTCCGGCAGGTTGCCTCGGCGATATCGGCACGCATGCCTATCATCTTGCGTCATTCGTGACCGGCATGCAGCCTAAATGGCTTTCAGCCGAGTTGCACACTTTCGTGCCGGGGCGCCGCGTCGACGATCATGTGCAGGCGATGCTGCGCTATGAGAGCGGCGCGCGCGGCATGCTGTGGGCGAGCCAGGTGGCGGGCGGCGCGGAGAACGCGCTACGGCTGCGCGTCTATGGCACGAAAGCGGGCCTCGCCTTCGATCAGGAGAATCCCAACGAACTGTGGTTCACGCCGCTGGGTGGCGCGGCAGAGCGGCTGACGCGCGGGAGGGTAAAGAGCGCGATCGCTGCGCATGCCACGCGTGTACCGCCGGGGCATCCTGAGGGCTATCTGGAAGCGTTCGCACAGCTCTATAAGGACGCCGCATTGCAGATCGAGGCATTGGATGCAGGCAAGGAGCCTCCTCCGGAAAGCAGGCTGCTCACGACGGTCGACGATGGCGTGGCGGGACTGCATTTTATCGAGGCGGTGCTCGCGAGCAGCGCGGCTAACGGGCAAATCCAGGAGGTGTTAGGCGGGTAAGCTTCATGTCGACGCTGTAAGATGCGGTGGTGCCCTTTTATGACGGACTCACGCATGTCGACTTCCTTCGCGTCCAGGCAGGCCAATGTCGTCCGCAAACAGACCGTGTTGCTGCTTGGCGGCACGGGTCTCGTGGGGAGCGCGTGCCTGCGATTGCTCGCCCGCGATGACCGGGTTCATGAGGTGCGGATGCTGGTGCGCCGGGCATCGGGGGTGGCCGTGACGGGTTCGACAGGGACCAACCGGATCGTCGAGCATCTGATTGACTACGACAGGCTCGACGCGGATGCGGATATTTTCGACGTCGATTCCGTGATCTGCACACTAGGCACGACCATCCGCACGGCCGGTTCGCAGAACGCGTTCCGCAAAGTGGACTATGAGTATCCGCTACGGATTGCGGGCATCGCGCGCCGCCACGGCGCGTCGCACTTTGCGATTGTCAGCGCGATCGGCGCCGATCCAGAGGCGCGGACTTTTTACAGCCGCGTCAAAGGGAATGTGGAGGAAGGGCTCAAGAAGCTCGACTATCCGGTGCTGACCATCGTGCGGCCTTCATTCCTGATGGGTGAACGCGCTGAGAGTCGTCCTCTGGAGACCGTCGCGCGGCACCTGGGCGTGTATCTGCCGCTGAAGTGGCGTTCCATCTCCGTCGAGCGGGTGGCGCGGGCGCTGGTGACCGAAGTGCTCAGCAACGATACGCGGGGCGTCAATATCATCGAGAACGATGAACTGCATCGCGCGCCGCCGTTGTGCCGTTAGCCGGTAGACGCTAGCGGCGCGGGTTTTAGCTCTTACTCTTCCTGATCTGCTCTTCGAACGCCAGGTCGAGCTTGCTCGCCTTGCGCGGCTTCGGCGGACCGAACCCGTCGACGAATTTGACGAAATCGTCGAGCGTCAGCGGGTCGGAGACTTTTTTGTCCGTGCCGCTCGACTTGTCGACGAGGTAAAACAGGCCGCCGGACAGGCTGATCGCCGCAAACTGCGGATTGCCGCTGCGGGTTTTCAGCCGCTCGACGGCATGGATGGCTCGGGTGGTACGCATGATGGAGGACTGCCGCCGGATGAGGGGGCATTTACTGTATCAGCAATGGAGCGTAATCGCCCACTCAATCGCTGCGCACGCCCCTGGCTTCCGGGGTCGATGCAGAGGCCACGCCTCTCGTGTCGCACGAAAGCGCGTGGCCTGACCGACTGCGGCAGAGGCTTCCGGTTACTTCTGGTAGCCCGCCTGGCGCACCGCACGGTTAGCCGCCGCCTGGCCCGCCTGCAGTGCCTGGTCAACGCTGAGCTGACCGGCAAGTGCACCTGCAATCTGCTGCCCAATAAGGGTTCCGAACGACTGGAATTCCGGAATACCCACGTATTGCACGCCGCTGTACGGGACCTTCTTCAAGGTGGAGTCATTGGGATTGGCGGTGTCGATCGCGTTCAGTACAAAATCGCTGAACGGTGCGGCCTGCTTGTATTCAGGACGTGTGTAGGTCGATTGACGCGTGCCCGGCGGCAGCGATGCCCATCCGATGTCATTGCCTACCAGGGTGATGTATTCCTTGGAGGTCGACCATTCGATGAACCGCTTGGCCGCGTCCTGCGATTTCGACGACTTCGGAATCGCTAAAGACCAGGACCAGAGCCAGTGGGCGCCCTTCGGCGTAATCTGCGTCGGCGCTGCGGCGAACCCTACCTTGTCCGCGATCGACGATTCGGTCTTGTTGTAAAGAATCCCGGCAGCGGACGTTGCATCCACCCAGATCGCGCACTTGCCGCTTGTCATGAGCGACAGGTTTTCGTTGAAGCCATTTGAACTGGCTCCCGGCGGCCCATCTTTCTTTAGCAGATCAACGTAGAAGTTGATGGCGTTTTTCCATTCCGGCGAATTGATCTGTGCGTTCCACTTCTCGTCAAAATACCGCCCGCCGTAGGTGTTCACCAGCGTTGAGACGAAGGCCATGTTCTCGCCCCAACCCGCCTTGCCTCGCAGACAGATACCGTAGACGCCGTTAGGCCTGTCGGTCAGTTTATCGGCAAGCTCGCTAATCTGGCTGTAGGTTGGATGATCCGGCATCGTCAAACCCTTGGCCGCGAATAAATCCTTCCGGTAGAACGTCATCGAGCTTTCGGCATTGAATGGCAACGCGTATAGCGTTCCATGGTACGACAGACCGTCGCGGACCGATTTGAGCACATCGTTGAGATCGTAGCTGGCGGGCAGCCCGGTGACTGGGACGAGCCATCCGCGCTTGCCCCACAGCGGTGCTTCATAGGTCCCGATGGCCGCGACGTCGAATTGACCGCCGTTCGTCGTGATATCCGTCGTCAGGCGTTGCCGAAGCACGTTTTCTTCGAGCACGATCCAGTTCAACTGGATATCGGGGTTGGCCTTCTCGAACACCGGAGAAAGCTTTTTCATTTCAATCAGATCGTTGTTATTCGGTACAGCAATCGTGACGGTGGTCGCATAGGCCACGCTACCGATGCCCAGTCCAATTCCAGCAACAACAGATACGGCAAGACGGCGCCGCAAGGCGTCGCGGCGCAACGAAACCACATCAGAACGGCAGATCATTTTTGTCTCCTAAACATCGTGGGTTGTGTAAAGTCCCTTGCTGCCTCCATTTACTCCCAGGTTTTCGCTCGTGCTTATGTCGTCAATAGCAGTCGCGGGTCAGCCCGATCTGAACGTGTCGGGATCTAAATAATCGTGTAACCACCATCGATCATCAGGTTTGCCCCGTTGACCATGGCGGCTTCCCTGCTTGCCAGGTACATGATTGCGGCGGCGATCTCGGCCGGCTTGGCGAAGCGCCGGGTAGGGATAGCGGCTCTGGCGCGTTCTCCTTTTTCTCCTGCCCATCCACTCAGCCCCAGCTCCGTTTCAACGACAGTCGGCGAAATGGCATTGACCGTCACGCCTCGCGGCCCCCATTCGAGCGCCATGCAATTGGTCATGCCAATGATTCCGGCTTTGCTTGCGCAATAAGCGACATGCCCTTCTATGCCGATCACGGCCGCCTGGGAGGCGAGGTTGATGATCCTTCCCTGCCCACGCGCGAGCATGCCCGGTGCGAATGCGCGCGCAACGAGAAACGCGCCCCGCAGATTGACCGCCATCGTTCTGTCCCACGTTTCAAGCGGGAAATTCTCAGCCGGTGCTAGCGGGCCGATGCCCGCGTTGTTGACCAGAATGTCGACGTGACCGAACAGCGAAAGAATCTCATTAGCCGCTGCCGTGACAGATTCAGCGTCGCTGATGTCAGCGACCCAGCCCGTATGCGGTGCACCGAGGCTCGAAGCTACATCTGCGATGGACTCGGAACGATCCAGCAGGACGAGGGTAGCGCCAGCTGCTGCGAATTGCTCCGCGGCCTGGCGGCCTATGCCGGCTGCCGCGCCCGTTATCACTACAACTGCGTTGCTAAAGTCATATGAAGCGTTGGGCTGAAAGGACATGATTTCCTCCTGGTTCTTGTGGGACTGTCGCGGCGTTTCGTTTCGTTTCGTTTCGTCACGTCACTCGCGACAAGCCGACGCGTAATGTTCGATGACCTCGCGGACCTTGCTCTGCACGATGCTCATCGGCGAGCCGTCGATCATGCCGCGCCGTAGTGCCCAGTACTGGGCCGGTAGATAACGGCTCAGGAGGTTTTCTGGAATCGTTGTGTCAGCGAGGTTTCCCAGCAGCCTTTGCGCTGCTGCATCGACCTCCGGATCAGCCCAGTAGTACCGCACCCGATCGCTATAGCTGTAGGTGCGAAGCAGACGTTTTTGGGCTTCATCGCCGTGGTAATACCTGTCCCAGTTGGCAGGCTTGCGCAGCATCGCAGCTTCCACGACTGCGCGCAGGTCGGCGCGCTTAGCCGCCGGCAACAACTCCGCCTCGATGTCTGCCAGCGCATAGAGGGCCTCGCGCAACGCGAAGGTGACGCCCGGTCCAACTTTCAGAATCGCGAAGCCATCTCGTACGAGCGCCCGCAGGGATTCGGGTGTTTGATAATCGGTCGAGTGCGCTTCGAACACCATGCCGGGCAGTTGTGCGAGCACTCGCGAAAGGCCGATGGCAAGCGCGGGCTGGTAGTCGATCACTTTCGTGTGATCGAACTCGACGCCTGGCTGCACGACCAGCGCAATGACGCGGTCCCACACTGCGTCGAGGTTTCGTGCGCGCCACGCATCACGATGCACAGCGACCGTATCGAACGCCGCGTCCTGCCGTGTGACGTCGACCGTATTCAGCGTTTCGCTTGCACCTCCGGGCACGGGCACCTCGGTGCCGATCACATAGACGGGACGGCTCTTGAGCCCGGTGCGAGCGGCAGCGGCTTCAGCGATGGCGCATAGGCGCGCGGCGCGTTCTGCCACGACGCTGTCCGACAGACGCTCCGGATCGTCACCGCAGGCCATGCTGGTGTCCAGATGGATCTTCGTGAAGCCGGCGCATACGTAGGCTTCGATGAGCGCTTCCGCGCGCTGCATCGCTTCTTCCGCGGGATAACTGCGCCACGCGTTCGGCCCGAGATGATCGCCGCCGAGAATCAGGTGATCGCGCGGCAACCCAACCCGCTCCGCGATCAGGTGAGCAAAGCGGACGAAGTCCGCCGGTTTCATGCCGGTGTAACCGCCGTATTGATCCACCTGATTCGACGTGGATTCGACCAGCAGCGGCGTACCGTCGTCGAGGGCCTGTTGCATCGCTGCGCCAAGCACCCACGGATGCGCGGAGCAGATCGAATAGATTCCCTTCAGGGAATTCGCCGCACTGTGCCCGTTGGAGAGGCGCGCAACCACGTTAGCCATGGTTAGACTCCGGTTTCGCTATGAAGGCGTCGAGTTCGGCCAAGGTCGCGGTGCCTTCCATCGGTCCGCGGAAGCTGACTGCCCGGGCGCCGCTCGCGCAGGCATAGCGCAACGCCTCAGCGACGCTCATGCCCTGCGCCCGGCAGGCGATATAGGTCGCGCCGAAGCAGTCGCCCGCGCCGGTGGGATCGACCTCTTCGACCTGAATCGCAGGCGCATGCAACTCATCGGTGCCGTTGTAGAAGCTGCAACCGTCCTTGCCGCGCTTGACCACGACTTCGCGGATGCCGCGCTGCAAGAGTTCCTCGATGGCGGCGCGCTCGGAACTGGCGGTTGCCAGCAACGTCACCTCGTGACCGCTCGGCAGAAAGACGTCCGTATAGTCGAGAATGAAATCCAGCGCCTCGCGCATCTCCGGAATGCGCAGCATCTCCTTGCGGATATTTGGATCGAAGCTGACCGTACCGCCATGCCCTTTCACGGTCTCGATGACCTTCTTCATGGCCTCGATGATGCGAAACGAGAACAGCGATGAGCCCATCACGTGAAAGTGACGGCAGTCCTTCAGCAGGTCCTCGCGGATATTGGCCACCGAGAGATGAGCCGAGGCGCTATTGGTGATGTTGAAAATGAAGTCGCGCTCGCCGTCCTCGCGATAAGTAACGAAGGCGCTGCCGGTCGTCTGCCCCTTGATGACGGCGATACCCGAGACGTCGACGCCATCCGCGCGCAAGCGCTCGACGTTGAGCGTGCCGAAGTCGTCGTCGCCGACGCAGCCGATCATCGCGCAGCGGCTGCCGAGATGGGCCGCCTGGTCGATGAAAATCGCCGGCGCGCCGCTGGCATAGGGGCCGATGAGCGTGCCTGGTTTGCGAAATGACTGGCCGCGTTCGGTCGCCATGATTTCGACGAGGATCTCGCCCATCGTCAGGATGTAGCCGGGCTTGCCGGCGCTATGCGGTTCAGGATTAGGCATGGCGCTTCTTTGTTTGAACAGGATCGATGTCGCCGCGCAGCGCTTTGTGCTTCATGGTGTCTCTTCCTTTTATGGATGGTTAGCGCGTGGATTTCCGGAACTCGAGAATTCCGTTTTCCCGTCTGTGTAGTTCAAGGTGCTTGCGTGGAAACAGGTCCATCGTGGGCGGATCGATGCCGTCGTCGATGACCAGTCCGCCGATATCGGCGAGGTTGCAAAACACGTGGCCGTCGCGCTCGGACAGTTGCGGTTGATACGCGACGACGATGGTGCGGGCGGCGGCTTGGGTGGCAGCATGAAACACCCGGGCGAGGCTCGGGTTGGCGCAGAGCAGGTTGCCGTCGCGGTCGAGACCTGACGCCTCGAGAATGCAGAGATCGAGCGGGCGAGCCGTGACGGAGCGCTCTGCATCGGGGCCGGTCAGGGTGGTGGCTTCGTCGATGAGGTGTCCGCCGGTCAATTGCAACTCGCAGTGCACGAAGCGCTGGGCGGTTTGAGCCATTGCGATGTCGTTTAACAGCAGCGACAGGTTCGAGCGATCCGAAAGCAGCGGCAGTACCTTGTGGACGATTTCGCCGGCG
Source organism: Paraburkholderia sp. EB58 (assembly GCF_050436665.1). NCBI lineage: Bacteria > Pseudomonadati > Pseudomonadota > Betaproteobacteria > Burkholderiales > Burkholderiaceae > Paraburkholderia > Paraburkholderia sp. EB58. The sequence continues at coordinate 150,050 of NZ_JBNDMQ010000019.1, read as the reverse complement.
CCGAGCATCAGCGACTCGTGGTCGTCCACGGATTCTGCAGCGAACCGGGCAATCGCCATTTCCGCAGCCTTGCGAGTGGCGCCATCCGACAGCGGCATCAAGATGCTCTCGCCGGGGCGTTGGGCCAGATACCGCGCCTTGCCGAATGAACGCACCAGATAGCGCTGCTGTTCGAGGTAAGTCAGATCGGTACGTATGGTCACGCTCGACACGTCGAACGCCTGGCTGAGTTCCTCGACCGAGACTTCACCGCGCTTGCGGACCATCTCGACGATCTGCAGCCGTCGCTTCAGTGAACTCTTGTTAGCCAGCATGTCTCCGCTCTTCGAAAGAAAATCCTTTTGTTTCGAAAGAGTTTAGTTTCGAATCGAAAGTGAGTCAAAGAAAAGCGTGGGCGTGGGGGCTGTGGTTTTCCCTGGATGGAGGGGAACAGAGGTCAAGCATTTACATGCGCCAGTGCACTGGACGGCGTGGCGGGAGAGAGACGGTGGGAGTTGGTGTTGCGAGGAGATGCGCCGAGAGGCGGAAGAAGGAGCCGTTCAAAGTGAAGCGGCCCCTTCGTAGATACGTAGGTGCGTCGTTGGGCAGGCCGGATTCCCGGCCATCGAGCTTACTGGCTCAAGTACGTAAACTTCCCGTCCTTGATAATCCCCATCACGCTCGCCCGTTGATCGAGCCCGACGTGATCCTTCGCGCTGGTATTGACCACACCGTTCGGCACGACCAGTTCATGCGCGTGTTCCAGTTCATCGCGCAGCGCGACGCGAAACGCCGGCGTGCCCGGTTGTGCCGTCTTCAGCGCACGGGCCACGGCATCCTGCAGCCGCGGATACACGCCCGCCGCGTCGCCGGCGAATTGCGTGACCGAGCCCGGACCGTACTTCGCTTCATACGCATTCACGAACACCAGTGCGGCCTTCTTCGCCGGATGATCGGCCGGCAGCGTGCGCGCTACTACGACGGGTTGCGTCGGAAACAGCGTACCTTCGACATCCCTGCCGCCGAGCTTGATGAATTCCGGCGTCGCGATGCCATGCGTCTGGTAAATCGGGCCCTTGAAGCCGCGTTCGATCAGCGTGCGCTGCGGCAACACGGTCGGCGTGCCGGCGCCCGCGATCAAAATCGCATCAGGCTTGGCCGCCATCACCTTCAGCACCTGGCCTGTGACGCTCGCATCCGTGCGGTTAAAGCGCTCGGTCGCAACTAACTGGATGTGCCGCAGCGCCGCGAACTTCGAAAACTCATTGAGCCAGCTTTCGCCGTAGCCGTCGGCGAAGCCAATGAAACCCACCGTCTTGACGTTGTGGTTCGACATGTAGCGCGTCATCACGTCGGCCATCGCGCTATCGGTTTGTGCCATCTTGAAGGCCCATACACGCTTGCCTTCCTGCGGTTCGACGACGCTCGCCGAACCGACCAGCGTGATCATCGGCGTCTGGCTTTCCGCCACCGGGTCGAGAGCGGCCATCGCCGCCGGCGTGATATTCGGCCCGACAATCACATCGACGTGGTCTTCGTTGATCAGCTTGTGGATATTGCGTACCGCGGCGCCCGGGTCGGAGCCGTCGTCGAGAATGATGTAGTCGGCCTTCTGTCCGGCGATAGTATCCGGCCACATCAGCATCGCGTTCTTGCTGGTAATGCCGATCACGGCCGCAGGGCCGGTGCTCGACAGGTCAATACCGACTTTCAGATCGGCATGCGCGGCCGTTGCGGCCAACAGGGCCCCGAGCGCGGCGATGCCGCGCAGGCTCTTTTTATACGACATCATCGAAAATCTCCGTAGCGGGAAGCGGAAATTGAAGCGGCTCAAAAAGCGCAGTGCAAGGGCCTGATCGGACGACTCAAAGCTCGTAGCTTTCGTGTTCGCCCTTGAGCGCCTGCTCGATCAGCTTGCGGTTCATGCTCGGCGACAGCAATTCGACGAGCGTATACACGTAGCTGCGCAGGTAAGCACCCTGTTTCAGCGCCACGCGCGTCACGTTGCTGCCGAACAGATGGCCGACCGGCATCGCCCGCAGATGGCGGTCGCGCTCCGCGTTAAAAGCGATATCGGCCATGATGCCGACGCCCAGCCCCAGTTCGACGTAGGTCTTAATCACGTCGGCGTCGATGGCCTCCAACACAATATCCGGTACTAGCCCGCGCAGCCGGAACGCCTCGTTGATCTTGGTGCGGCCCGCAAACGCGTTGTCATACGTAATCAGCGGATATTGGGTCAGATCGTCGAGCGACAGCAGCTTGCGGTCGAGCAACGGATGGTCCGGCTGCATCACCGCGATGTGGTGCCACTGAAAGCACGGCAGCGAGACCAGTTCCTTATAGTTGGCGATTGCCTCGGTGGCGATCGCCAGATCCGCCTGGTCATGAATCACCATCTCGGCTACCTGGGTCGGATTGCCTTGCAGAATCGAAAGGTGAACTTTCGGGAAGCGCTTCTTGAATTCTGCGATTGCGGCCGGAAGTGAGTAGCGGGCCTGCGTGTGGGTGGCGGCGATGACGAGGTTGCCCTGGTCCTGCGCCGCGTAATCTTTACCGACGCGTTTGAGGCTCTCGACCTCCTGCAGGATCTTTTCGACAGAAGCGAGGATAATGCGCCCCGGTTCGGTCAGCGAGCGCACGCGCTTGCCGTGCCGGGTGAAGATTTCGACGCCGAGTTCGTCTTCTAGCTCGATGATCGCCTTCGAGACGCCAGGCTGGCTTGTATACAGTGCCTTGGCCGCTTCGGTGAGGTTGAAGTTCTGCCGCACGGCCTCGCGCACGAAGCGGAACTGGTGCAGGTTCATATATAACCTCTGCGCATATCAAAAGAATTTTTTAGTCGTTTGAAGTATATGGGGAGTTTATTACTATTTCCCCATCTTTTTCAATATGGATATCTGTTTTTGTCATTAGCAAATGAGCGGGGGGCTGAAAGGTTCCGCTCAACCTTACTGGCAAAGGCTGAGATCTTTGCGCGGCGCAACCGGAGCGCGGCGTGTAACGCAAAATTGGGGTCCCCGAATGTACCAATACGATCAGTACGACCAGACCATCGTCGATGAGCGGGTCGCGCAATACGCCGACCAGGTTCGCCGCCGCTTGTCGGGCGAATTGAGCGAAGAGGAGTTCCGTCCGCTGCGCCTGCAGAACGGTCTGTACATGCAGCGCCACGCGTACATGCACCGCATCGCGATTCCGTACGGCAACCTGCGCAGCGACCAGATGCGCGTGCTCGCGACAATCGCGCGCGAACACGACCGCGGTTACGGCCACTTTTCGACGCGCTCGAACATCCAGTACAACTGGATCAAGCTCGAAGAAACGCCGGAAATCCTCCGCAAGCTCGCGGCCGTGCAGATGCACGGCATTCAGACGTCGGGCAACTGTATCCGTAACATCACGGCCGATCAGTTCGCCGGCGTGGCGCCCGACGAAGTCGTCGATCCGCGTCCGTGGGCTGAGATCCTGCGCCAATGGTCGACGTTCCACCCCGAATTCGCCTGGCTGCCGCGCAAGTTCAAGATTGCCGTGTCGGGCTCGACGGAAGACCGTGCCGCCGTGCAGATCCACGACCTGGGCGTGTATCTGAAGAAGAACGAGCAGGGCGAACTGGTGGTCGACATCCTGGCCGGCGGCGGCATGGGCCGTACGCCGATCATCGGCGCGATCATCCGCCGCGACCTGCCGTGGCAACACCTGTTGACCTACTGCGAAGCCGTGCTGCGTGTGTACAACCGCTACGGTCGCCGCGACAACATCTACAAGGCGCGCATCAAGATCCTCGTGAAGGCTTTGAGCCCGGAGAAGTTCTCGGCGCAGGTCGAAGAAGAGTGGCAACACTTGAAGGACGGCCCGTCCACGCTGACGCAAGCCGAAGTCGACCGTGTTTCGCAATACTTCCAGCCGCCGCAGTACGAAAAGCTGCCGGATACCGACGCCTCGTTCGAAAAGCATCTGCTGGAAAACCGCGGCTTCGCCCGTTGGGTCGAGCGCAATGTGCGTCCCCACAAGGTGACGGGTTATGCTTCTGTGACGCTGTCGTTGAAGCCGACCACGATCGCCCCCGGCGACGCCACCGATGCCCAAATGGAAGCCGTGGCCGACTGGGCCGACCAGTATTCGCTCGGCGAGATTCGCGTGTCGCACGAACAGAACCTGATTCTGGCGAACGTGCAGAAGCGCGACCTGTTCGACCTGTGGGAAAAGGCCAAGGCGCAGGGGTTTGCGACGCCGAATATCGGTTTGCTGACCGACATCATCGCGTGCCCGGGCGGCGATTTCTGCTCGCTCGCAAACGCGAAGTCGATCCCGATTGCGCTGGCAATCCAGGAACGCTTCAACGATCTGGATTACGTGTATGACCTCGGCGACGTGTCGCTCAACATCTCGGGTTGTATTAACGCTTGCGGCCACCACCACGTCGGCAATATCGGCATTCTGGGCGTCGATAAGGACGGCTCGGAGTGGTATCAGGTGACGCTCGGCGGCGAGCAGGGTACGGGCGCCACGGGCGCGCATCTTGGCCGTGTGATCGGCCCGTCGTTCTCGGCGGAAGAGATGCCGGACGTGATGTCGAAGGTGATCGATACGTTCGTGGAGAATCGCATTGAAGGCGAGCGCTTCATCGAAACGTACAGCCGTATCGGCATCACCCCGTTCAAGGAACGCGTGTACGCATCGCGTCAGCCGGCTCACGCGTAACCGAGACAAAGGATACTGAACAGATGGCTTCTATCATCAAGAATCGCACGATCGTCAACGATGACTGGACGGTAGTGCGCGCAGCGGAAGACGGTACCTTGCCCGCGGTGGACACGTTGCCGGCTGGCAAGATGCTGGTGCCGCTCGCGTTGTGGCAAGCAGAGCGGGAAGCATTGACGGCCTCGCGTAGCGCCGCCGAAATCGCGGTGTGGCTCGCGGCGGACAGCGAACCGGCTGACATTGTGGGTGACTTCGACAAGATCGCGCTGATTGGCGTGGACTTCCCGGTGTTCCGCGACGGCCGCGGCTACAGCATTGGTCGTCTGTTGCGCGAGCGCTATGGCTACAAGGGCGAAATTCGCGCGATTGGCGACGTGCTGCGCGATCAACTGACCTTCATGTTCCGCTGCGGCTTCGACGCGTACGCCGTGCGTGCCGACAAAGATCTTCATGATGCGCTGAAAGCGTTCGACGAATTCAGCGTGCAGTATCAAGGCGCGGTGGATAATCCGTCGCCGCTGTTCCGCCGCCGCGAAGCGACGGCTGCTGCGCAGAAGGCGTCGGCATGAGTACCGTTGCCTCAGTGACGCCCGAGCTAACTGCGAAGATCGAGCGCCTGAACGCGCTGCTCGATTCGATCGCGGCTCGCCACGAGAAGGTGAAGCTCGCCAGCAGCCTCGCGGCGGAAGACATGCTGCTCACGCATGCAATCCTCTCGCGCGGCGTGAAGATCGGCATCTTCTCGTTGAACACCGGCCGCCTGCATGCGGAAACGTTGGGCATGCTCGACCGGGTGCGCGAGCGCTATGGCTACGAGATCGAACAGTTCCATCCGCAACAGGCATCGGTCGACGAGTATGTTGCGTCACATGGCCTGAACGCGTTTTACGAAAGCGTCGATCTGCGCAAGCGTTGCTGCGAGATTCGCAAGGTCGAGCCGCTGAATCGCGCACTGTCCGACGTGAGCGCCTGGGTGACGGGCCAGCGTCGCGAGCAATCGGTGACGCGTGCCGAACTGCACGAGGAAGAGCATGACGCGGCGCGCAATATCGCCAAGTTCAATCCGTTGACGGACTGGACCGAAGCCGATGTCTGGGCGTACCTGACGGCGTTCGACGCGCCGGTTAATCCGCTGCATGCGCGTGGTTATCCGAGCATCGGCTGCGAGCCGTGTACGCGGGCGATCCGTCCCGGCGAGGACAGCCGGGCAGGACGCTGGTGGTGGGAGTCGCGCGATACGAAGGAATGCGGCTTGCACATCACCACAATTCCGATTGCCGTCGTTTCCGAAAACGCCTCGGCCTGAACGCCGGAGTCGATCTCGATTCTCGATAGAATATTTGCGTGACGCGGGCAACCGCCGGCGACACGAACTCACGAAGGACCCGAACATGAGCACTACGCTCGATTCCACTGTCAACGCACCGACCACCAACACGGCGAACCGGATGGATCACCTCGACTGGCTCGAAGCTGAATCAATACACATCCTGCGCGAACTGGTCGCCGAATGCAGCAAGCCTGCGCTGCTATTCTCGGGCGGCAAGGACTCGGTCGTTGTGCTGCATCTGGCGTTGAAGGCATTCGGCCTCGGAGCGAACCGCAAGACCGTGCTGCCGTTCCCACTCGTGCACATCGACACGGGCCATAACTACCAGGAAGTGATCGACTTCCGTGACCGCCGTGCGCAGGAAATCGGCGCAGAGCTGGTGGTCGGCCACGTCGAAGATTCGATCAAGCGCGGCACCGTGCGCCTGCGCCGCGAAACGGATTCGCGCAACGCCGCGCAAGCCGTGACGTTGCTCGAAACGATCGCCGAACATGAGTTCACCGCGCTGATTGGCGGCGCACGCCGCGACGAAGAAAAGGCTCGTGCGAAAGAGCGGATCTTCTCGTTCCGCGACGAATTCGGCCAATGGGATCCGAAGGCACAGCGCCCGGAACTGTGGAGCCTTTATAACGCGCGTCTGCACAACGGCGAACATCTGCGCGTGTTCCCGATTTCGAACTGGACTGAACTGGACGTGTGGCAATACATCGCGCGTGAGCAGCTCGAACTGCCGTCGATCTACTACGCCCATCAACGCGAAATCGTGCGCCGCAACGGCTTGCTGGTGCCGGTCACGCCGATTACGCCAATGCGTGAAGGCGAGACCAGCGAACTCGCGCAGGTGCGCTTCCGCACGGTGGGTGATATCAGCTGCACGTGCCCGGTGGAAAGCGACGCCGACGATCTCGAGAAGATCATCGCCGAAACGGCTGTGACCGAAATCACGGAACGCGGCGCGACGCGGATGGACGATCAGGTCTCCGAAGCCGCGATGGAACAGCGCAAGAAGCAAGGTTATTTCTAAGCACACACGAGGGTACGGAAATCATGAGCATTCAACAACCGCAAGACCTCGGCGTGCTGCGTTTCATTACTGCGGGTAGCGTCGACGACGGCAAGAGCACGCTGATCGGACGTCTGCTGTATGACAGCAAGGCTGTTTTGAGCGATCAGCTCTCGGCACTGTCGCGCGCGAAGAACAAGCGCACCGTGGGCGACGAAATCGATCTGTCGCTGCTGACGGACGGCCTCGAAGCCGAACGCGAGCAGGGCATCACGATCGATGTTGCGTATCGTTACTTCGCGACGGCAAAGCGCAAGTTCATCATTGCCGACACGCCAGGCCACGAGCAATACACGCGCAACATGGTGACGGGCGCATCGACGGCGCATGCCGCGATCATCCTGGTCGACGCGACGCGCGTCACGTTTGAGAACGGCGTGGCGCAATTGCTGCCGCAGACGAAGCGCCATAGCGCGATCGTCAAGCTGCTCGGTTTGCAGCATGCGATTGTGGCGATCAACAAGATGGACCTGGTCGAGTACAGTGAAACGCGCTTCAACGAGATCCGCGATGCGTATGTGGAACTCGCGCGTCAACTGGGCCTGAACGACGTACGCTTCGTACCGGTGTCGGCGCTGAAGGGCGACAACATCGTGACGGCGAGCGAACGCATGCCGTGGTACGCGGGCGAACCGCTGCTGGACCTGCTCGAAGCCCTGCCGGTGGAGATCCCGACGGGCCAGGTGCTGCGTTTCCCGGTGCAATGGGTAGCGCGCCAGGACGGCAGCCAGGCGGACGATTTCCGCGGCTACATGGGCCGCATCGAAGCCGGTGAAGTGAAAGCCGGCGACACGATCGTGGTGCTGCCGGCGAACCGTGAAGCGACCGTGGCGGAGATTATTGCCCCGGTGCCGGGTGGCACGGCTCAGGTGGACCGCGCGTTCGCGGGCCAGACGGTGACGATTCGCCTGGCGGAAGACGTGGACGTGTCGCGCGGCGATACGTTCGTGCTGCGTGCAGCAGCACCGGAACCGGCGAAGAAGCTGGAAGCCGACCTGTGCTGGTTCGACGACACGCCTTTGTCGACGCAACGCAAGTACCTGCTGAAGCAGACCACGAATACCGTGTTTGCGCGGATTGGCGCGATCAAGCAGGTGCTGGACGTGCATACGCTGTCGCACGCGACGGACCGTCACGATCTGACGATGAACGATATTGGCCGAGTATCGCTGACGCTGCAAAAGCCGCTGGTGTGCGACGTGTACGACTCACATCAGGGCACGGGGGCATTCGTGTTGATTGATGAGGCGACGCACCACACGGTAGCGGCTGGGATGATCCGGGCGTTTTCGGCTTAACGGTCGCGCCAGCGGATTGATGCGCGCACGTGGCGTTGGATTTTTGCACGAACCGGATGAATGGGGTTGAGGCAAATGGGTAAGGTGTATCTGATCGGTGCAGGGCCAGGGGCCGCGGATCTCATCACGGTTCGGGGCGCGCGGCTTTTGGGTCTGGCGGATGTGGTGTTGCACGACGCGCTGGTCGAACCGGCGATGTTGGAGTATGCGCCGCATGCGCGCAAGATTGCGGTGGGCAAGCGCTGTGGTCAGCTTTCGACGGCACAGCAGTTCATCAACAAGCAGATCGTGGATGCGGCGCAGGAGCATGCAGTTGTTGTTCGCCTGAAGGGCGGCGATCCGATGTTGTTTGGGCGTGCTGATGAAGAGATGCGGGCGCTTGAGGCTGCTGGGATTGAGTATGAGGTTGTGCCTGGGATTACGGCTGCGCTGGCTAGTGCTGCCTCTTTGAAGCGTTCGTTGACGCTGCGTGGTGTGTCTCGGAGTGTCGCGTTGGCGACGCATAGCCGGGCGGCTGATACTGAGGCGATCCGTGAGCAGGTGAATGCTGATTCGCTCGTGTTTTACATGGGGCGGGATAGTGGGCCTGAGATAGCACAGGGGCTTATTGATGCTGGGCGGGATGGTCGTACTCCTGTGGCCATTGTTGAAGCTTGCAGTACAGCTCGTGAGCGGATGCTCACACTCACGTTATCTGATCTTGCCTGCGGCATGGCTCAGCAGTGGCTTGATGCTTCGCAGCCCAGTCTTCTTATGATTGGGGATGCTTTTGCTGCGCGCAGCGGGCAGCTCGAGGTGGGGGCTGTGGAAGCGGTGCTTAGTGCTGCTTGAGTTTTTTTCCTGTGCGGCGCTTTGGTGGTTTGCCTACGGCGTTGGCCTTTCCTTGATTTGATATTGGTTTATTAGCTTCGCCCCTGTGCGGGGCGGCACCTACTTTCTTTGCCGCCGCAAAGAAAGTAGGCAAAGAAAGCGGGCTGCAACCGCCAGCCTGTAGTGAGCCATCTCGGTCTTTGACCGGAAACGGCCTTACACGAGACCCGCCCTCGCACCACCCACCTTAGTGACAAAGCTGTCATCCGTTCCAGCGTCGCGCTGCGCGCCCCGCCCTCGAGACTCGTCCCGCACCCGCACCCGCACCCCCATGTCCTCGCGCGAGTGGCCGAGCACCGGATCAATCGTATTGTAGAAATGCTGTCATGGAGGTGGGAGTCGGCAGTGGGGGAGCGATAATGTGGTTCTTCCCGTCTCTCTCATTCATTTCATGGCCAAGTCCTACCAGTTGTACACCCTTCGCGTCGAGATTCGAGGCGTCAGTCCTCCTATCTGGCGTCGCGTCCAGGTTGAAGGGTTCGACTCGCTGCGCAAGCTTCATCACATTCTGCAGGCGGCGTTTGGCTGGACGGGCTCGCACCTGCATGACTTTAAAATCAACGACAAAACGTATGCCATGCTCGATCTTGACGATGCGTTGGACGGGATGGACCCGAACAAAATCTTCGACGACCGGAAGACGAGGCTACAAAAGGTCGCCTACCTTGGCCTGAACTTCGTCTACAACTACGACTTCGGTGACGGTTGGGAACACGACATCGTGGTGGAGAAGGTCGAACCCATCGACGGCGAGCCATATGGTTGTGCGCAAATCCTTGCTGGAGCACGTGCATGTCCACCTGAAGATGTTGGTGGCCCATTTCGATACCAGGACATTCTCGACACACTACGCAAGCGGCCTCGTAGCGAAGAAGCGAAGGACTACCTGCGCTGGGCAGGCGAAGACTTCGATGCCGAACTGTTTGATCGGCGAGCGGCAAATGCTGCACTCCTGCGCATGGCATGGAACCGCTGGGGCGGTAAATAGACCGCACGCGCGCCGCGTCTTGGGCAGCCATGCCGTTCAGATCAGAGCCGCTCGAGTCAGCCGTGGCTGCCGTATTCGGCACCTTGCCGGTATTGGCCGCTGTGACGCGCACGCGTCAAGAAGTGGCCGGCGCAACGCATACACCGACGTAGCGTTTTGCGACGCCGAAGATGGGGGACGAAGAATACGTGACCCACGTGCACGCCACTACATGTGCCAGAGCCGAACTGCGACGCACGGAGTGCGGAGCGGGGATGAATGAACGCCTTGTCACCGAGTATGGTGACGCGAGGTCGCGCCGGCAGCGGCGCTTCGCAGAAGGAATGTTATGCCCGACGGCGGGGCGCGCAGCGCGACGCTGGAACGGATGAGTGCCTTGTCACGAACCCGGGAAACGCGAGAGCGGGTCTCGTCTCGGACCACTCCCGGTGGATGACCGGGATGGCTCACTACGGGCTGGCGGTTGCAGCCCGCTTTCTTTGCCTACTTTCTTTGCGGCGGCAAAGAAAGTAGGTGCCGCCCCGCACAGGGGCGAACCTAATAGACCGATAAGACAGCAAGAAAAGGCCAACACCACAAGAACAACAACCATCAAGGCGCCGCAGGCAAACCCCACCGGGGAAGGGAAAAAACCGCTACTCCTGCACTTGACGAAGGCAATACAGAGCAACAGCATCGAGCACAGACTCATCCTCCCCAACGGCAGTCGCACAGCGAATAGCAACCCCAGGATGCGCCGCCCGGCAAACATCCAGCACCGCAGGTAAATCCCTCCGCACATGCCCACCTTGGCCAAAAAACACGGGCACAACAGTAACAGCGGAACATCCTTGAGCAACCTGCTCAGCAACCGCCGTAGGCAAATCCGGCGACATCAGTTCAAGAAACGCCAACGAAACAGGCCCGGCGGAGCCATGAGAACCCCGCACCTTCTCGGCGAGCCGAAAAAAAGGCTCCGCCCACCGAGCATCCCTCGCCCCATGCCCAAAAAGCACAACCCCATGCAAGGCCATGGCGAAACTCCTAATGCCGATCCACCCACTTCAACCCAACCAACCCAAGCACGAGATACACCAACCCAGGCGTAGCCGCAGTCAAAGGCGCGGGCCAGGTATTCAACATGCCCATGTGCGAGAACAAGGTATTGAACAGCTGAAAGCTCATCCCAAGCATGATCCCGCCAAACACCTTCACACCGACCACGCCAGCCCGCGTATGCAAATACGCAAACGGCAACGACAGCACCAGCATCACCAACACGGCAAACGGATACAGCAGCTTGCGCCACAACGCAATCTCATACCGTTGCGTGTCCTGATGGTTCTGCTGCAAATGCTGGATGTAGCGGAACAGGTTGAACATCGACATGTTGTCCGGCGACACCAGCAGCACCGACAGAATCTGCGGCGTCAACTCCGAGCGCAGTGAGTACTCCGGCACCGTCGTCTGGTTCGCCCGGTAAACCGGATTGAGCGCGTCCTGTGGCGTTCCCGCCACCGGCGGCACGTCGATCAATTGCGTATCCGTCACGTCCTTCAGCAACCAGTGGCCCGGTGGCTGATACCTGCCGCTCTGCGCAATCCGTACGTTCGACAGGCGGAACTTCGAATCGAATTCGTAGATGCGTACGTCGGTGATCGTCGCGTCCGGCTGCAGTTTGCCGACGTTCACGAAACGCGTCACCTGCTCACCATCGGCCCGAGCCGTCAACGTGTCCTTCACCCACACGCCGGACTCGAAGTTGGTCGATACCGCCGAGCCCAACGCCTCCAGCCGCACCCGCTCCGACAACTGATCCGTGTACGGTCCGACCACTTCACCAATGATGTAAGTGAGGAACACCAACGGAATGCCAATCTTCAGCAGCGAACGCAGCGCCTGATTCGTCGCGAGACCCGACACCCGGAAAATTGTGTACTCCGAGTTCGCCGCCATCTGCGCAAACACGTAGATCGCGCTGATCAGCGCCGCCACCGGAATGATTTCGTAGAACCGCGACGGCGTTTGCAACGCCACCCGCAGCACCGCATATTGGAACTTGTAGTTGCCGTGGCCTACCGAGTTCAGTTCGTTGATCAGGTCGAAAAAGAAGAACAGACCCGAAAACGCAAACAGGACGAAGATAAACGTAAGGTAGACCTGACTTGCGAAGTACTTTTCATAGATCCGCATCGGTCAAGCCCCCTGCGACGAACGTTGGAACATCGCCCGGCTAAATAACGGACGATTGCGCACGCGCAGCCAGAAGATGATTGCCACGATCCCCGCCACGATGATGTGTAGTCCGAGGAGTCCCACAGGGAACGACATCTTGCCTTGCTCGACCCACGACTGCACCACGTTCAACAGGTTGGAATACGTCAGATAAATCAGCACGGCCATGACCAGATTGAGGGTGCGGCCGCGACGCGGGTTCTGGTGGGCGAGGGGGATCGCCAGCAGCATCAGGTTGATCGCAATCAGCGGCAAGCCCGCGCGCCACGCGAATTCGGCGAGATTGTCCTTGGTCGGGTTGCGCAGCAGTTCGAGCGTCGGCGTACCGGTGGTGGTCGGGACGTTGACCACCGGCTGGCTCTGGATCTTCACGCCGTACTTTTCGAATTCCATGATGCGGAAATCCGGCTTGCCCGGCTCGCCGTCGTAACGGCGTCCGTTTTCAAGCACGACGAAGCGGTCGCCGTTCTTGTGCGTCTCGGTATGACCGGTCTTCGACACCACCACGTTGACCTTGCCGTTTTCGGTGCTGGTCACGAACACGTTCTCGACGCGCGACTGGTCAGGCGACATCTTCTCGATGAAGAACACCCGGTGGCTCACGGCCGATTCGCGGAACTGGCCAGGCGCGAGCAGCGAAACCTCGTCGCGCTGCTGGAAGCGCGCGCGGATCAGCTTGCTCTGCTGGTTCGACCACGGCCAGCCGACGAACACGAAGAACATGATGAGAATGATGATGGGCGTCGCAAACACGCCGATTGGCTTGATGAAGCGCGTGAGGCTCACGCCCGAGGCCAGCCAGACGACCATTTCCGAGTCTTTGTACCAGCGCGTCAGGACGAACAGGATCGAGACGAACAGGGTCGCGACCAGCATGATCGCCAGATAGCCGATCACGGTCAGGCCGATCAGGACCAGCACATCGCGCGGATCGATTTCCCCGGAGGCGGCGAAGCCGACGATCCGGATCATCATCGTTGTCAGCACGAGCGTGAGGAGAACCATGAACACGGCACCAGCCGTGTACGCGAGTTCGCGCTGGAGGGAGCGTTCAAAGATCATTGTTGATGAAGAGAGTGCCTTGAGAGTGCCCCCCAACCTGCCGCTTAGCGCCAGGCCCCTCGAGAGGGCATGAAAACTTGGGGCGGCCCGGCCTTTTCTTAGGTGCCGGGTGGGTCCCGCCAGCCTACCGTGCAGCCGCCGCGGGAAAAATAGCGGATAATTGCGGCTTTCATCCTAAGCCCAGATTTTATCCGAGGACAAGCGCGATGGACTTTAGCATAAAAGCCTGTGATTGGAGCAAAGGCTCGTCAAACGGGTTCCTGACTGGAAAGTCCGATTGCATCGTGATCGGCATTTTCGAGTCACAAACGCTGTCGGGTGCCGCACTGGAGATCGATGCGGCCACCAAGGGTCTCCTGACCCGCATCATCAAAGCCGGTGACATGGACGGCAAGAGCGGTACCACCCTGTTCCTGCACGAAGTGTCCGGTATCGGCGCGTCGCGCGTTCTGCTGGTTGGCCTCGGCAAGCAGGACGCCTTCAACCAGAAAGCTTACGGCGACGCCGTGCGAGCCGCCTGGCGTGCCATTCTGGCCACCAAGATCGTCCAGGTCACGTTCACGCTTGCCCAGTTGCCGGTGCTCGAACGCTCGGCCGACTGGGGCGTGCGCACGGCCATCCTCGCGTTGCGCGAACTGTCGTACAAGTTCACCCAGATGAAGAGCAAGCCGGACACGACCCCGCGCGCCCTGAAGCGCGTCGTGTTCAGCGTCGACACCGGCGACGAGAAAACCGCCAAGGTCGCCGCCAAGCAAGGCGCTGCGCTCGCCAACGGAATGGACCTGACGCGCGACCTCGGCAACCTGCCGGGCAACGTCTGCACTCCGACCTATCTTGCCAACACCGCCAAGAAGCTCGCCAAAGACTGGAAGCTGAAGGTCGAAGTGCTGGGCCAGAAGCAGCTCGAAGCGCTGCGGATGGGTTCGTTCCTGTCCGTCACGCGCGGCTCGGTCGAACCGCCCCAGTTCATCGTGCTGCAGTACCAGGGCGCCGCAGCCAAGGCCGCACCGGTGGTGCTGGTCGGCAAGGGCATCACGTTCGATACCGGCGGCATTTCGCTGAAACCGGGCGAGGGCATGGACGAGATGAAGTACGACATGCTTGGCGCCGGTTCGGTGCTTGGCACGTTGCGCGCGGTTGTGGAAATGGGCCTGAAGATCAATCTGGTCGTCATCGTCCCGACCTGCGAAAACATGCCGTCCGGCACGGCCACCAAGCCGGGCGACATCGTCACCAGCATGAAGGGCTTGACGATCGAAGTGCTGAATACCGACGCGGAAGGCCGTCTGATTCTGTGCGATGCGCTGACTTACGCCGAGCGCTTCAAGCCGGCTGCCGTGATCGATGTGGCAACCCTTACCGGTGCTTGCGTGATCGCGCTGGGCCACCACAACACCGGCCTGTTCGCGAAAGACGACGCGCTGGCGGGCGAACTGCTCGACGCCTCACGCGAAGCGTCCGATCCGGCATGGCGCATGCCGCTCGACGAGGAATACCACGACCAGTTGAAGTCGAACTTCGCGGATCTCGCCAATATCGGCGGGCGTCCGGGCGGCAGCATCACGGCCGCCTGCTTCCTGTCGCGCTTCACTGAAGCGTACCCGTGGGCCCACCTCGACATCGCCGGCACGGCATGGAAGAGTGGCGCGGCGAAGGGCGCAACGGGCCGTCCGGTGCCGCTCCTGGCGCAGTTTTTGATCGATCGCGCTGCACAATGATCCATCGCAGTACCGACGCGCGGATTGATGCGCCGAGGCGGAGCCGCCGATGACGAGAATCGATTTTCACTCAAACGTCGGCGACTCGTTGTTGTATGCGTGCCGCCTCGCGCGCAAGGCGTATCAGGCCGGCCAGCCCACCATCGTGCTGGCCGAGCCGGCGCGCCTGCGCGCTTTCGATGAGCAGTTGTGGACCTTTGCGCCGCTCGAGTTCGTGCCGCACTGCATGGCCGACAGCGCGCTCGCCGCACAAACGCCGATCGTGCTGGCCGCGAATCTCGACAATGTGCCGCACTACCAGGTGCTGATGAATCTCGGTGCCGAGGTGCCGGCGCAGTTCGCACGCTTCGAAAGATTGCTGGAAGTGGTCGGTAACGCACAGGACGAACTGGTTGCGGGCCGTGAACGCTATCGCTTCTACCGCGATCGCGGCTATGCTCTAACCAACTACAAGCAGGGCGGCTAGCGTCGCCGTGCCGCCGCGCGCGGACGCTGCCGCCGGCGTCTTCCGCGCCGGCCGGCAACGCGGCGCGCTTCCTCATCGCCCGCTTCATCGACGGAGTCTATTCGTGCCCGATTCGTCCGATCCTACGTTCGACTCCTCAATACCGGTTTTGAACGAAATCCTCGTGCCGGGCAAGCCCGCGCACGCCCGGCCCACCCATGGCGCGGATGCCGCTGCCGTTGCTCCCACCGCTGAAGGTGCTCCGGCTGAGGCTGCCGCAGAGGCTGCTGCCGAGCCGGCTGATGGCGTGACCGTGCACGCCGTGACGCCTGCCCAGGTGCATGCCTTTGAACTGCCCGAGCCGCAGGCGCCGTTCGAGCTGGCTTCGGCACCGCCCGGACCCGAGCCGGCCGACCCCATCGAGGCGTTCGGACCCAGCTCCGCGTTCCACTTTTCGCGCGCTTCCGCTTCGGCTCAGCCGGTTCACAACCTCGATGCCGACGTACTCGCCGAACGTTTGCGCGGCCGTTTTGCCAGTTATCTGACAGGTGAAGGGCGCGCGGTGATCGAAGCGCGTTGCCGTGATGCGCTGCAGGATCACACCACGTGGCTGGTCAACCAGATTACGCGGGAAGTCGCGCTGGCGCTCGAAACGGAAATGACCGGGTGGGTGCGTGAAGCGGTCAATGAAGAGATCGCGCGGCGTTCGACCGAACGCTGAACACGCGCGGCACGGCGTTTATTTCAGCGTCAGGATCCAGCTGGCCAGGACGGCGGCCTGATCGGGTGTGAGTTGAGTGTTCGCGGGCATCGGCACCTGGCCCCAGACCCCCGTGCTGCCGTCGATGATCTTGTGGGTGAGGTAAGTCTCCGCGTCGGCGCGTGAAGCGTATTTCGCAGCGACGTCATGCAGCGCCGGTCCCATGAACGGACGGTTCACCGAGTGACAGCTCATGCAGTTCTGCTGCTGCGCGAGCGCGAGGCCGGGAGCCAGTTCCGCCTGCGCCGAAGCGCTGATTGCGAGCCCGCCTGCCAGCGCTATTGCTGCATACGACATTGATTTCATTCTGGTCTCCGTCGGTGCAGGTGCCCGACTTGTGGTGCAGGCATTATAAAAGGAAAGGGGCGCACGGTTTTTCGTGCGCCCCTTTCGGCCTTTTCGGAGGGTCAGTGCCCCGCTCAAGCTTATCCCGTCACTGCGCCCTTGTTGGCCGGCAACGCCAATGCGGAGTACTTGGCCAGCACACCACGCGTGTAACGCGGCTTCGGTTGCTGCCACGCAGCACGGCGGCGCGCCAGCTCAGCATCGTCGATATTCAGTTGCAAGAGCAGCTTGTGCGCGTCGATGGTGATCGAATCGCCTTCCTGCACGAACGCGATGGTGCCGCCCACAAATGCCTCCGGCGCAACGTGGCCCACCACCATGCCCCACGTGCCGCCGGAGAAGCGGCCGTCGGTGATCAACCCCACCGATTCACCCAGCCCCTTGCCGATAATCGCCGAAGTCGGCGCGAGCATTTCCGGCATGCCTGGGCCGCCCTTTGGGCCGAGGTAGCGCAGCACGACCACATCGCCCGCCTTGATCTTGTCGGCGAGAATCGCTTCCAGCGCGCTTTGCTCATCGTCGAACACGCGGGCCGGTCCGGTGATAACCGGGTTCTTCAGGCCGGTGATCTTGGCGACGGCGCCGTCGACCGCAAGGTTGCCCTTCAGGATGGCGAGGTGGCCTTCCTTGTACAGCGCCTTCTCGATCGGGAAAATCACCTGCTGGTCGGCGCGCGGCTTGGCGGGCACGTCCTTCAGTTCTTCGGCGAGCGTCCTGCCTGTGATCGTGATGCAGTCGCCATGCAGCATGCCCGCGTCGAGCAGGATCTTCATGACCTGAGGGATGCCGCCGGCCTTGTGCAGATCGGTCGCCACGTACTGGCCCGATGGCTTTAGATTGCAGATCACCGGCACCTTCTTGCGCATGCGCTCGAAGTCTTCGATGCTCCATTCCACCTCAGCCGCATGGGCGATGGCGAGGAAGTGCAACACGGCGTTGGTCGACCCGCCCGTGGCCATGATCACGGCCACCGCGTTTTCAATCGACTTCTTCGTGATGATGTCGCGCGGCTTCAGGTCCTTCTTGACCGCTTCGACCAGCACGCGGGCCGATTCGGCCGCCGAATCCACCTTCTCCTGATCCGGATTGGCCATCGTCGACGAATACAGCAGCGACATGCCGAGCGCTTCGAACGACGAACTCATCGTGTTGGCGGTGTACATGCCGCCGCACGAACCCGTCGACGGGCACGCGTTCTGCTCGATCCCTTCGAAATCTTCCTCCGACATCCGGCCCGCAGTGAACTCGCCCACCGCTTCGAACGACGACACGATGGTCAGGTCCACGCCCTTCCAGTTGCCCGGACGGATGGTGCCGCCGTACACGTAGATGCCCGGCACATTCATGCGCGCGAGGCCGATCATGCCGCCCGGCATGTTCTTGTCGCAGCCGCCGATCACCACGACTCCGTCCATCCATTGGCCCTGCACACAGGTCTCGATACAGTCGGCAATCACTTCGCGCGACACGAGCGAATACTTCATGCCTTCGGTGCCCATCGACATACCGTCGGAGATCGTCGGCGTGCCGAAGATCTGCGGATTCGCGTCGGCGCCCTTGACCGCGGCGACCGCCGCGTCGGCGAGACGCTGGAGGCCGGCGTTGCAAGGCGTGATCGTGGAGTGACCGTTGGCGATGCCGATCATCGGCTTGTCGAAATCTTCTTTCTGATAGCCGATGGCGTAAAACATCGAACGGTTCGGCGAGCGTGCGACGCCTTGCGTGATGTTCTTCGAACGACGGTTGTACGGCATGGGGATCTCCAGTTTGTTTTGGTCTTTGCTCCGGTCCCGCCCGTTGGGACCGGACCACCGAGGCAAGCTCAACCCGGTTTAGCCGGGTACAACACAGTTCTGTTCAGTTTAGGTTGTTTGGATGGTGGCGCAGGCGGCAAGCGTGCAGTTTTTCAATGTGCGTGCCTGATGTATTATTTGCGGCTCATTAGGTCGTAAAATGTATTAACGATGCTACCCATTACGCCCGATCTGCGCCAGTTGCGCTATTTCATCGCTGTCGCCGAAGAGAAACACTTCGGCCGCGCGGCTGCTCGCCTCTCGATGACGCAGCCGCCGCTCTCGCAGGCCATCCGCGCCCTCGAGGAGACGCTGGGCGTCGAACTCTTCGCGCGTACCAAGCGTTCGGTCGAGCTGACCCAGGTGGGTACCGACCTGCTGCCCGAGGCGCGGCGGCTGCTCGCCAGCGCGGAAGCCCTGCGACCGCTCGCGCAAAGTCTGGCGCGCGGCGAGGCTGGGGTGTTGTCGCTAGCGTTCGTCTCGACCGCGGATTACGGGCTTTTGCCCTCGCTCTTGCGCGATTTCGGCGCTCGCCATCCGCGTGTGCGCCTGCAACTGACCGAGGCGACCAGCGACGTGCAGATCGATGAACTGGTGGCCGGCCGCATCGACGCCGGCCTCGTGATCGCGCCGCTGCCGCCGCGTCATGCCGCGCAGTTGTCCTGGCTATCGATCGCGCGCGAGCCGCTCGTGATCGCCATGTCGACGGAGATGGCCGCGCGGGTCGAAGGGCGGGGTGGTGACGACGGCGCATCGGCCGGCGCGGAGTGGCTCGATGCGCCGATCAGCCTGCGCGATGTCGCCGATGCACCGCTCGTGATCTTCCCGAGGCGTTTGGCGCCTGGCTTTTATGACATCATTATGGATTGCTACGGCGTGGCCGGCCTCACGCCGCGCATCGGCCAGGAGGCGATCCAGATGCAGACGATCGTGAGCCTGGTGTCGGCGGGCATGGGTGTCGCACTGGTGCCTCAGTCGTTGCGTAACCTGCGCCGCACCGGTGTCGTGTACCGGCCGCTGCGCGAGTCGGTGCCGGCCATCGAGACGGGGCTGGTCTGGCGCACCGCGCAGGTAAGCCCGGTGTTGGCCGGGTTTATCGGCATTGTCCGGGCGCACGCCGCCACTGTCGACGTGCAGGCCGGCGTGCACGGGTGAGGGGAGTGAAAGCTGCGGGGCTTACACTGCGCCTTTTTGCACCTCACGGCCTATTCGCAGCGAACGCATCGCGTCACGGCCCGGCCAATGCCAACCTGCTTAGCCTTATCGAATCCGCTTTTGAACCTGAACTGCCCATAACAATACGATGCACATTCATCCCAATTTCGACCCGATCGCGATCCATCTAGGGCCGCTCGCCGTACGCTGGTACGGTCTGATGTACCTGGTGGCGTTCATCATGGCGATCGTCGTCGGCCGGCTGCGCCTGCGTCTGCCGTACGTCGCCGCGCAAGGCTGGACCGCCAAAGATATCGACGACATGCTGTTTTATGGCGTGCTCGGCACGATCTTCGGCGGCCGTCTCGGCTATGTGCTGTTCTATAAGGCCGATTTCTACTTCGCGCATCCGCTCGACATCTTCAAGGTCTGGGAAGGCGGCATGTCGTTTCACGGCGGCTTTCTCGGCGTTACCCTCGCGATGGTGCTGTTCGCGTACCAACGTAAGCGTTCGTGGCTGCAGGTGACCGATTTCGTAGCGCCGATGGTGCCCACGGGGCTCGCCGCGGGGCGGCTCGGCAACTTCATCAACGGCGAGTTGTGGGGCCGCGTCACTGATCCGAACGCGCCGTGGGCGATGATGTTCCCAAGCGCCTCGAACGACGACGCCATCTGGCTCACGCGCCATCCGGATCTGGCTGCGAAGTGGCATCTGAACGAGATATTCGCGCAATACCACATGCTGCCGCGTCATCCGTCGGAACTGTACGAAATCGCGCTTGAAGGCATCACGCTGTTCATCGTGTTGTGGTTCTTCTCGCGGAAACCGCGGCCGATGGGCGCGATTTCCGCGGTGTTTCTGATCGGCTATGGCCTTGCCCGCTTCACGGTGGAATTCGCCCGCGAGCCGGATGACTTCCTCGGCCTGCTGGCGATGGGGCTGTCAATGGGGCAATGGCTGTCGATGCCGATGATCATCGCCGGCGTCGTCATGCTGGTCTGGGCGTATCGACGCAAGGGCCGCGAAGCGGTCAAGGCAGTCGGCGCGAACTGAACGCCATGTTGCACTAAGCGCGCTGAATAAAAAAACGCCACGGCAAGTACTTCCCGTGGCGTTTTCGTTTTTGCGGCTCGCTCTACTTCCTGTTTTGCCGCTGATTTTGCGGCTCGTTTCACTTGTGGAGAACGTGCGGCGGCTCAGTCTTCGAGCCCCTTCGTTCCCGTGCCTTACTTCATCTGCACGGAGCCGTTCACGGTCACGGTCACCGTCGAGGTGCCTGCTTCGAGCGGCAGCGGCGCGGCCGCCTTCGCGTCGGCGCCCATCGCCCGTGCGCTCATCATCATCATGGGACGCGGCATCACGCCGTTGTGTCCGATGTTGACTTCACGGATCGAATAGCCGCTATACCCAAACGCCTGCGCGCCGGCGCTCGCCTGCTGGCGGAACGAGGCGATGGCTTCGCCGGTGAGCTTTTGTTCTGCAGCGCGCTGCGCGTCCGGCGATAGCGAGAACTGCACGTTGCCGACCTGCATGTTCGATGCCATCTGACCAGCCAGCTTCGAGGCGGCAGCGAAATCATGCGACTCGAGTACGACTTCCGTCCGGCCGCGCCATGCGGAGATGCGCCCATCGCGATCGGTTGACGGATAGATCGAGAACGAACCGGTGCGTGCCGTGACGCCGCTCACGCCCTTGGCCTGGCGCAATGCTGCATCGGCGCGCTGGTTGAGCGTGCTGGTGAGCGCAGACGGGTCGCTCGCTTCCTGTTCGTAGAACAGGGTGATGTCCACCACATCCTGCGGAACTTCGGCGCTGGCTTGCGCGTTCAGCGATAGCACGCCAGACGGTTCGGCTTGCGTGACGCTCTGCGCGCGGGCAGCGGCCGATGCGAATGCGAGCGGAGTGGCAAGCGCCATGGCCAATGCGATGGCACGTGCGGTTTTTTGCGTCATTGTTAGACTCCTTGCTTGAGCAGGTTATGCGCGATCACTATATGTGCTGGCTTCGTGCGACGGCCTCCCATGAGGCAATCCACTGCGTGCGCCGCGTGCTCGGCATCGGGATTGATCGTTCTACCCAATGGCACGACGCTTGCCAGCCAGGCGCGCGGATGCCGCTTACGATCTATCTGTGCGATCGATGCGGGTGAGCCGCGCTAGCGACCCAATTAGGCGCGCGCACCCCGTCTTGGTTCCCTAACTTAACAATTAGCTTTCCGCGACGCGAGATCAGACCTCGCGGCCAGCGCGAAATCTCAGCGCGAAGTGAGTGTGCGTGCAGTGTTACGCGAGCCAGTACAAGCCTACGCAAGCCGCTTTGTGATGAAGCGCCACTCGGCTTCGGTGACGGGCGTGATCGACAGGCGATTGCCTTTGGCAAGCACGCGCATGTCCGCGAGTTCCTCATGCTCACGCAACGCGGCAAGCGGAATCAACGGGACTTTCTTCTTGAAGACGACATCGACGAGGACCCAACGCGGTGTCTCAGGCGTCGATTTTGGATCGTAGTACGGGCTCTTCGCATCGAACTGCGTGGGGTCGGGGTAGGGCGTCGATGCGACCTCGGCGAGGCCGGCAATGCCCGGCTCGGGGCAGCTCGAATGATAGAAGAGCACACCGTCGCCAACCTTCATCACGTCGCGCATGAAATTGCGCGCCTGATAGTTGCGCACGCCGGTCCACGGCAAGATGTGTTTCGGTGCGTGAGCGAGGTGATCGATGCTCGCTTCGTCCGGTTCGGACTTCATTAGCCAGTAGCGCATGAATCGAATTGAACGTTGAAAAGAAAGAGAAAACGCCGTAAACCAAGGCTTAAAAACGAAGCCCCAAAGAAAAACGGCACCGGACCCATGTCCGATGCCGTTTGATAAGGTCCCCGCCTTAGCCGCTAGGCCGGCATCCTGAACCGGGAGTTCAGAATTGGTCGCAGTTAGCAGCACTTCGGGTACATCAGACAGAGTGACGCGCACACCCGTGCTGCAAATTTCCACAACCGTGCACATGGCATTGGTTCAAGGAATATATGACCTTGGCGAACCAGGCAGGGAAGCTAAACTGATTGAACTCAAACGTTTGCTGATACTCGATCTCGCACTTCGCATGAATTCGAAACTTGGCCGTACAGCTACTTTAAACCTTTTTACTGCATGCTGTACTGTTGAATCACAGTACCTAGCTGTTCGTTCATCTGGTGCATTGTACGCCGGATTTCCTCGGCGGGAAATGCTTCTCCGTGTCGCACGCTCGCTTGCAGCTTAAGCAGTTCTGATGCCAGCGACAGCGCAGCCATCACTGCAATGCGATCGACGCCACGTACGTTGCTGTTCGCGCGGATCTTCGACATCTCAGCGTCGACGCGTGCCACCGCTTCAAGCAGAGCACCTTCGGTTTCTGGTGAGCAGGCAAGACGATATGGCACGCCGAGAATCGATACTTCGATCTGCTTGGTGGTCATGCGTTTTCTCCGTGGCGGGTGACGGCGCTACCGGCCTCTTCTTCCTGGTGCGCATCATGCTCCGATTCGTGCACGGGCGCGAGCAGGTCGAGCTGGTTGTCCGGCTCGCTATGAGCGCGTGCACGCGGCAACTTTTCGAGGATCGCATTCAGGCGCACCTGGGCGTCGTCGATCTTGGCCGACAGCGCGTCGCGCTCCGCTTGCAGTGCATCGCGCTCGTCGCGCATCTGTGCAAGCTCAGCGCGTGTTGCATCCGCCTCGGCGCGCACCTGGGCGAGCTGAACTTCGAGCGCTTGACGCGCTTCGTTGTGGCGCTGGCTGATCGAAATCAGTCTGCCGATATTCTGTGAAAGTGTTTCGAGTTCGGTGAGCATGTGCTGCGTCCTCTAAAGACATGGCATTTTAGCGCGGAATGTCGCAGGTTCCGACAATTGTCTCGTTTCGAGACGTAACAGCATCGCTTTGTGCAGACTTCGGTGGCCGAATTGGCCTGTACGTCCCCCTGAATTTGACATTTATCCGTCCGCGACCGCACAGAGCCGCTACGCCTTGACCATTCTTGACGGGTTTTTCCGGCGCTCATAAACTCGCGACACTTTGCAGTCCGTCCGCTGTTTCCGTGTCGTGTGGTCATCAAACGGGAAACAGGGAACGACGCCCGCCGGGGCGAAGCTAACGCGTGACGCGCCCGCTATAGTAGGCGACTGCATGTTCATGCGGGTCGACCATGACGTGGGGGTTCAAATCCGAATCCGCGAGTGTGCCACCTCGCGAGAGGCATGGGAAGACGGGCTGGCTGCGCTCTTGCTACGCATCGGCCGGCTAGTTTGCCGTCCGGCATGCAGGCCACTTTCACATTTCCACGTGAACCTCCGGTAAGGCCGGTATGCCCGGGTGAACGGAGCGAACAGTTACTATCTGGGCTGCGGTCACGGTCTCGCCAGGGGCAGGGCGTCATGGCGTGCCATTAATACTTACTCCGCACGCTACGACGCTGCAAATTCACAAAGGCGTGTTACGTCGCCGCGAAAATCCAGCAGCCTCTCTCAAACAGGACTATGAGCCGGCCTACACCCGCATCAAATCGCGTCGCAGCGCCTTCCTCGCGCTGGGTTGGCAGCAGCAATCACGCCATGTTTCCGGCGCTGAGGCAGCGCGGATGAATCGCCTGTCCGTGCGTCGGATGCCGGTCATGCACGCGAGACGCGCTGCGGCGATCTGGTGTGTGCTCGCAGCGCTGGCACTCGCCGTGCTGATCGCCTCGCTCGCGCTCGGCAGCGTGCCGCTCACGCCCGCGCGCGTGTTTGCCGCGTTGCTGCCGCAGTCGTCGCACGGCGGCGTTCCCGCCGACCTCGCCGGCGAGATTGTGCGCTCGTTGCGTCTGCCGCGTGCGTTAGCCGGCTTTGCGTGCGGCGCGCTGCTCGCGGTGGCTGGTGCACTGCTGCAGGTGTTGCTGCGCAATCCGCTAGCCGAGCCGTATGTGCTGGGCGTGTCCGGTGGCGCGGCAAGCTTCGCGCTGTTCGCGATGATGGCCGGCTGCGCGTGGTGGCTCGTCGATGCAAGTGCGTTCGCCGGGGCGTTCGTATCGATCCTGCTGGTGCTTGGTCTCGCGCGCCGCGAGTTGTGGCGCGGCGAGCCGCAGGATACGTCGCCGCGTTTGCTGCTGACTGGCGCGGTGATTGCAGCAGGGTGGGGCGCGCTGATCACGTTGCTATTGACGCTCGCGCCGGACGACCGCTTGCGCGGGATGTTGTTCTGGCTGACCGGCGACCTGAACGGCGGCGGTCTGCCGTGGCTTGCACTCGCGGCGCTCGTCGTCGTGCTGGTGGCGATTCTGCCCGCGGCACCTCAACTCAATGTGCTGTTGCGCGGCGATGCGGCCGCCCAGGCTTTGGGCGTTTCTGTGATGCGCTTGCGGCTGCGCGTGTATCTCGTGGCTTCGCTCGCGGCCGCTGCTGCGGTGACCACGGGCGGGACGATCGGCTTCGTGGGTCTCGTGGTGCCGCATACATTGCGGCTCGCGTTCGGTAACGATCAGCGCATGCTGTTGCCGGCGGCCGCGCTCGGCGGCGGCATGGCGGTGATGGGCGCAGACCTCGTCGCGCGCACGGTGATCGCGCCGGCCCAATTGCCAGTGGGCGTGATCACGGCGTTGATCGGCGTGCCGGTGTTTTTGTGGATGCTGTTGCGCAGACCGCGATGACAACCCATACGACTTCGCCATCCACGGTTGCGACGCTCAGTGCACAACAGGTCACGTTGCGTGCTGGCGAGCGCACGCTGCTCGAGCGCTTCACTCACACGTTCTACCCGGGCGAAGTCTGGTGCATCGCCGGGCCGAACGGGGCCGGCAAGACCACGCTGATCTCCGCGTTGGCGGGTTTGCAGCAGCCAGCCGCAGGCCAGGTCGAACTCGACGGCGTGCGCGTGGCCGACTGGTCGCCGGTGCCGCTCGCGCGACGCCGCGCGTTGATGCCGCAAAGCGCGCACGACGCGTTCAGCGCCAGCGTGCTCGATATCGTGATGCTGAACCGCTTTCCCCATCTCGCGGGGTGGGGCTGGGAGGGTGAGGCCGATCGCGCCGCCGCTCACGAAGCGCTCGACTTGCTGGGCCTCGCGAGTTTTGCGACGCGCGATGTGCTGTCCCTCTCGGGCGGCGAGCGGCAGCGTGTCGCGCTGGCCGCCGTATTGTGCCAGGATGCGCCGCTCCTGCTGCTCGATGAACCGCTGTCGCATCTGGACCTGCATCACCAGATCGACTGCCTCGAGGCCTTGACCGCCTGGGCAGCCGGGCCGAAGCGTACAGTAGTGTTTTCGTGTCACGACCTGAACCTGGCGCGCCGTTTCGCGACGCACGCGCTGTTGCTCGACGGCACAGGCGCGGCCTTCGCCGGCCCGGCGCGCGATGTGCTGACGCCTCCGCTTGCGAGCCGTGCTTTCGGTTATCCGCTGATCCTGCTGCAGGACGACGGCCACGAGGCGCTGATTCCGGCGCCGCGGCCGCACGATGCGCAGCGCGGGTCGGCCGGCCCGGCATCCTGAAGAACGAACAAGAACTTATCTTTTACTCGAAGCCCTATGATTTCGTCCCTCGCCTTACCCGTCGTCGAACCGCTCGACCAGACACTGCGCAGTACGCTGCAACACCTCATCGATACGAAGACCAAGCCGCCCGGCAGCCTGGGGCGGCTCGAAACGCTGGCGCGGCAGATGGGCCTGATCCAGCGGACCACGCATCCGACGGTGCAGCGCCCGGCCATGATCGTGTTCGCCGGCGACCATGGCATCGCGCAGGAAGGGGTGAGCCCCTATCCGCAGGCCGTGACCGCGCAGATGGTGGCGAACTTTCTGGCGGGCGGGGCGGCCATCAACGCACTGAGCCGCGTGGCCGATATCACGCTCGAAGTGGTCAATGCGGGGATTGCGACGCCGTTGCCGAACACCGAGGGCCTCATCGATATTCCCGTCGCCGCGGGCACGCGCAATTTCGCACATGAGCCCGCGATGACGCGCGATCAGGCGCTCGCCGCGATGCGCGCCGGCGCGGAACGCGTGCGTCACCATGCGGCGCTCGGTACCAACGTGATCGGTTTCGGCGAGATGGGGATTGCGAACACCTCGGCGGCCGCCTGTCTGATGAGCCGCCTGTGCGCCGTGCCGATCGACGAGTGCGTCGGCCGCGGCACCGGGCTCGACAATGCCGGGCTCGCGAAGAAGCGCAATGTGCTTGCCTCGGCGCTGGTGCATCATGCGCCCGGTGCCGACACGCGAGACACCACTGCGCCGGACGCCGCCGCGTTGGATGTGCTCGCAACCTTCGGCGGCTTCGAAATCGCCATGATGGCCGGCGCGTATCTCGCCGCCGCCGAAGCGCGCATGACGATTCTGGTGGACGGCTTCATCGCGACCTCCGCGCTGCTGGTGGCCGATGCGTTCGCGCCCAACGTACGTGAATACTGCGTGTTTGCGCATGCCTCGAACGAAGCGGGGCATCGCCGCATGCTCGATCATTTTGGGGGCATCCCGCTGCTCGCACTTGACATGCGGCTCGGCGAAGGCACCGGGGCCGCGCTAGCCGTGCCTCTGCTGCGCGCTGCGGTAGCGTTCCTGAACGAGATGGCCAGCTTTGAATCGGCCGGTGTCGCGGACCGCGATGCGTAAGCGGCTCACAGGCATCGCGCGCTGATGAACCCGCTCATGGAACTGCGCTATTTCTTCACGGCGCTAGGGTATTTCACGCGCGTGCCGGTGCCGCGCTGGGTCGGCTATGAGCCGCACTATCTGAACGCAGCCGCGCGTTATTTTCCGCTCGTCGGTGTGCTGGTGGGCGGGGTGGGTGCGCTCGTCTATCTGGCCGCGTTGCGCGTGTTTCCGCCAGGTGTTGCCGTGCTGCTGTCGATGGCCGTGACCTTGCTGGTGACGGGCGCATTCCACGAGGATGGTCTGGCGGATTGTTGCGATGCGTTCGGCGGCGCGTATACGCGTGAGGACGTGCTGCGCATCATGCACGATTCGCGCATTGGTGCGTTCGGCGCCATCGCACTGGTAGTGGCGCTGGCGCTGAAGTGGCAGACGCTCACGGCGCTGCCGCCATTGAGGGCCGCAGGTCTGATGATTGCCGCACACGCCGCGAGCCGCACGTGTGCGATCAGTTATCTGGCGACGCTCGACTATGTGCGTGCGGAAGGCAAGGCGAAGCCTGTCGCGCAGCGCCTGACCGGTGTGGCATTCGCATGGGCGGCGTTATTCGGGCTGCCGGCGCTGTTCTGGCCTGATTGGCGCTTCGGTTGTGCGGCGCTTATGATGTTGGCAGTACTGCGCTTTGCACTGGGCCGCTATTTCGTCAGACGCATTGGTGGTTATACCGGCGATTGCCTTGGCTTCGCGCAACAGATTTTCGAACTGGCTATCTATTTGGCGGGGCTTGCATGGATCTCGTCCTGATGCGTCATCCGGCCGTCGCCGTCGAGCAAGGCGTGTGTTACGGCCATAGCGACGTAGCACTCATGGACGATCCTGCTGTGTCCGCCGCGGCACTGGCGATGCGTCTCGCTACTTTGCAGGTACCGCCGCCACGCGTGCTGCTGTCCAGTCCGCTGCTGCGTTGCGCGACGGTCGCTGCGGCGATGGCAGGCGATTTCGGTTGCGCGCATAGCATCGACGAACGCCTGAAGGAAATGGACTTCGGCTCGTGGGAGCAACAGCGCTGGGATGCGATCGATCGCGCCTTGCTGGATGAATGGGCGGCCAATTTCGAACACGCGTGTGCCCATGGTGGCGAGAGCGTCGCGCAGTTCGTCGCGCGAGTGCAATCGTGGCTCGATGCGTTTGGGCTGACGCGTGAATGCTCGCCGGCTTATGTGGTCACGCATGCTGGTGTGATACGGGTGATTGCGTCGCTGGTGCTGGGCGTACCCGTTGAGCGTTCGACCCAATGGTCGCTCGATATGTCCGGCGTGGTGTGGCTGCGGCGTGACGATGAGCGGCAGGTCTGGTCGCTCGTGCGGTGGAATGTGTGAACGCGTAGCGTTTCAGTGTGTTCTGCGCGAGCGCGCCACCTCCAGATCCTCACACAGTTGCGCAGCGCCTTGTGCAATGCGTGGCGCAGGACGGTCGATCAGATCGCCGTCGATGGCGAACAGGTTGTTGCGTGCCACGGCTTTGAGGCTCGGCCATGCGCGCCATTTCTCCAGTTGCGGCAGCGGCGTGTCGGGCTTTGTTGCGCCCGCCGATGCGGTCACGATCACTTCCGGGTTGGCCGCGAGCACCGCTTCGGTCGATACCGTCGGCACCAGCGGTGCGAGCTTCGCAAACACATTGCGTCCGCCACATAGCGTGATCACGTCGCTGATCACGTGCGTGCCGTTGAGTGTCATTAGCGGCTGATCCCATACCTGATAGAACACGCTGACGGGCGGCCGGTCCGCATAGCGCGTGCGCAGGCGTGCGATGTCCTGGCGGTACGCGCTGGCGGCGGCGTCTGCGGTGCTCGACGTGCCGAGCAAGGTGCCGAGCCGGGTTAGCGTCGCCGCGACGTCGTCGAGTTGATGCGGTTCGCTGAAGAAGAGCGGAATATGCAGTTCGCGTAGGCGTTCGAGTTGTGCCTGGGCGTTGCCGTGCCGCCAGATCACGATCAGATCAGGCTTGAGCGCGACGATTCGTTCGAGGTCGAGCGCCTTGTTGTCGCCGACGCGCGGAACCTGCTTCGCTTCGGGCGGATAGTCGCTGTACGACACCGCGCCTACGAGCTTCGCACCACCGCCTGCCGCATAGATCAGTTCGGTCACGTGCGGCGCGAGGCTGATCACGCGTTGCGCCGGTGCGGCGAGCGAGACGGTCGCGCCGGTGTCGTCGGTCGCGGTGACGGTGGCCTGCGCGGACGGCACGTAAGCGCAGGCAATGAGGACGGCGCTGACAAGCGAGGCGAGGCGGGGCAGTCGGATCATGTGGCGAGACATTGGTTTTGATTGGCGCGAGTTCGACCGGTCAGCCCGCGCGCGCAGCATCGATGGCCTGAACGCTTTCGCCCAGTCCTTGCTCAAAACGCAGCCACTCCTGCTCTGTACCGGGCAAGCCAGATCGCACGCTTGCCGACGCGGGAAACAAGCGCGTCCAGATACCGCGCAACGCGAGCTCGTGATGCAATGCGGCGGCACGCGGGTCGTCGGTCCACGCAAAGAGCGGCGTGCTGTGCGGCGAAAAACGTTGTGCTCGCAACAAACCGGTCAGGCGCGCGCTTTGCGCCGCGAGTTGCGTACGCATCTGGCTTTGCCACTCTAGATCCGTGAACGCCGCGCTCACCGCATGTCGCGCAGGACCGCTGACGGTCCATGCGCCGAGCACCTCACGCAACCTGCCAAGCAGGGCGGGGTCGCTCAGCACGAAGCCGGCCCGCACGCCGGCGAGGCCAAAGAACTTGCCGGGCGAACGTAGTACGACGAGGCCAGGCCGGTCCGCGTAGGCGGCAAGCGACGCCGCCGCCGGCATTGCATCAGCGAATGCTTCGTCGACCACCAGCGTGCCGCCACGTGCCGTCAGTTGCTCATGCCACCGCAGCAGTTTCGCGGCGCTCAGATGATCTGCCGTCGGGTTGTTCGGATTGACTACCACGGCATGCGTGACATCGTCAGGTAACGCGTCGCACGCGATATCGAGCGGCACGATCCGATGACCCGCGCGCTCGAACGCGGGGGCGTACTCGCTATAGGTGAGCGGGGCGATCGCGACCGTCGCACGCGGCAGCAGTTGAGGCAAGGCGCGAATCGCCGCTTGGCTGCCCGCAACCGGCAGCACATGCCGCGCAGCGGGCGCGCCGTAGTAATGTGCGGCGCAGTCCGCAAAACCGTCGCCCTCGTCGGGCAGGCGGCGCCATGCATCGGCGGGTACCGATGGCACCGGATAGCCATGCGGATTGATCCCGGTCGACAGGTCCAGCCACTGCGCGTACGGCATCCCGTAGCGCTGCGACGCTTCGTGCAGATTGCCGCCGTGGACGATTGGATCAGCCATGAAATCAGCCACGAAAGGGGACGCTCAACAAGGCGAGCACGATCAGCACAGCAAGCCACAGCGTCACCGTACGGTCGACCAACTGCAGCGCAGCGGCGATATGCCCGGCGTTGGCGGGCTGCCCTGCGCCGAGCGTCGGGCGTTGTTCGATGGTGCCGTGATACACCGCCGGCCCGCCGAGCAGCACATTGAGACTGCCGGCACCGGACGCCATCACCGGCCCTGCGTTAGGACTGTCCCAGCGCGGCGCCTGCTCGCGCCAGCAGCGCCAGGCCGTGCGGGTGTCGCCGAGCAACGCATAGCTCGCGGCGGTCAGGCGCGCAGGAAACCAGTTGAGGCCATCGTCGATGCGTGCGGCGGCCCAACCGAAGCGCAGATAACGCGGCGTGCGATAGCCCCACATGGCATCGAGCGTATTGGCGAGGCGGAACGCGAGCGCGCCCGGACCGCCCGCCACCGCGAACCAGAAGAGCGCGCCGAAGATCGCATCGTTGCCGTTTTCGAGCGCCGATTCGACGGCGGCACGCGAGAGCGCGGCTTCGTCGGCAGTGCTGGTCTCACGCGACACGATGCGCGCGGTTAGCGTGCGCGCCTCGGCAAGATTACGTTGGGCGAGCGCGCGGGCGATTGGCGCGATGTGATCGTTTAGGCTGCGTGCGCCGAGCGCAAACCACAGCAGCAGAACATGAACCGCGCAGGCCAATGCAAACGGCAGCACGGCGACGAGCCACGTGGCGACGAGCACCGGCGGCAGCACGGCGAGTCCCCATGCGAGCATGCCCAGGAGCCGTCCGCGCCGCCCGGTGTTTAGCGTCGCTTCGATGCGCATGGCGAGCTTGCCGAATGCGACCAGCGGATGCGCCGCGCGCGGCTCGCCGAGCCAGCGGTCCACGGCGACACCGGCGGTCGCTAGCGCGGCGATCATAGGCAGCGACAGCATGGCTAGCGGGCCGCCGTTTTGAGTGCGAGCGGCAGGCCGGCGACCATCATCGTGACCTGGGTGCTCAATGCCGCGATGCGCTGATTGAGTCGCCCGAGTTCGTCGACATAAAGACGCGTCGCCGCGCCCATTGGCACGACGCCGAGACCAATCTCATTGCTGACGACGATGATCTTGCCGGTGGCCGCGCCAAGCGCCGCCTCGAACGCAGCAAAACGCGCGAGGTAATCGTCGCTGGGGGCGCTGCCGTCGGGTGGGCACAGCAGATTGGCGAGCCACAAGGTCAGGCAGTCAATCAGGATGCAGTGGCCGGGCGCGTCGGCCTGAGCAACGGCGCCGGCGAGATCCACGGACGCTTCGAGCAGCTGCCAGTGCGCCGGACGCCGCGCGCGATGATGGGCGATGCGGGCGGCGAATTCTGCATCGTCCGCGAGACGCGCCGTGGCGATATAGGTGACGGGCCGCGCGCTGTCGCTCGCGAGCTGTTCAGCATGCACGCTCTTGCCCGAGCGGGCGCCGCCGAGAACGAAGGTGAGGTCGCGAGGAATCATGGCGTGATTGTACCGGTGCGCCCTGGCGCGATGGGATAATGCCCGCTTCAAACAACCAGCGTGGGCTTCTGTTTCGTGACGATCGTAAAGACTTCGAACTTGCCTGAGGGGATGCGCGTACCACGCGGCACGTTGATGATCCAAGGGACGACTTCCGATGCGGGCAAGAGCACGCTCGTCGCGGGCCTGTGCCGCCTCGCGCGTCGCGCCGGCGTACGGGTCGCGCCGTTCAAGCCGCAAAACATGGCGCTCAACAGCGCCGTGACGGTGGATGGCGGCGAGATCGGCCGCGCCCAGGCTTTGCAGGCGGTCGCGGCGGGCATTGCTGCGCACACGGATCTGAACCCCGTGCTGCTCAAGCCCACCAGCGATCGCGGCGCGCAAG
Organism: Paraburkholderia sp. EB58; assembly: GCF_050436665.1. Taxonomy (NCBI): domain Bacteria; kingdom Pseudomonadati; phylum Pseudomonadota; class Betaproteobacteria; order Burkholderiales; family Burkholderiaceae; genus Paraburkholderia; species Paraburkholderia sp. EB58. The sequence goes on along the minus strand of NZ_JBNDMQ010000019.1, from coordinate 117,487 downwards.
TGATCATCCATGGCAAGGCGCGCATGGATCTCGATGCGCGCGCCTATCACGACTACAAACCCGTGGCCTTTGAAGCGGTGCTGGAGTCGTATGCGCGTCTGCAGGCCGGTTACGACACGATCTTCGTCGAAGGGGCCGGGAGTCCCGCGGAAATCAATCTGCGCGACCGCGATATCGCCAACATGGGCTTTGCGGAGGCGGTCGATTGTCCGGTCGTGCTGGTAGCGGATATTGATCGCGGTGGTGTCTTCGCCCACTTGACCGGGACACTCGCGTGCCTGTCGGAGAGTGAGCAGGCGCGTGTCTGCGGTTTCATCATCAACCGGTTTCGCGGCGATATCAGCCTGCTCAAGCCGGGTCTCGACTGGCTCGAAGCGCGGACCGGCAAGCCGGTGCTCGGCGTGGTGCCGTACCTGCATGGCCTCACGCTCGATGCCGAAGACATGCTGCCACGCGAACTGCGCGCCGCAGAGGCACAGGGCGCTGAAGAGCGGACGATCCTGCGCGTGATCGTGCCGGTGCTGCCGCATATCAGCAATCACACTGACTTCGACGCGTTGCGTGCGCATCCGCAGGTCGATTTTCACTACGTGCGCAGCGGGATGACGCCGCCCGCCGCCGATCTGATCATCCTGCCCGGCTCGAAGAATGTGCAGGGCGACCTCGCGTTTCTGCGCGCGCAGGGCTGGGATCAGGTGCTGCAACGCCATCTTCGCTACGGTGGCAAGGTCATCGGCGTTTGCGGCGGCATGCAGATGCTCGGACGTGCAGTGGCCGATCCGCATGGTGTCGAAGGGGCGCCGGGAAGCGTCGCGGGTCTCGGCTGGCTTGATTACTCGACCATTCTGACACGCGACAAGACACTGAAGAACGTGACGGGTCGCCTCACGCTGCCGGGTGCGGCAGATGTGGCCGGCTACGAAATTCACATGGGTGAGACCGAAGGCCCGGCGCTGGCTGCGCCGGCGTTGCGGTTGGCCACGCCGGAAGGCGGCGAGCGTCCGGATGGCGCGCGCTCGGAGGATGGGCAGATTCTCGCCACCTATGTGCACAGCCTGTTCGACACTCCGGGCGCGTGCGCCGCGTTGCTGGAATGGGCCGGCTTGAGCGACGCCGAGAGGATCGACTATCCGGCGCTGCGCGAAGCCTCACTTGATCGGCTGGCCGATACGCTGGCCGAGCATCTCGACGTGGCGCGGCTGTTTGCGGCGATCCGCTAATCCGCTTCCGCCGTACTGGGTGCGGCCGATTAATTCCTACTAGGAAATAATCAAAGCCCAAACGGCGGTTTTTCCCTCTCCACGGTTCGAATACAGTCCGGTCTATCGACGACGCGCGTGCGTCGTCCCACTCAACTGACAAGGACTCTTGATGAACTCGAACCGTTCCGCCGAGCTGGCCGCCACGATCCTGCGCCTCGCACTGGGCGTTTTGTACCTCGCCCACAGCCTGCAGAAGATTTTTGTTTTTACGCTGCCGGGGACGGCGCATTTCTTTGAGTCGCTCGGTTTGCCGGGCTGGCTCGGTTATGTGACGGCCTTTGTCGAACTGGCTGGCGGGATCGCACTGCTGCTCGGCGTGCAGGTTCGGTGGGTCGCGCTGGTGCTGCTGCCGTTCATGCTGGGCGCCATGTCGGCTCATCTGCACAACGGCTGGGGCTTCGCTTCGCCGAACGGCGGCTGGGAATATCCGGCTTTCTGGGCGGTGACGCTGGTGGTGCAGGCGCTGCTGGGCGGCGGCGTGGCGGCGTTGAGCGGAGTGAAGGCGCCGCGGGCGGTGGTGGCGTAAGGGTGAGCCACTGAGGTGATGGGTTGTAGAAACCCCTTCGGACGCGATCCGAAGGGGTTTCGTGCTTTCAGCATCGCGCATCTTTTACCAACTGGGTCGAACCCGCCGCTGTAGATTACACAGCAGCCGCTGTGCAATCTACAGCGCGAGATGACCTTATACGCTCACACCAACACCATCTGCGTACACCGGAACAGCGCAATCGTCTTGCCGTTCGGATCTAATACCGTGGCGTCCCACACCTGCGTCGTGCGCCCCAGATGAACGGCCTTGGCGACCGCGCGTATCGTGCCTTCGATGCAGGTGCCGAGAAAATTGCTCTTCAGCTCGATCGTAGTGAAACTACGAGCCGCCTCCGGCAGGTGCGCGATGCAGGCATATCCGCACGAAGTATCGGCCAGACCAATCACGGTGGCCGCATGCAGAAAGCCATTGGGCGCCAGCAGTTCCTTCCGCACGGTCAGCTCCGCGGTGAGCGAGCCCTCTTCCAGCGCGATGACACGCACTCCAAGCAGGTCGGGAAGGGTACCCCGCTGGCGTTCGTGAAGGCCGTCGATCGTGCAGCTCGCGCGCAGTTTGCTCATGATATTTTGCTCCTTTCTGTAACAATGACCCCTCAAGTTGCGTTTCAGGGGTTTCGGGCTGACTGAATTTGTCGATATTATCAACGGCTGGATCGACGGGGTCGACGTAACACCAGACTAGAAGCAGAAGCGGCAAACCGGCTGGCGGTGCCAGCCTTCTTCCCGGGAGTATTCATGACGGTAATCGTGGTGGCCAATCCTAAGGGCGGCGTGGGCAAGAGCACGCTGTCGACCAATCTGGCCGGCTATTTCGCTGCCGCTGGCGAGTGGGTAGCGCTGGCGGACCTGGACAAGCAGCATTCGGCGCATGCATGGCTCGAATTGCGGCCCGCCACGCTGCCGGCAATCGAAGTCTGGGAAGTGGACCCGGAGTCGCCCGCGAAGCCGCCCAAAGGGCTGGAACATGCTGTGATCGATACGCCGGCGGGGTTGCACGGCAACCGGCTCGGCATTGCACTGGATCTGGCGGACAAGGTGATTGTGCCGCTCCAGCCGTCGCTGTTCGATATTCTCGCCACCCAGGAATTTCTCGAGCGCCTCGCCAAGGAGAAGGCGGTGCGCAAAGGCGGGATCGAAATCGGCGTGGTGGGGATGCGGGTGGATGCCCGCACGCGCTCGGCCGAGCAGCTACACCGGTTCGTCGAGGGCCTGAAGCTGCCGGTGCTCGGTTTCCTGCGCGATACGCAGAACTACGTGCAACTGGCCGCTCACGGACTGACGCTATGGGACGTGGCGAAAAGCCGGGTCGAAAAGGATCTGGAGCAGTGGCAGCCGATCATCGAATGGCTGGAACGCAAGCCTAAGGCTTAAGCGGACCCCCCGGCAGGGCGGCAGGGCCGCTGGGCGCGAGGCGCCCCAAGTCACTTCGTGGCCGCAGGGCGCGAGGCTTCCATGTAACTTCGGGTTTGCCGCTTCGGAACGGCCATCTGGATGGCCGGCTCGCCAGGCGACTACGGCAGTCGCTTCAGGTCCAGCTTTGGGTCGGCACGTGATCGCGGCTGCCCTTGATCCTGTTCTTGTCGTCGACGAACACCAGATCCGGTTTCCAGCCCGCTTTGAGTTCAGCTTCGTCCACCGTCGCGAACGCCGCGATGATCACCAGGTCGCCCAGTTGCGCGCGCCGCGCCGCCGAACCGTTCAGCGAGATCATCCCGCTGCCGCGCTCGCCCTTGATCGCGTAGGTCGAAAAGCGCTCGCCGTTGTTGATGTTCCAGATGTCGATGCGTTCGTTCTCGACGATATTCGCGGCTTCCAGCAGATCTTCGTCAATCGCGCACGAGCCTTCGTAGTGCAGCTCGCAGTGCGTGACGGCGACGCGATGGATCTTCGATTTCAGCATGTGACGTTGCATGGCCGTTCTCTTGCCTTTCCTTATGGTCTTTGGGTGCGCCCCCGAGCGGGTCAGGCGGCGTCAGATTTCCAGGTTGTCGATGAGCCGCGTGGCGCCCAGCTTGGCCGCGGCGAGCACGACGAGCGGCGTCTCGGTGTCCTGCGCCGTGGGCGGCAGCAGGTCGACGCGCTTGCGCACGGCGATGTAGTCCGGTTGCCAGCCACGGGCGGCGAGGGCCGCCATGGCGTCGCGCTCGATGGCGGCGAAATCGCGGTTGCCGGCCAGCACGGCGTCGCGCACCCGGTTCAGCTCAGCGGCGAGTCGAGGCGCTTCGGCGCGCTCGGCCGCCTGCAGAAAGCGGTTGCGCGAGCTGAGCGCGAGGCCGTCGGTGTCGCGCACGGTTTCGGCGGCGACGATTTCGGTCGGCAACGCGAACTGGTGGCACATCTGGCGCACGATCATCAACTGCTGGTAATCCTTTTTGCCGAACACGGCGACGCGCGGCTGCACGCACGACATGAGCTTCATCACGACGGTACAGACGCCCTGGAAGAAGCCCGGCCGGAATTCGCCTTCGAGGATGTCGCCCAGATCGTGCGGCGGATGCACGCGGTATTGCTGCGGCTCCGGATACAGATCGCGCTCGGTCGGCGCAAACAGCACGTAGACGTTTTCTTTTTGCAGCTTCTCGATATCGGCTTCTAGCGTGCGCGGATATTTGTCGAAGTCCTCGTTCGGCCCAAATTGCAGCCGGTTGACGAAGATGCTCGCCACCACTGGGTCGCCGTGCTGGCGCGCAAGCCGCATCAGCGACAGATGGCCCTCGTGCAGATTGCCCATCGTCGGGACGAACGCAGTGCGGTTCTGGCCGCGCAACTGGTCGCGCAATTCATGGATCGAGCTGATGACTTTCATGATGGGACGGTTTTCCTCGCGCGGATGCGGGCTCCTGCCGGCACAAAAATGGTGCATTTTCATGCCTTGACGCCCGTGCCGGTGATGACAGGTTCGGAGCGCCGGATTGTAGTGGATTTGCGAGACGCGTGTAACGGGGGCATGCACCTGTTCCGCGCATCGAAACGAGGCGCGGCCCTGATGCAGCGTGTATCGGTCCAAGAGCAGTGATTCGGCCGGCTGTCTCAGGCCGGCAGGTAGGCGAGCCGCACGTAGATAGGCGCGAAGGGCTCGGCCTGGGTGATCTCGATCAGCGATTCGCGCGACAACTCCAGCATGGCGATGAAGTTCACCACCACGACCGGCACGCCGCGCGTCGTATCGAACAGATCCGAAAACTCCATAAAACGCGCGTTCTGCAGACGCCGCAAGATCACGCTCATGTGCTCGCGCACCGACAGTTCCTCGCGCGAGATCCGGTGATGCTGCACGAGCTTGGCGCGCTTGATCACGTCGGCCCAGGCGGCGCGCAAGTCCTCGCTGTTCACGTCCGGGAAACGCGGCGTGATGCTTTGCTCGATGTAGACGTCGGCGCGCAGGAAGTCGCGGCCCAGTTGCGGCAAATGGTCGATCCGCTGTGCCGCGAGCTTCATTTGCTCGTATTCGAGCAGGCGCCGCACGAGTTCGGCGCGCGGATCTTCGGCTTCCTCGCCGGTGTCCGCCTTCTTGACCGGCAGCAGCATGCGCGACTTGATCTCGATCAGCATCGCCGCCATCAGCAGGTATTCGGAGGCGAGTTCGAGATTGGTTTGCCGCAGTTGCTCGACGTAGCCGAGGTACTGCGTGGTGACATCCGCCATCGGGATGTCGAGCACGTTGAAGTTCTGCTTGCGGATCAGGTACAGCAACAGATCCAGCGGTCCTTCGAACGTTTCGAGGAAGACTTCGAGCGCGTCCGGCGGGATGTACAGATCCGTGGGCAGCTTGAAGAGCGGCTCGCCGTACAGGCGTGCGAACGCGATACCGTCGACGGTATCGGGCGTCGAGTCGGTCGCGGGCGCGGCGAGCGCAGCGTCGGGCTGCGCCTTCGCGGCGCGGGCCTCGTCGGCAGTGCTCACGCTTAGAAGTTCTGGTAGTACTGGTAGGCGGTCTGTTGCACGCGCGAGGCTTGCTGCTCGGCGCGCTCTTCAAGGTCGATCGGCTGTTTGTCCCACAGCAGCGAGCGGCCGCGGCGCTGTTCTGCCTCCAGAGTGGGCTTTTGTGCCTTCAGCTGATTCAGGAATTGCGTGATGTCCGATTGATACATGGCTCAACGTCCGTATGGGGAGATGGCGGCAGCCGTTGCGACTGTCGCTCGTGTCAATCGCAATTTTACAGCAAGCGCCGCCCGCGGTCGAAAACTCGCGGAACATCGCTCCTCACGCCGCGTCCAAGGCGGGCGCGCTGGGCCAAACGACCGGCGCCGGTGCGGGCGGACAGGGCATGCGCAGCGCATCGGGCGGCTCGCAATGAGGCCTCGGCGGGGCTCGTGCCGCCAATTTCGAGATGATCGCGAGGCGGCTCCGATGTGGTCAAATAGCGTGCTTCGGGCCGCCGCAGCGGCCGTCAAGCGGAATCATTCATCAACAACGGCCGCGGAGGTCCTGTTTGGCGGGTTGTGCGATCCAACCGTCGCGTGGGCGGCAGGGCAAACCGGATGGGCGGCAAGGGCGGCTCGCGCACGGCACACCCGGCGCCTCGCGGCTGCTGCGCGCCTGGCTGGTGTTCGGCCTCGTCTGGCTGGCGTTCGCCGGGGTTCCGGCGCGCGCGGCCTATAAGGTGGATATCGAGGCAACGCCCCGTGCCTTGCGCAAGCTGCTGGAGGAGCATCTGGATATCGCCCGCTTCGCAAAGCGCGACGATGTCAGCGACGACCAGTTCGGCTTTCTTGTCACCGCCACTCCGCAGCAGGTGCGCGACCTGACCGCGACCGCAGGCTATTTCTCGCCGGTCGTGCGCACCGACGTCCGCACGGTGGGCGGCAAGAAGCGCGTCACCGTGAGCGTGGACCCGGGTCCGCAAACCACCATTTCGTCCATTTCGCTGTCGTTCAACGGGCCGGTGCTGACCGAAGATCCGGCGCAGGAAAACGCCACCCGCTTCGCCTTTTCGCTGCACGAAGGGGACCCGTTCTCGCAGTCCGGCTGGGACGATGCTAAAAGTGCGGCGCTCAGGGCGCTGCAATCGCGTCGCTATGTGGCCGCTAAGATCACGCAGTCTCAGGCGCGTATCGACCCGCGCACGCACCAGGCGAAGCTGTCCGTCGCTTTCGACAGTGGTCCGACCTTCACGATGGGCAAGCTCGAGGTGACCGGCACCCAGCGCTATCCCCAGCAGATCGTCGAGAACGTGAATCCGATTTCCGTCGGCGCAATCTATGACGTGCAGCGGGTAGCCGAATTGCAGCGCCAGTTGCAGAACACGCCGTACTACGCGAGCGTCGCGATCGACGTCGGCAACGACCCCGCCAAGCCGCTCGAGACGCCGGTGCGGGTGAAGGTCAGCGAATATCCGTACAACAGCATCCGCGGCGGGGTGGGTTATGCCACGGATACCGGGCCGCAGGTGCAGGGCAATTACTCGTATCTGAACACTTTCGGCAAGGCCTACCCGTTCACAGTGGGTGGGCGGATCGACCAGATCGAGCAGTTCGGGCAGATCCAGCTTTCCATGCCGCCGGCCGAGCGCGGGTGGACCAACAGCGTGCTCGCGTCCTATGGCACCACCAACGTATCCGACACACGCATCTACAGTCTTCGCGGCGGCGTGCAAACCACCCGCACGTCGCAGTATCTCGACTACGGCTATTCGCTCCTCTACTACGACGACCGGCTCGACCAGAATGCGCCGGTGGGGCCGGAGATCGCCCACGCGCTCGTGCCCGCGTGGTCCTGGACGCGCCGCAATACCGACGACCCGCTGTTTCCGCGCTCCGGCAACCTGGTCCACGTCGAAGCGGGTTTCGCAGTCAAGGGTGTCGCGGCCGATCAGACCTTCGGACGCCTCTACGCGCGCGGCCAACAGTACTTCCCGATCGGCAAGTCCGACCTGGTGGTATTCCGGGCTGAACTGGGCGGTGTGTTCACGGCGGGTAGCTCGAGCGGCATTCCGGCCTCGCTTCTGTTCCGGGCCGGCGGCTCGAACTCGGTGCGCGGCTATAGCTACGAGGGCATCGGCAATAGCGTCGACGGCTCGGTGCTGCCGACCAAATACCTGATCACGGCGTCGAGCGAATACCAGCACTGGTTCACGCATGACTGGGGCGGCGCGGTGTTCTTTGACATCGGCACGGCCACTGACACATGGGGCGAGAAAGTGTTTTACCCCGGCGTGGGTTTTGGCGCGCGTTGGCGCAGTCCGGTGGGGCCGGTGAACGTCGACCTCGCATATGGGATTCGTAACAAGGATATTCGGCCTTACCTGACGCTGGGCATCGCCTTCTGATTTTCAGACCGTAGTGACTTTTGTTTTCAGCATCCTGATTCGCATGGCTCAAGTATGACGACGGATTCTTCCGCCATCCCTCCTCCGCAGACGCCCGGTGACGCAACGCCGGGCGGTTCTGACACGCCGCCGCCCGCGCGCCGCAAGCGCCGGCTGTGGAAGGCGCTCGCGTGGGCCATGGGCGTGCCGGTGCTGCTCGTGGCACTGGCGGCGGGAACGTTATATGGCGCGGTGGCGACTGAGCGCGGCACGGCTTACGCGTGGCAGGCCGCGGTCAAGCTGTTGGGCGGGCGCCTCACCGGCACGCTGGAAGGCGGGACGCTAGCCACGGGCCTGCGGCTGCAGCAGGTGGAGTGGCGCAGCCTCGACGGCAGCGGCACGGACATCAAGATCGATAAGATCGATGGGCGCTGGGCCGTGAGCGGGCGGCCGTGGCGTCTTGCAATCGACTACTTGCACGTGGGCACCATCGACGCGCGGATCGGCTCGTCCTCCTCCAGTAGCAGTGCGCCGATGAGCTTGCCGAAAGAGCTGCGTCTGCCGATGCAAATCGACATACGCGACGTGCGGGTCGATACGCTGCTATTGCATGAAGGCGGGTCGACGTCGGAGTATTCGCACTTCATTTTCCATGGACGCAGCGACGGGCGGCATCACGAAGCTGCGATCGATCAGCTCGACACGCCGTTTGGCTCGGTGACGGCGGCGGCGAAACTGGACGGTGTACGGCCGTTTCCGCTGACCGGCGAAATCGGCTATTCGGGCAAGGTCAACGAGGAGCCGGTGCAGGTAAGCGGTCGTCTGAGCGGCACGCTGGAGACGTTGGTGGCTGAACTGGACGCGAGCGGCATGAAGCTCGCGGGCCACGCGCGCGTCGAGGCGACGCCGTTTGCCGAGGTGCCGCTGCAGCGCGCGACGTTGACGTTCGATCACATTAACCCGCAGGCGTTTGCGCCAGGCGCGCCGCTGGCGGATCTGGCGGTGCGGGCGGAGTTGCAGCCGGTGACGGAGGCGGGCGAGGGTGGTGCAGCGGGTGCGAGCGGGGCGAGTGCGACAAGCGCCCCCGCGGCCAAGCCAGCCGCCGGCTTCGTTGTCGCCGGCCAGGTGTCGATCGTCAACGCGAAACCCGGCGCCATCGACGAGCATCTGCTGCCGCTGATCGAAGCGCATACCGACGTGCGGCTCGACGCGCATGCCCAGAGCATCTCGGACCTGAACGTGCGGCTCGTCAAGAACGCCACGGTAACCGGTGCGGGCACACTGACCGGCAAGCGTGGCCAGTTCGATCTGCACGTGGCCGGACTCGACCTGAACGCGCTTGAGGCGAGCGTGCGTCCGACGCAACTCTCCGGACCGATCGGCATTCGCCTGAACGACGACGTGCAGAGCATCACCCTCGATCTTGCCGATCCCAAAGCCGCTCTGCGCGCCCAGGGCAAAATCACCTTCGACCCGGCGCGCATGAGCTTCAGCGATGTGAGGATCACCTCAGGCCGCGGGCGGATCGATCTTTCGGGCGCCATCAAGCACGACGCCAGTTCCACATACAACCTGAAAGCACAACTGACCGATTTCGACCCGCTCGGACTGACTTCGCAGATGCGGTCGCGCTCGCCCGCAAGCGCCGCACCGAACAACGGCAAGGGCCGCAGCAGCCCGGCCAAAGCCACACCAGCAAAACGCCCGGCGCCTGCCGCAAAGTCGTCGCCGCCGCCCAAGATCCAGGCACGCGTCAACGGCACGATCACAGCGGCCGGCGTCCTCGGCCCCACGTTCACGACCAAGGCCGAAATCAAACTCGGCGAGAGCGTCTACGACGACCTGCCAATGACGGGTGGCGGCACGATCCAACTGGCGGGTTCGCGGATTCTGCCAAGCAAGCTCTCGCTGTCGGTGGCGGGCAATCAGGTTGATCTGCAAGGCAGCTTCGGCGCACCGGGCGACCGCCTGCGGTTTCGTGCGGATGCTCCGCAAATCGAGCGCCTCGGCTTCGGTCTGGCCGGCCAGGTCGCCGCCGACGGCGATGTGACCGGCTCGTTCGCGCATCCGAATGTCGTGCTGAACTACAAGGCCGATAGCGTCGTGTTCGGCGCGAACCGGCTCGGCCACGCAGAGGGCCACGCCGAGTTGCGCGACGGTGCGAACGGCGCGCTTGTCTTCACAACCGACGCTCGCGACCTGAGTACGAGCGGCGTCGAACTGTCGACGCTGAGCGCGCGCCTGAACGGCACACGCGCGCGTCATACGCTGGAGGCCCATGCGGTCGGCACGCTGTATCAGCGGCCGCTCGACCTGGCGCTGGCAGCCCACGGAGGCCTCTCCGACACGGCCGCAGGCACGCGCTGGGACGGCACGGTCACGCAGTTGCAAAACCGCGGCACGCCCGCGCTCAATCTCGAATCGCCGCTGACCATCAGCGCCGCGCCTCAACACGTGACCCTCGGTGCGACCCGGCTGACGCTGGAAGGTGCCGTGCTCGATCTGAAGTCGTTCGCGCTGGATCACGGACGCATCCAGTCGGCCGGCTCGTTGACGGGCGTGTCGGTGACGCGCCTGATGGCGATACAGCAGGAATTCACCGGCGAGCCGCCGCCGGTGAAAACCGATCTGGTGTTTGACGGCGACTGGGATTTCTCGCTCGGCAACACGGCGAGCGGCCACATCCAGTTGAAGCGCCGCGGCGGTGATGTGACCGTGGAAATTGGCAACGGTCTTGCATCGATGGGCATCACCGATCTGTCGGCGCGCGCCGACTTCAGCGCCGGCAATCGCCTGAACGCGACGGTGCATGCGCAGGCAAGCCGGATCGGCGTGATCGACGCCGACGCCCACACTACGCTGGCGATGAACAACGGCGTGCTTGGCGTCAATGACGAGGCGCCGCTCTCAGGCGACATCAACGCCAATGTGCCGTCGCTGAAGACCACCGGCGGCCTGCTCGGCCCCAGTTATTTGCTTGACGGCCATCTCGCGCTGAAACTGGCGCTCGGCGGCACGGTGGCCAAGCCAAGCGTGTCGGGATCGCTGCTGGGCGATGGCCTCTCGGCCACCATGGTCGATCAGGGCATCCAGTTGAAAGATGGGGTGATCCGCATTGCGTTGTCACAGAATCTGGTCGACTTCCAGCAGGTCGAGTTCCACGGCGCAACCGGGACGCTGCGCGCTACCGGGCGGGTGCGTCTCGACGGTTCGGAGCCCGATCTGACCGCGAGCATCGTCGCCGACAAGCTGGAACTGTTCGCGGCGCCAGACCGCAATCTGACGCTCTCGGGCAGCGCGACCGTGGCTAATGGCGGCCACCTGGGGGCAATGGACATCAACGGCAAATTCACCGTCGATCACGCGCTCTTCGACATGCCCGAGCAGGCTGCGCCCAAGCTGGGCGACGACGTGGTGATCGTGCGGCCCGACGGCACGGTGCCCGGCGAATTGAAGCCGGGCGTGATCGCCGGCAACAAACCGGCGAGCCGCTTCGCGCCGCATGCCAGCATCGAAATCAGTCTGGGTAACAACTTCCGTTTCCGCGGTCAGGGCGCAGACCTCGGCCTGACGGGCAAGATTACCGCGGTGAGCGCGCCGGACGTGCCGCTGCGCGCGGTGGGCGATGTGCGCGTGACGCAAGGCTCGACCTATACCGCGTTCGGCCGCAAGCTGAACATCGAAAACGGCTTCTTCACGTTCAACGGTCCGGTGACCAATCCCGGTATCAACATCCTGGCCATGCGGCGCAACCAACAGGTTGAGGCGGGTGTGCAGGTGACCGGCACCGTCGATGCGCCGGTCGCCAAGCTGATCTCGGAGCCGTCCGTGCCGGACAACGAAAAGCTGTCATGGCTGCTGTTTGGCCATGGCACCGACCAGGGCAACAACCTCGGTCAGCAAAGCGCAATGACGACCGCGCTGGCGTTGCTTGGCAACACGCAGGGCAAGCGGATTGCGCAGACCTTTGGGCTCGACGAGTTTTCGATCGGCACGAGCGATGTGGGGCTGACGGATCCGCAGGTGGTGATGGTGTCCAAGGCGATTAACCAGTGGCTGGTGCTCGGTTATGAGCAGGGCTTGCAGTCGGCGAGCAATGCCATCAAGGCAACGGTCAATCTGACGCGCTACTGGTCGGTGGTCGCGTATGGCGGCACCTTCCAGGGGGCGACCCTTTTCTACACCCGGCGCTTTGATAAGTGGCCGTGGTTTAGCAAGTCGACACAGACGCAGACGCAGACGCAGACGCAGTAGGCCGGTGGGTCGCCCTACGAGGCCCTGCGACGCTCAAAAGCAAAAAGCACGTCGACTGACGTGCTTTTTGCATTCCGGCGCAGCGCCGAGTGCCGCTAACGGAGGGGTTTTACTTCACCCGCATGCCCGGCTTCGCGCCGCTATGCGGTTCGAGGATGTAGAGGCCCGGTTCGGCCTTCTCATCCGTTGCGGACGCCGCCAGCACCATCCCTTCGGACAGGCCGAATTTCATCTTGCGCGGCGCCAGATTCGCCACCATCACCGTCAGCTTGCCGATCAGTTGCTCGGGTTGATACGCCGACTTGATACCGGAGAAGACGTTGCGGGTTTTTTCCTCGCCGACGTCGAGCGTCAGTTGCAGCAGCTTGTCCGAGCCTTCCACCGCACGGCAGTCGACGATCTTCGCAATGCGCAGGTCGATCTTCGCAAAATCGTCGATCGAGATGATGCCTGATCCATCGTCTTCAGCGCCGGCTTTGGCTGCCGGAGCATCCGCTTTCGCCTGCGCCTTGGCTTTGGTCTTTGCGTCCGCAGGTGCCGCCGCTTCGGTGGCTTGCAGCGAATCGCGGTTCGCGGCCAGCAGCGCTTCGATCTGCTTCGGGTCGACGCGCGTCATCAGATGCTTGTACGCGTTGATCGGATGCGCGGAGCTAAGCGGCACCGCGACGTCGGACCACTTGAGCGGTTCGATGCCGAGGAACCCTTCCACGGCCTCTGCGAGCTTCGGCAGCACCGGTTTCAGAGCAAGCGACAGCAGGCGGAACGCCTCGACGCTGACGCTGCAGGTTTCGTGCAGGGCGACGGCATTGACCGGGTCTTTCGCCTGATCCCACGGCTTGGCGGTGTCGACGTAGGCGTTGACCGCGTCGGCCAGTTCCATGGTCTGGCGCAGAGCGCGGTTGTATTCGCGGGCTTCGTAGTTTGCTGCGATCTGCGGGATCGCCGTGCGCAGTGTGCCGAGCAGCGGATGCTGCATCGCGCTGTCCTGCACGCGCCCGTCGAAACGCTTGATCAGGAAGCCCGCCGCACGACTCGCGATGTTCACGTACTTGCCGACCAGATCGCTGTTCACGCGCGCCTGGAAGTCGTCGAGGTTCAGGTCGAGGTCTTCCATCGTGCTGTTGAGCTTGGCCGCGAAGTAGTAGCGCAGCCACTCCGGGTTCAGGCCGGTGTCGATCACGCTTTGCGCGGTAATGAAGGTGCCGCGCGACTTCGACATCTTCGCGCCGTCCACCGTCAGGAAGCCGTGCGCGAACACGTTGGTCGGCGTGCGATGACCCGAGAATTCGAGCATGGCCGGCCAGAACAGCGTGTGGAAGTACAGGATGTCTTTGCCGATGAAGTGGTACTGCTCGGCAGTCGAGCCCTTGCGGATCCACGCATCGAAATCGATACCGCGCTTTTCGGCGAGGTTCTTGAAGCTCGCATAATAGCCAACCGGCGCATCCAGCCACACGTAGAAGTACTTGCCCGGCGCGCCCGGAATCTCGAAGCCGAAGTACGGCGCATCGCGCGAAATATCCCAGTCGGCGAGCTTGGCTTCACCGGCGTCGCCGAGCCATTCGCGCATCTTGTTGGTGGCTTCGGGCTGCGCCAGACCGCCGACCCAGCCGCGCAGGAAATTCTCACAACGTGGGTCCGACAGGCGGAAGAAGTAGTGCGTCGAAGTCTTGCGGATCGGCGTGGCGCCTGACACTACCGAGTACGGGTTGATCAGCTCGGTGGGTTGGTAGGTCGAACCGCACACTTCGCAGTTGTCGCCATACTGGTCTTTCGCGCCGCATTTCGGGCACTCGCCCTTGATGAAGCGGTCCGGCAGGAACATTTCCTTGACCGGGTCATACGCCTGTTCAATATTGCGTGCGTCGATCAGACCCGCGTCCTTGAGCGACGTATAAACGGACTCGCTGAGAACCCGGTTTTCTTCGGAGTCGGTTGAATAGTAATTGTCGAAGGAAATGCCGAAGCTGTCGAAATCGCGCTTGTGTTCTTGCCAGACGCGGTCGATCAACTGCTTCGGCGTGATGCCTTCCTTTTCCGCCCGCAGCATGATCGGCGTGCCGTGCGTGTCGTCGGCGCCGACGTAGTAGACCTCATGCCCGTGCATTCGCAGCGCGCGGACCCAGATGTCCGTCTGGATATATTCGACCAGGTGGCCAATATGGATTTGCCCATTCGCATACGGAAGGGCCGACGTGACGAGGATCTGGCGACGGCCGGACGGCGCGCCTGCGGGGAGACCGGTTGCGGGTGCTGACATAGGGTGTGTGCGGGCTTGCGGAGAGACGAAACTTCGATTCTAGCAGGGCGGCTGCGGCGAGCGGCTTGGGCGTGCCTCGCGTGCGTGGGGGGAGCAAGGCCCCACGGGCGTTGGCGCGCTGAACCGGCACCAAAAAAAACCGGGGCTATGGGCCCCGGAGCAACAACGACAAGAGGAGAATGGTGCCGCAGCGGCATAGCCAGCCACGTACCGTAAAGAGAGACAGCGGATTTTCCGGAGAGTTCGAAATTTTTTTCGATTCGTTGACGGAAAACCTGCGGCTGCCTCCCGGGCGGTTTTTACCGGCCGGGATGATCCACCCCGGCCGCTCTATACCGTCCGCCTACGTGACCCGCCCTGCGTGGCCCGCCCCGCGCGGCCCGACCATTCCCCAGCTTGCCTAGCCGTTACTGAGCGTGCTGAGCGGTCGCACGCAGGTAGATTTCCACGCGACGGTTCGCGGCGCGGCCGGCTTCCGTGTTGTTGTCGGCAACCGGATTGTTCTGGCCCATGCCTTGTGCAGACAGGCGCTGCGGATTGATGCCGCGCTGGCCGAGGTAGCCGGTCACGCTTTCTGCGCGGTTAACCGACAGCGTCTGGTTGTACGCCGGCGAGCCCGTGCTGTCCGTGTAGCCCACGACTTGCGCGATGATTTCCGGATTCTGGGTCAGCGTCTGCGACAGCTGATCGAGCACCGGTGCGAACGACGGCTTGATCGCGTAGCTGTTCGTGTCGAACGTGACCGAGCTCGGGATGTTCAGCTTGAGCGAACCGTCCGGCTGCTCGGTGATCTGCGTGCCGGTGCCCTTGGTGGCGCCCGACAGCTTGTTGTGGATGGCTTGCCAGTTGTAGCCGGTGACGCCGCCCACCGCCGCGCCGACGCCGGCGCCGATTGCCGCGCCCTTGCCGCCGCCGAAGATCGCGCCAAGTGCAGCGCCCGTGCCCGCACCCACGCCCGTACCGACGGCCGTGTTGGTGCCTTGCTGGGTTGCGCAGCCTGCGAGCAGCGAACCGGCTACGGCGAATACTGCGAAGCGAGTCATGACTTTTGCGTTCATTTTGAATCCTCTTGATTATTAAAGCGGGTCGACCTTAAACGAGACCGCGTGAAAACCGCACTGCAACTGCGCGATGCCCCGCGCAATCATCTTGCATGGGACCGGAGTAAGTGCTAAAGCACTAACTCCGGTCGACACAACGAAGAAGGGTCTTCCGGCAACGCCTGGCGCCAGCCACTACAATGATGACTGATGTAAGCAGCGATGCGACCCTCTGGCCTGCTGCTGCCGAAGGGTGCCCGGCAAGGCCGTTTTTCGCAATGTCGCATAACAATTTCTTTCAATTTGCGGACGGCGGCCGAAACTTCGATTCGGCCGCGCCGCAAGTGTTCCCTACGGAGTCTCAATGAGCATTGATCGGGCATTGGTCGACGCCGCCCTCGCGAATGTCGCTGACCCCAACACGGGCCGCCCGTTTGCGGCGGCGAAAAACCTCAAGAACATCGCCATTGATGGTGCCACGGTTAGCGTGGAAGTGGTACTCGGCTATCCGGCCAAACGCCAGTTTGAAGCGATCCGCACACTGGTCGGCGATGCGTTGCGCGCCGTGCCGGGTGTCGCCGAAGCGCGTGTGCAGGTGTCGCAGCAAGTCGCCGCGCATACCGTGCAGCGCGGCGTGAAATTGTTGCCGAACGTGAAGAACATCATCGCGGTGGCGTCGGGCAAGGGCGGGGTCGGCAAGAGCACGACCGCCGTCAACCTGGCGCTGGCGCTCGCGAGCGAAGGCGCGTCCGTCGGCATTCTGGACGCGGACATCTACGGTCCTTCGTTGCCCATGATGCTCGGTATCGAGGGCCGCCCCGAGTCACAGGACGGCCAGTCGATGAACCCGATGCGCGGCCATGGCATGCAGGCCAACTCGATCGGCTTTCTGATCGAGCAGGACAATCCGATGGTCTGGCGCGGCCCGATGGCCACTTCCGCGTTGGAACAGCTGCTGCGGCAGACGAACTGGGAAGATCTCGACTACCTGATCGTCGACATGCCACCGGGCACCGGCGACATCCAGCTCACGCTCTCGCAACGTGTGCCGGTGACGGGGGCGGTGATCGTCACGACGCCGCAGGACATTGCGCTGCTCGACGCGAAGAAGGGCCTCAAGATGTTCGAGAAGGTCGGCATTCCGATTCTCGGGATCGTCGAGAACATGGCCGTCCATATCTGCTCGAACTGCGGCCACGAAGAGCATATTTTCGGCGCGGGCGGTGGCGAGAGGATGGCTAAGGAATATGGCGTCGAGGTGCTCGGCAGCCTGCCGCTCGACATTGCCATCCGCGAACAGGCGGACTCCGGCCGTCCGACCGTGGTGGCCGATCCGGACGGGCGGATCGCGGAGATTTACCGCGAGATCGCGCGCAAGGTGGCGATCCATATCGCCGAGCGGGCCCGCGATATGACCTCGAAGTTTCCGAATATCGTTGTCCAGAACACCTAAGGAGCCGTCAGGGCGGCGGGCGAAGGCGTTGGAGACGCCTCCGCTCGCGGTATCATGTCGACTTCATCAGGTTCGGCTCGGCGACCGCAGGGGCGGCCGGCGGTCGACAAGAGGATCGCATGGGAAAACGAATCGACGGGCAGGCGGTGCATGCGTTCATCGTCCTGGCTGCCAGCTGTCTGCTGTTATGCGGCTGCACTACATTCCTGAGACCACAGGAGAAACGCGCCGAGGCACAACTGGTGCCGGCCGTGGGGAGCCAGACGCGCGGCCTGGTGACCTTCATCGAGCGCTCGGATGGCGTGCAGGTGACCTACAACCTTTCCGGCTTGCCACCCGATAGCGACCACGCGCTGCAGGTACACGAGCGTGGCGACTGCAATTCGGCAGACGGCTCGAGCCTCGGCCCGATCTTCGCGCCGGCAGCCGAGCGGCTGAAGATGGGCGCGCGGGTCGAAGGCGACCTCGGCAATATTCACGCGGATTCGAACGGCGTGGCCACGGGCTTTATCGTGGCGCCTGACGTTTCGCTTGACGGTATCCGTTCGGTATTGCAGCGCGCGGTCGTCGTGCATCGCGACGCCTCCGACCCCTATGCCTGGCCGCAACACGGCGCGGGTGTGCCGCTCGCCTGTGGTGTGATTCGCCAGTAATGCCAGGCTGCGGCGTGGTGGCGCAGGATGCGCCCGGGCCGGGTCGAAAAGACCAGGATACTGCGCTGCAACAAAGCCGCGCTTGCTCCCGTCAAATGCACACGCAGCCCAACTTCGCGGCGTCCGGCGGTCTTTCCGCTGTGCCGTGAGCCTATGGTGGCCACATCGTGGTCGTACCTTGGCGGCCCATATTTGCCGCAGTTGCGGCAGCATCGCGCTGATCGCGTAAAATAAGCGCCTTTCGTCCGGCAGCACGCGGCCCTACGGGCCTCGGCCGGATTTTCATCCGTCTTTCATTCGTCACGCAGCGTTCAACTATGACCATCAAATCCGACAAGTGGATCCGCCGCATGGCGGCGTCGCACAACATGATCGAGCCGTTCGCGCCCGATCAGGTGCGCGTCTCCGAGGACGGCCGGAAGATCGTCAGCTACGGCACGTCGAGCTATGGCTACGACATTCGCTGCGCCGACGAATTCAAGATCTTCACGAATATCAACTCGACCATCGTCGATCCGAAGAACTTTGACGAGAAGTCCTTTGTCGATTTCAAGGGTGACGTCTGCATCATCCCGCCGAACTCGTTCGCTCTCGCGCGCACGGTCGAGTATTTCCGCATTCCGCGCAGCGTGCTGACGGTGTGTCTGGGCAAATCGACCTATGCGCGTTGCGGGATCATCGTCAACGTGACCCCGTTCGAACCCGAGTGGGAAGGGCATGTCACGCTGGAATTCTCAAATACGACACCTTTGCCTGCGAAAATCTACGCGAACGAAGGCGTCGCCCAGGTGCTGTTTTTCGAAAGCGACGAAATTTGTGAGACGTCGTACGCGGATCGCGGCGGCAAATATCAAGGTCAGCACGGCGTGACGTTGCCCAAAACGTGACGCTCGCAGCGCACTGACCCACCCGGAAATACAGGTGACCGCTGCACTTTACAAAAGTCAGCGGTCGTTCCTTTTGGAGAATCGCCCATGAAGTTTCGTTTTCCCGTCGTCATCATTGACGAAGATTTCCGCTCCGAGAACATCTCGGGTTCCGGCATCCGGGCTCTCGCCGAAGCAATCGAGAAAGAAGGCGCGGAAGTGCTCGGGCTGACGAGCTATGGCGATCTGACCTCCTTCGCGCAGCAGTCGAGCCGTGCGTCGTGCTTCATCCTCTCGATCGACGATGATGAACTGCTGCCGTATGTCGATAACGTCGCGGTCGAGGGCGAGACGCCCGAGCTGGCCGCCGCGATCGTTGCACTGCGCGCGTTCGTGACCGAAGTGCGCCGCCGCAACGCCGACATTCCGATCTTCCTGTACGGCGAGACGCGCACCTCGCGCCACCTGCCCAACGACATCCTGCGCGAGCTGCACGGCTTCATTCACATGTTCGAGGACACGCCGGAGTTCGTCGCGCGCCATATCATCCGTGAGACCAAGGTGTACCTGGATTCGCTCGCGCCGCCGTTCTTCAAGGAGCTGGTGCAGTACGCGGACGAAGGCTCGTATTCGTGGCACTGCCCGGGGCACTCGGGTGGCGTGGCGTTCCTGAAGAGCCCGCTCGGCCAGATGTTCCATCAGTTCTTCGGCGAGAACATGCTGCGTGCGGACGTGTGTAACGCCGTCGACGAACTCGGCCAGTTGCTCGATCACACCGGCCCGGTGGCCGCGTCCGAGCGCAATGCAGCGCGCATTTTCAGCGCTGACCACGTGTTCTTCGTGACCAACGGCACGTCGACCTCGAACAAGATCGTCTGGCACGGCACGGTTGCGCCGGGCGACATCGTGCTGGTGGACCGCAACTGCCACAAGTCGATCCTGCACGCCATCACGATGACCGGCTCGATTCCGGTGTTCCTCACGCCGACGCGCAACAACTTCGGCATCATCGGCCCGATTCCGCGTAGCGAGTTCGAGCCGGAGAACATCAAGAAGAAGATCCTGGCGAATCCGTTCGCCCGCGAAGCGCTGGCGAAGAATCCGGATCTCAAGCCGCGCATCCTGACCATCACCCAAAGCACGTACGACGGCGTGATCTACAACGTCGAGATGATCAAGGAGATGCTGGGCGACTGGCTCGACACGCTGCACTTCGACGAAGCGTGGCTGCCGCACGCCGAGTTCCACGAGTTCTATCAGGATATGCACGCCATTGGCGCGGGCCGTCCGCGCATCGGCGCGCTGGTGTTCGCCACGCACTCGACGCACAAGCTGCTGGCCGGCATTTCGCAGGCTTCGCAGATCGTCGTGCAGGACTCAAAAAACAGCCGCTTCGACAAGCACCGCTTCAACGAAGCGTATCTGATGCATACCTCAACGAGCCCGCAGTACGCGATCATCGCCTCGTGCGACGTGGCCGCAGCGATGATGGAAGCGCCGGGCGGCACCGCGCTGGTGGAGGAGTCGATCGCCGAGGCGCTCGATTTCCGCCGCGCGATGCGCAAGGTCGACGACGAATACGTCGACGACTGGTTCTTCAAGGTGTGGGGTCCGGAGGAGTTCGCGGAAGAAGGCATCGGTTCGCGCGAAGACTGGATGCTGCGTCCGAACGACGCGTGGCACGGCTTCGGCCCGCTTGCCGAAGGCTTCAACATGCTCGACCCGATCAAGGCGACCATCGTGACGCCGGGTCTGGACATGGACGGTGGTTTCGGCGAGTCCGGCATTCCGGCTGCGATCGTCACGAAGTACCTGGCCGAGCACGGCATCATCGTCGAGAAGACCGGGCTGTATTCGTTCTTCATCATGTTCACGATCGGCATTACGAAGGGCCGCTGGAACTCGATGGTGACCGAGCTGCAGCAGTTCAAGGACGACTATGACAACAACCAGCCGCTGTGGCGCGTGTTGCCGGAGTTCGTCTCGCATCATCCGATGTACGAGCGGGTCGGCCTGCGCGATCTGTGCGAGCAGATCCATAGCGTGTACCGTGCCAACGACATTGCACGCCTGACCACCGAGATGTACCTGTCGAGCATGGAACCGGCCATGAAGCCGTCCGACGCGTTCGCCAAGCTCGCGCACCGCGAGATCGACCGGGTACCGATCGACGAACTCGAAGGCCGCGTCACGTCGATCCTGCTCACGCCGTATCCGCCGGGCATTCCGCTGCTGATTCCGGGCGAGCGTTTCAACAAGACGATCGTCAACTACCTGCGCTTTGCGCGTGAGTTCAACGAACGCTTCCCGGGCTTCCATACGGATATCCACGGTCTGGTGGGCGAGACGATCAACGGTCGCATCGAGTACTTCGTCGATTGCGTGCGCGGCTGAAGATGGGACGGTTGCAACGGATCGGCGGCGCCTGGCTGTTGGCCGCCGCCGTGGTGCTGACGATCGCGTCGACGGCGACGTCCAGCGCACGCGCCGAAGTGGCCGCGGCCGATCCGATCGACGCGGCGATGCGCGCGTGTCTGGCGCGCAGCGACATGTCGTCGACGGCTGGCCAGTTGCAGTGCATGGAGACGGCCCGCCTTGGCTGGCAGGCCGCTGTGAACACGGCATGGCAGCAACTGCTGGCGAAGGTGCCGCCGGCGCGGCGCAAGCCGTGGGAAGATGCCCGGACGCGCTGGCAGGCGTCGCGTGATGCGCAGGCGCCCTTGCTCGACGCGGTCTTTGCGACGCGGCAAGGCGCGATGTACCAGTTGGCCGAGGCCGACATGCAACTGCAGCCGGTGCGCGATCGCGCGCTGTCCCTGCGCAGCGCGGTGGCGGGAGCGGCAACCGGCGCTGCCGCCCCGGTTCGCCCACGCCCCTGCACCGCGGATGCGCTGTGTGAACACGCGACGTTCGACCTGAACCGCTACTACCGCCGGTTGCAGACGAAAATGCCGGCGCGTGCCCGTCCTACTCTCGTGCGAGCGCAGCGGGCATGGACTGCCTATCTGGACGCAGCGAGCGCAGTGACAGACGAAGCCGGACGGGTCGATATCATTGGCGCGCGGGTCGCGACGCTCAAGCGTTTGTCCGAGACGATCGGTAACGGCTGAGGCGGGCGCGTCATCAATTGACCAGGAACTGCTCTTCTTCCGGACCGGGGATGGCGAGGGCGGATTCGCCGATCAGATCGCGCATGGCGTCTTCGATATAGACGGACATCATGTTGAGGGCGAGGTCGTTTTCGTCGGTGCCGAAGGGGTCTTCGAGCTGGGAGGCGATGGCCTCGTGGGCCATGAAGGTGTACGCGACGAAGACCGAGAAGACGGGCGTAAAGAAGCCGGTGTTCTCGACGAGTCCAAACGGCAGCGTCGCACAGAAGAAGTAGACGGTACGGTGAATCATCACCGAGTAGGCAAATGGCAGCGGCGTAGAACCGATACGCTCGCATCCGCCGATGACATCCGACAGCGAATTCAGATTGCGATCGAAGGCGAGCACGGCCATTGGGTCGAGCGCGCCTGCGCGCGACTGGCGCTGCACCCATTCGCCGAGGACCAGCATGAGTGTGGTGGGGCGATAGCGCGATGCCATGACGCGGTCGAGCAACGGTGCGGGCAGGTGCGCGGCGAGGTCTTCGCGGGGATCCGTTTTGCGGAGTTGGTGACGCAGCGCGTGGGGCAGGGCGCTGAGCACGTGGATGAATTCGTTGACGTCGTCTTCGATGAGGGACTCACGGGGCAGGGTGAGGGCCTGACGGGTCATGGAGCGCGCGTCGTTGAGGAGTCGTCCCCAGAGTTTGCGGGCTTCCCACCAGCGGTCGTAGCTGGCGTTGTTGCGGAAACCGAGGAAGACGGCGAGCGCGATGCCGATGAGGGAGAAGGGGGTGGTGCTGAGGTTGACGGTGATTTTCAGGAAGTGTTCGTGGACGGCCACCGCGACGATGGAGATGCAGAAGATCAGGAATAAGCGCGGTAGTAAGCGCGGCAGGACGGAGCCGCGCCAGGCTAACAACATGCGGAACCAGTGGAGGTGGGGGCGGATGATCATTGCTGGGCGCTTTTTTTTTGACCTTCGGTCGGTGGGGGTATTATCGCTCCAGTGGTGGTTGTTTTGCCTTGCGGCGGTTTGGTGGTTTGCTTACGGCGTTGGCCTTTCCTTGCTGTCTTATCGGTCTATTAGGTTCGCCCCTGTGCGGGGCGGCACCTACTTTCTTTGCCGCCGCAAAGAAAGTAGGCAAAGAAAGCGGGCTGCAACCGCCAGCCGGTAGTGAGCCGGTAGTGAGCCATCTCGGTCATCCCCCGGGAACGGCCCAACACGAGACCTGCCCTCGCGTCACCTACGTTCGTGACAAAGCACTCATCCGTTCCTGCGTTGCGTTGCGCTGCGCGCCCCGCCGTCGGGCATAACGCCTTCTGCGAGTTGTGTAGGTATTCTAACTATTTTGGCTTGCCCGCATTCCCGTGTGGACCCATCCGCGACGCACGTCGTGCGGAGTGGGGTGGATGAGTGCTGTGTCACTAACGCGGGAAATGCGAGGGCGGGTCTCGTCTTGGGCCGTTCCCGGTAGCCGGTTGAGATGGCTCACTACGGGCTGGCGGTGTGAGCCCGCTTTCTTTGCCTACTTTCTTTGCGGCGGCAAAGAAAGTAGGTGCCGCCCCGCACAGGGGCGAAGCTAATAGACCGATATCAAATCAAGGAAAGGCCAACGCCGTAGGCAAACAGCGCATACCAAGGCGCCGCAGGCAAAAAGCCCAGCCTTACTTCAGAGCCGCCCGCGCAGCGGCAACAGCCAGCCGAACCTGCTCAGGCGCGGTCCCACCTGGATGATTCCGGCTAGCCACGGACCCCTCTAGCGTCAAATACTCAAACACATCCTCGCCAATAAGATGCGCCACATTCGGCAATTCAGCCCGCATCTCATCGAGCGAAAGATCAGCCAAATCGCAATTGCGATCAACACAAACCCTTACTGCATGTGCCACCGCCTCATGCGCATCCCGAAACGGCAACCCACGCTTGACCAGATAAT
This sequence comes from Paraburkholderia sp. EB58, assembly GCF_050436665.1. Taxonomy (NCBI): domain Bacteria; kingdom Pseudomonadati; phylum Pseudomonadota; class Betaproteobacteria; order Burkholderiales; family Burkholderiaceae; genus Paraburkholderia; species Paraburkholderia sp. EB58. The sequence continues at coordinate 93,874 of NZ_JBNDMQ010000019.1, read as the reverse complement.
CAGCCAGATCGGTAGCAGTCGAAAACCCCTGCAACGCCGCAGCCCGCATAGCCTGCGGCTTAACCGTTATCCCCGCCACCATCTCAGCAAAAATCCGCAACGTATCCGCCACCGTATCCACGGTGTCGAACAGCGGTTCCTTGTCTTCCTGATTGTCCTTGTTGTACGCCAGCGGCTGACCCTTCATCAACGTCAGCAATGCCATCAAATGCCCATTCACGCGCCCCGTCTTGCCGCGCGCCAGTTCCGGTACGTCCGGGTTCTTCTTCTGCGGCATGATCGACGAGCCCGTGCAGAAGCGGTCCGCCAGATCGATGAAGCCCACCCGCGGGCTCATCCACAGCACCAGTTCTTCCGAGAAACGCGACACGTGCGTCATCACCAGCGCCGACGCCGCCGTGAATTCAATCGCAAAGTCGCGATCCGATACCGCGTCCAGCGAATTCGCGCAAATGCCGTCGAAGCCCAATGTCTTTGCCACCGCATGACGGTCGATCGGGTAGCTCGTGCCCGCCAGTGCCGCCGCGCCCAGCGGCAGACGGTTCACGCGCGTGCGGCAGTCGCGCATGCGCTCGGCGTCGCGCGTGAACATCTCCACGTACGCCAGCAGGTGGTGGCCAAACGTCACCGGCTGTGCCACCTGCAAATGCGTGAAGCCCGGCATGATCGTTTCGGCGTTTTGTTCAGCCAGATCGATCAGCGCACTGCGCAGATCCTTCAGCAAGCCGACAATCCGGTCGATTTCGCCGCGCAGCCACAAACGGATGTCCGTCGCCACCTGGTCGTTGCGCGAGCGGCCCGTATGCAGGCGCTTGCCCGCGTCGCCGATCAGCGCCGTCAGGCGCGCTTCGATGTTCAGGTGCACGTCTTCCAGATCGAGTTGCCACTCGAACTCGCCACGCTCGATTTCGCCCTTGATCTGTGCCATGCCGCGCTGGATGGCCGCGAGGTCGTCAGCGCCGATGATCTTCTGCGCAGCCAGCATCGCGGCGTGCGCGAGCGAGCCCTCAATGTCGACGAGCGCCAGTCGCTTGTCGAAGAAAACCGACGACGTGTAGCGTTTGACGAGCTCCGACATCGGCTCCGAGAAGCGAGCCGACCAGGCTTCGCCTTTTTTGTGCAGTTGGGACGTCATGGTGTTGGGGCAGTGAACGTGCAGTGAAGAGGCCATCGGCAGTGCAGACGTCGCCGATGCGAACAAGACAGCGATTTTAACATCCGGGAGCAACCGGCTAGGTGGCCGCCGCGTTGCCACGTCGGCGCGGCATAAGCGGGCCTGCAGGTGACCCGTGAGTGGACCTGCAAGCGCGCCGCTATTCCCGCACCAGCACCACCAGCTTCAGATCTTCCCGATGCGCCGGTTTGAACGTGATCTGGTCGTACACTACCCGCCCGTCGCGCGGATGGTTGAATTCGCGCCGGCCGCCTTCGCGCTCGCCCACGTCCTGCGACGCCCAGAAGCGCGCAAACGCGTCGCTCGTGCTCGTCAGCGTATCGATCAGGCCCCGCGTGGGCGCGTCCGTCAGGTGCCGGATCGAGTCGGCGCGAAACTCGGCGGCGAGCCGCCGCGCCCGCGTCTCCCAGTCGACGATCAGTTCGCGCGCCGTCGGCTCCGTAAAGGTGAAGCGCAGCAGATTGCGGTCGTGGCTGCCGTCGAGCCAGCCCACGAACAGGTCCGCCGCGCGCTCGTTCCAGGCCAGCGCGTTCCACTGCCGGTCCAGCACATAAGCGGGCGCGTTCACGAGTTGCACCGTTTCGAGCAGCGTCGCGGGGGCGTCGGCGGCGGCCGGGTCGGGCTCGGCCGGGTCGCGCTGCGCCGCCAGTTCGAACAGATAGGCGCGCTCGGCGCGCGATAGTTGCAGCGCGACGGCAATCCTTGCCAGTGCGTCGGCGGACGCCGACACCGGCCGGCCTTGCTCGATCCATGTGTACCAGGTGGGGCTGACACCGCACAACTGTGCGACTTCCTCGCGCCGCAGACCCGGTGTGCGCCGGCGCGGGCCGGGTGGCAAACCAACCGCCGCTGGCGACAGCCGCTCACGATGCGCGCGGATGAAATCGCCCAGCGCGTGCGCGGGCGTCGCATCGAGCGGAGGCGGGGAGGAATCGGCGGGGGATGGCGTGCTCATCGTGTTAGCAAAGGGAGGTGTCGGCGATACCAGAATAATTGTTCGGCCTGTACTGGTACAAGGCGGTCTCTATTGTAGCGGCAGGAACCGCGTATGCACACGCCCCCGCTGCGCGTGGCCGCGCTCCGCTTGCTGTGGACGAGCCCGCAAAACAAAGCGCCCCGTATTGCTGTGCAGTACGGAGCGCTTCGGGTATGCCGCTCAGAAACTCATTCGCGCTGGCGACGAACGAATTCGCCCCTGCGTCAATCCAGCATCAGCCGGTATTACGCAAGCCCGCCGCAATCCCGTTGATGGTCAGATGAATCCCGCGGTTCAAGCGGACGTTCGTCTCGCCCGCACGGTGGCGCTTGAGCAGTTCCACCTGCAAGTGATTCAGCGGATCGAGGTACGGGAAGCGGTTCTTGATCGAACGCGCCAGCAGCGGGTTATCCGCAAGCCGTTCGGTCTTGCCGGTGATTTCAGACAGCACCTTCGACGTGCGCTCCCATTCGGCCACGATGCGCTCGAACACATGCTTGCGCAGTTTCTTGTCGGTCACGAGCGCGGCGTAGCGCGACGCGACCGCGAGGTCCGTCTTCGCCAGCACCATGTCCATGTTCGATAGCAGGTTCGAGAAGAACGGCCACGTCTTGTGCATCTTCTTCAATAGCGCAAGGCGGCGGGCACGCTCGGCATCCGAGGGCGCGTTGTCCAGATGGGCGGCCACTGCGCTGCCGAAGCCATACCAGCCGGTGAGCAACAGACGGCATTGGCCCCACGAGAAACCCCATGGAATCGCGCGCAGATCTTCGATCTTGCGCTGCTTCGGATCCTGCAGCTTGCGCGAAGCCGGACGGCTGCCGATGTTCAGTTCGGCGATCTCCGAGATCGGCGTAGATTCGAAGAAATACTCCTTGAACCCCGGCGTTTCGTAGACCAGCGCGCGGTACGACGCCATCGCCGCGTCCGACAATTGCTGCATGGTTTCCTCGAAGACCGGCAGTTGCGCGGGCGTGTTGCCGTGCGGCAGCAGCGAGGCTTCGAGCGTCGCGGCGACCACGGTTTCAAGGTTGCGCCGGCCGATTTCCGGATTGCCAAACTTGCTGGCAATCACTTCTCCCTGTTCGGTCAGGCGGATCTGGCCGTCTACCGTGCCCGGCGGTTGCGACAGGATGGCCTGATAGGTCGGGCCGCCGCCGCGTCCGACTGTGCCTCCGCGGCCGTGGAACAGTCGCAGCGTCACGCCGCGTTCGTTGAAGAGCGACACCAGTGCGAGTTCGGCGCGGTACAGCTCCCAGTTCGAGGTGAGGAAGCCGCCGTCCTTGTTGCTGTCCGAATAGCCGAGCATGACTTCCTGCTCGCCGCCCTGGTGTTCGATCAGCGAGTCGACCCCTGGCAGTGCGATCAGGTCGCGCATGATGTGCGGCGCGTTTTGCAGGTCGGGGATCGTCTCGAACAGCGGGATCACCATCAAGCCGGCCTTGGCCGGGTTGTGTGGGTCGCCGAGGAGTCCGTCGAGCAGGCCGGTTTCCTTTTGCAGCAACATCACTTCCACCAGATCGCTGACGGTTTCCGTGTGCGAGATGATGTAGTTGCGTACGGCGCGCGCGCCGAACTTCTCGCGCGTCACGCGGGCGGCTTCGAGCACGCCCAGTTCGCTTTTCACGAGCTCCGAGTAGTCGAGATACGGCGAGCGCAATAGCCGCGGCTGTGCGAGTTCGGCCAGCAGCACGCGCAGCTTGTCGGCTTCGGACAGGCCGGCGTAATCCTCTTCGACACCGGCGAGCTTGAGCAACTCGGCGATCACCGCTTCGTGAATGTCCGAGCTTTGCCGCAAGTCGATGCTGGCGAGGTGGAAGCCGAACACTTCGGCGGCGCGCGCGAGCGGCGACAGACGTGGGCTCGCCAGCGACGCGCCATGGTGCTCGGCAAGCGAATCGATCAGCACATGCAGGTCGCGCGCGAACGCGTCGGCGTCCTCGTAAGGCTGGGCGCGCACCGGTGCCGCGCCGCGCCCGGCGCTGCGCAACGGCACCGCGCCTTCGCCGAGCCGCACGCGCGAGCTTGCCGCGAGCCGCGTATAGATGCCGATCAGCGCACGACGATACGGCTCATCGACGCGGTGCGGCGACTGGTCTGGCGACGCAGCCGCCAGCTCCTTCACGGCATCGCTCGCGCCCGTCAGCAGGTTCGACACAGAGAGCTCGGCGCCGAGCTTGTGCACCTGCTCCAGATAATGTTCGAAGATCACCGCGGCCTGGCGCGTGATCGCTTCTTCCAGCGTGGCAGCGGTCACGTTCGGGTTGCCGTCGCGATCGCCGCCAATCCAGCTGCCCATCTGGAAGAACGCCGGCAGCCGGGCGACAAGACCATGCTCGACCAGTGCAGCCTCGATATCCGCATACAGGGCGGGGATTTCTTCGAGGAAGGTCGCGCGGTAGTACGACAGCGCGTTCTCGATTTCATCAGCCACCGTCAGGCGCGCATCGCGCAGCATCCGCGTTTGCCACAGCGAGGTGACGCGGGCACGCAGCATGGCTTCGTTGTGCGCGCGCTCGCGGTCGGTGAGCTGCTGATCACGTTCGGCAAGCAGGCGGGCGATGTCGTGCTGGGCATCCAGAATGCTCTTGCGCTGCACTTCGGTTGGGTGCGCGGTGAGCACCGGGACGATCAGCGCCTCGTTAAAGAACTGCTGCAAGACCGGCGTGGCGGCCGCATTGGCTTCCATCAGCCGTTCGAGCGCGTAGGCAATCGTGCCGGCCTGCGCGGCCGATCCGGCCAGCGCGTGGATGCGGTGGCGGCGATTGCGATGACGGTCTTCGGCGATGTTCGCCAGATGCGAAAAATAGCTGAACGCCCGCACGACGCTCACGGTCTGCTCGGGGCTCAGCGAGCGCAGCTTCTTGTCGAGCGTCTGCGCGGCGCTGCTGTCGTCTTCGCGGCGAAACCGCACGGCGTTCTGGCGGATTGTCTCGACCACGTCGAACACCTCGTCGCCTTCCTGCTCGCGTACCACGTCGCCGAGCAGCCGTCCCAGATAACGGATGTCCTGGAAGAGCGGCTGGTCTTTGTCCTCGCGTGTGCGGCTGCCGGCTTTTGGCGCGGGCGCGGCTGCCTCTTTCGACACTGCATGCAGGACCGTTTCTGCCGTGCCGTTGCTGGCAGGCTTGGCATTGGACCCGGTCTTCGCGGACTTGCCCGGTTTCACGGCGCTGACCGCCTTGTCTGCCTTGCCAGCCTTGGCTGGCTTATCTGCCTTGGCCGTCTTGGTGGACTGTTTGGACTTCGCCGGGCTGGCGGCGCTGCGTTTGGACAAGGCGCTGGACGTGGCCGGTGCGGTAGGGGTGACTACGGGCGCACCCGCAGAACCGTTGAGCGATGCAGTGTTGCGGCGGGCAGGGCGCGCCGATCCGGAAGACGTCACGATGGGTTTCCTCAGGGAAGCCAGGGTCTATAGAGAGATGGACTGCTACTACATGAACGCTGCGCACGAACTGCGCATGTACTGCGATGCACGACGTTTGCGCTGTCAGCCACGCGGCATCAGCCACCCGGCGAACAGCACGGGAACAACGGGACCGGCGAGAGCGGCAATGAGCGGTAACCTACACTGCCAGCAGCACGTGGGAGAGGAGAGGCCCTCAGTGTTGTCGCGCGGTACGTCGCATTGCATCATCCCGCATGATGCCGTCCGGCGCGCGAACGATCGTGCGTGAAAGGCGGCACGGCGCGGCGGCACAGCGATGGGGTTGAAGTCTTGCGGGTACCCGGAGCGGGCCTGTCTCCTCCAACGGTGGCACGCCAGCGTAGCCATCAGGCCGATAAAGCAAGGCTGGAGCGCGTGCTAACATTGTTTGTTATTACCTCCCGTTATCCAGTGACCTTGCAATGAATTCCGAGACGCTTTCGGCACCACCGCCCTCTACCCTGGTCATCGCTTCGCGGGAAAGCCGCCTTGCGATGTGGCAGGCCGAACACGTGCGGTGTGCGCTGCACAAATTATATCCATCTTGTGACGTAAAAATCCTCGGGATGACGACACGTGGCGATCAAATTCTCGATCGCACGCTATCGAAGGTCGGCGGCAAGGGCCTGTTCGTGAAGGAACTGGAGAACGCGCTGGCCGAAGGCCGCGCCGATCTGGCCGTTCATTCGCTCAAAGACGTGCCCATGGAGTTGCCGCCGGGCTTCACGCTGTCCACCATCATGGAGCGCGAAGACCCGCGCGATGCGTTCGTCTCGAACGCCTACGATTCGCTCGCCGCGCTGCCCGCGGGCAGCGTGGTCGGCACCTCCAGCCTGCGCCGCGAGGCGATGCTGCGTGTGCGTTATCCGCAACTCGTTGTGCAACCGTTGCGCGGCAATCTGGATACGCGGCTCGCGAAGCTCGATCGCGGCGACTACGCGGCGATCATTCTGGCCGCGGCCGGTCTCAAGCGTCTGGGCCTGGGCGACCGGATCCGCGCCCATCTCGATCCGGACGACAGTTTGCCGGCCGCCGGACAGGGCGCGCTCGGCATCGAGATCCGCGCGGGGCGCCCTGAGCTGGAAGCGTGGCTTGCGCCGCTGCATCATGAGCACACGGCAGCCGCCGTCGAGGCGGAGCGGATGGTGTCGCGGGCGCTGGGCGGCAGTTGCGAAGTGCCGCTGGCGGCCTACGCCACCTGGCACGACGGCGCGCTGCATCTGCGCGGCATCGTGGCGACGCCGGATGGCCAGCGCGTGCTGAGCGCGCAGGCCTCGGCGCCCGCGCCGACGGTCGAACGGGCCCTGCAATTGGGCCGCGAGGTGGCGAACGCGCTCGAAAGCCAGGGCGCACTTGAAATCGTCCGCGCGCTCAGCACGGCGAGCGGTCCGGCGACTGGCGCGTGATGGCGGCACAGGCAGGCGTCAACTCATCCCCCCACTCGAACGGCCAGGCGCCGTATACGGCCGTGATCACGCGTCCGGCGGGCCAGTCGGAGGCGCTCGCGGCGCAACTGGCAGTGGCCGGTATCGCCACGCTCGACTTTCCGCTGATCGAAATTGCGCCTGCCGACGACGTGGCGCCGCTGCATGCTGCGTTGGGCGCGCTCGAACGTTATGCGCTCGTGGTGTTCGTCTCGCCCAATGCGGTCGATTACGCGTTTGGCCAGTTCGGCGCGATCTGGCCGCATGCGCTGCCGGTCGGCGTAGTGGGGCCGGGCAGTGTTGCGGCGCTCGCACGTCACGGCGTCGAAGCGCCGGCGTACCGGGTGATCAGCCCGTCGGCCGCGGCGGACGACGAGTCCGCGCGCTTCGACTCCGAGGCGCTCTTCGCGGCCATCGACGCGTCGCTTGGTGCGACCTCGCTCGAAGGCAAGCGCGTGCTGATCGTGCGCGGCGACGGCGGCCGCGAGTGGCTGGCCGAGCGGCTGCGTGAAGCGGGCGTCGAGGTGGAAACCGTGGCGGCCTACCGGCGCCTCGTGCCGGAGCCGTCAATCGGCGCGTGGACGCGCGTGCATGCGTTGCTGGCGGGCGAGCCGCACGCGTGGCTCGTCACCAGTTCCGAGGGCGTACGCAATCTGGATGAGCTGGCGCGCGAGCACCTGAACCCCGTCGAAATCGCGCAACTGAAGCGCGCCACGCTTGTCACGCCACATCCACGTATCGCGCAGACCGCGCGGGGACTGGGTTTTGATAGCATTACGGTGTCCGGTGCGGGCGATGAGCGCATTGCCCGTGCCTTGCTTGCTGCCGTACCTCCCGTTGTTCAACCGGTACCGACCAACCCGGCTCAATCACGCATGACAGAAACGAACGCTTCCACGAACGCTTCACCCCAGCCGGCTGCGACCACAGCGTTGCCGCCCAATCCCCCCTTCACGCCCTACGAAGCGCAACAGCCGCGCCGCAGTGCGGGCGGACCGCTGCTGTGGTTTGTCGTCGTGATCGTTGCTTGTGCAGCCGTGGCCGGCGGCATTGCGCTCAATCGCAAGGTCATCCGTCTCGATCAGCAGTTGTCCCAGCGCCAGCAAGCCAACGACGCGCAAACCGCTGCACTCGCCGTGAAGACCGACCAGGCGGTGGCGACCGTGCATGGGATCGATTCGCAGATGTCGCAGCTCGAAGGCAAGCTGACCGATGCGCAACAGGCCCAGCAGGCGCTGCAACAGCAATACGCCGACCTCGCGCGCAATCGCGACGACTGGACCCTCGCCGAAGTGGCGCAGATGCTCTCGAGCGCGAGCCAGCAACTGGAACTGACGGGTAATACGCAGCTCGCGCTGTTCGCGCTGCAAAGTGCCGACACGCGTCTGGCTGCGTCGGACAGTCCCCAGGCGTTGGCGGTGCGCAAGGCGATTGCACAGGACATCGACAAGCTGAAGTCGGCGCCGTCCACCGATCTGACGGGCCTCGCCATCAAGCTCGACAACGCGATCGACCAGGTCGACTCGCTGCCGCTCAACGGCGAAGCGATCACCGCGCACACCGTACCGCATGCCGCTACGCCGGCTGATAGCGCGCAGGTGGCGGCGGCTACCGGAGAGCCGCGCTGGAAGGTGTGGTGGCAGGCGTTCTCGGCGGGCATCGCCCAGCAACTGACGAGCCTCGTGCAGGTGCGCCGCATCGACAACGCCGACGCGATGTTGATCACGCCCGACGAGGGCTACTTCGTGCGCGAAAACCTGAAGCTGCGTCTGCTGTCGGCGCGCTTGGCCCTGCTGTCGCGCAACCAGACCACGCTGAAGTCCGATCTGCACGCGGCTGACGCGGCACTCGAGCGCTATTTCGACAACGCGTCGAAACGCACGCAGACCGTGCGCGGGCTGGTGAAGGACGTGGACGATGGCTCGGCGGCCGTTGAAGTGCCGAACCTGAATACGAGCCTGCAGGCCGTCAATCAATACCGGAGCCGGGGTTAATCATGGCGATCCGGGGACTTCTTTGGCTGGCCCTGCTGTTTGTCATCGCGGTGGCGCTGGCGACGGTTGGGCGTTTCGATACGGGGCAGGTACTGCTCGTCTATCCGCCGTACCGCGTGGACGTGTCGCTGAACCTGTTCGTGGTCGGACTGGTGGTGCTGTTTATCGTGGTGTATGCGCTGCTGCGCATCGTGCGCAACATCTGGCGCATGCCGCAGCGCGTGGCCACTTACCGGGCCCGTTCGCGTGTGGCAAAGGCGCATGCGGCACTGCGCGATGCGATCGGCAATCTGTATGCCGGACGTTTCTCGCGCGCTGAGAAGGCGGCGCGCGACGCGCTCGCCAACGGCGACAACAAGGGCGCAGCGGGCCTCGTCGCGGCCACGGCGGCGCATCGGATGCATGAGTACGCGCGGCGCGACGAATGGCTGGCGCAGATCGACGAAGCTGACTGGCAGGACGCCCGCCTGATGGCGACCGCCGACATGCGCGCGGACGGCCGCGACGCGGACGGCGCGCTTACTGCGTTGACCGAGATGCAGTCGCAAGGCGGACGCCGCATTCATGCGCAGCAGATTATGTTGCGGGCGCAGCAGCAATTGAAGAACTGGAGCGAGGTGCTCAAGCTCGTCAAGACGCTGGAAAAGCGTGAAGCGATTCATCCGGCGGTGGCGGTGCGTTTGCGCCAGCTCGCAGCTGAGAATCTGCTGCGCGACCGTCGTCACAACGCCGACGCGTTGCTGGAGTTGTGGCATTCGCTGTCGCCGACCGAGCGGCACTCGCCGCGCCTCGCCGATCTGGCGGCTGAATTGCTGGTGACGCTCAATCGCCCGCAGGACGCGCGCAAGATCGTCGAAGAAGCGCTGGCGCAGAACTGGGACGCGCGTCTGTTGCGCCGCTATCCGGACACGGCTGGCGGCGACGCGTTGCCATTGATCCAGAAGGCCGAAGCGTGGCAGAAGGAGCGTCCGGACGACGCCGATCTGATGTTCACGCTGGGCCGCCTGTGTCTGCATCAGCAGCTGTGGGGCAAAGCGCAGTCGTTCCTCGAAACGGCGCTGAAGCTGGCCGATAACGAGACGCTGAAGATCCGTTCGCATCGGGCGCTGGCGCGATTGCACGAACAGCTTGGCGATGGCGAGAAGGCGAGCCAGCACTATCGGGAAAGCGCGCTGGCGATGAACGTTGTTTGAGTGCGGGGCGGCGGTATAGCGGCGTCACGGTGTAAGCGCTCGGCGGCAAGCACTGCCACAAAAGCAAATGGAAAGCCCTCGGAGGAAACGTTCTCCGGGGGCTTTTTAGTTTCGCAGCCCTACTTGTTCACCAACTTCGCCGGCACGCTCAGCGCTAGCAACCCACCCAGCAGCATGAATGCCGCCAGCATATACATGCCCGAGTCGTTGGCGGCGGTGGCCTGCTTGAGCCAGCCCACTGCGTAAGGGCTCAGGAACCCGGCCAGATTGCCGATCGAATTGATCATCGCGATCCCGGCTGCTGCGCCTGTGCCGGCGAGGAACGCTGTCGGCAAACTCCAGAAGAGCGGCAGCGTGGTGAGGATGCCCATGGTCGCAAGCGTGAGTGACGCCATTGCCAGCAGCGTGTTATGCGCCCATACCACCGACAGCACCAGGCCCACTGCACCCGCCGCGGCAGGCAGCGCGATATGCCAGCGCCGCTCGCGTTTGCGGTCCGCACTGCGCGACACCAGCACCATACCCACCACTGCAGCGGCAAACGGAATGGCCGAAAGCAGGCCAATCATGAAGGCATCGGTGACGCCGGTTGCCTTGATGATGGTCGGTAGCCAGAAGCTCACGCCATAGAGTCCCATCACGAACGAGAAGTAGATCAGGCTCATCAGCCAGACACGCGGGTTGGCGAGTACCGTGCGGATCGGCAGGTCGTGTTTGGTGGCGTCCTCGGTCGTGATATTGCGTTCGAGCAGTTGCCGCTCTTCCGGCGTGAGCCAGGTGGCACGGGCGATGCCGTCGTCGAGCATGATGAATACGAGGATGCCTACGAGGATCGACGGAACGCCCTCGAGCAGGAACAGCCACTGCCAGCCATGCCAGCCGTTCGTGCCATTGAACGTCTTCAGGATATAGCCCGACACCGGGCCGCCGATCACGCCTGACAGTGCGATTGCGGTCATGAACCAGGTGGTCATGCGGCCACGCCGGTGCGCCGGATACCAGTAAGTGAGGTACAGGATGATGCCGGGGAAGAAGCCGGCCTCGGCTAGTCCGAGCAGAAAGCGCATCACGTAGAACATGGTGGGCGTGGTGACGAACATCGTCAGCATGGAGATCACGCCCCACGACGCCATGATCCGGGCAATCCACACGCGTGCGCCGACCTTGTGCAGGATCACGTTGCTCGGGATCTCGAAGAGGAAGTAACCGAGAAAGAAAATGCCGGCGCCAAAGCCGTAGATCGCGTCGCTCAGGTTCAGGTCGGTGGTCATCTGCAGCTTGGCGAAGCCGACGTTGACCCGATCGAGATAGGCCACCACGTAGCAGAGCATCAGAAGCGGCGTGAGACGCCACGCAACCTTGCGGTAGGTCGCCTCTTCAAACGTGGAGGGCGGCGCGCCCGCGCCGGGATGGTGAAGCGGATTCGCAGGACTTGCCATCGTGGTGTCTCCTCGTTTTTTTGTGGAAATCTGGTGCCGCCCGTTTGAACCTGTTCTGACGCGTGCCGCTGGTGCCGCACGGTGCCCGACGGTGCCCGACAGTGCCTATACGCAGCGCCCGCCGTCCACTTCGAGGCACACGCCGGTGACGAAGTCCGCTTCATCCGACGCCAGATACAGGCAGGCATTGGCGATGTCCTGCGGCGTCGAGAAGCGGCCGAGCGGGATGCCGGCGAGGAAGCGCTTGCGGTTCTCCGGTGTGTCTTCGACGCCCATGAATTCGGATAGCAGCCCGGTTTCGCCCATCACGGGATTCACGCAGTTCACACGGATGCGGTCCGGTCCCAGTTCGGCGGCGAGCGCCTTGCTGGCGATGATCACCGCGCCTTTGCTGCCGTTGTACCAGACGAGGCCAGGCCGGGGCCGCACGCCGGCGGTCGAGGCGATATTGATGAACACGCCGCCGCCTTGCTGGCGGAAGTACGGCACGAACGCCTGCACGCTCCAGTAGATGCTTTTCACGTTGACCGCGTAGACACGGTCGAACTCCGCCTCCGTCACATCGAGCACGGGCTTGTTGCGATGCGTGGTGCCGGCATTGTTGACGACGACCTGCACGCTGCCAAAGTCCTCGAGCGCGGCTTCTCGCAGGCGTTCCCAGTCGGCGCTCTGCGTGACGTCGCCGGGCACCGCGATGGCCTTGCCGCCCGCCAGCGCGATTTCGCTCGCGACGCGTTCGGCTGCCGCCGCGTTCAGATCGTTGATCACGACGTTTGCGCCTTCGCGCGCGTAGGTCTTGGCAATGCCCTCGCCGAAGCCCGAGCCGCCACCCGTGACGATGGCCGTTTTACCTGTCAACCGCATGATGTCTCCGTATTTGTCCGCGTTGTTGTTGCCGCTGATTGCTCTTGCAAGTGCAGTTGCTCCTGCACTTGCACTTGTACCTGCCCGTGCTGCTGTCGCCGCCCGCTAGCCGTGCCGGATCGCGACCGTCTTCAGCACCGTAAAGCCGTAGAGTGCCTCGAAGCCTTTTTCACGCCCATGGCCGGAATGCTTGACGCCGCCGAACGGCAATTCGACACCACCGCCCGCACCGTAGTTGTTGATAAACACCTGGCCCGAACGCACCCGCCTCGCGAGGCGCAACTGGCGCGCGCCGTCGCGCGTCCAGATACCCGCGACGAGACCGTATGGCGTGCCGTTCGCGAGTGCCACCGCTTCGTCTTCGTCAGCGAAAGACATTGCGGCGAGCACGGGCCCGAACACTTCCTCATTTGCGAGGTGGTGGCCCGCCGGCACATCGCGCAGCAGCGTAGGTGCCTGATAGAAGCCGGTTTCCGGCGCCTCGTGGATGATCTCGCCGTGTGCCACCATGCCAATGCCGTCGTGGTGCGCATCGGAGAGGAAATCCCACACGCGTTGCTGCTGTTTGGCGCTGATGAGCGGTCCGCAGTCGAGATCGGCATGCGACGGCCCGACCCGCAGTGCACTGAACGCAGCGCCGAGGCGGTCGAGCAAGGGCTCGTAGATCGAGCGCTCAATCAGCACGCGGCTGCCTGCCGAACAGGTCTGCCCGGCGTTTTGCACGATCGCCGAGACGAGCACGGGCAGCGCGGCGTCGAGATCGGCGTCGGCGAACACGATTTGCGGTGACTTGCCGCCCAGTTCGAGCGTGACGGGCACGTGATTCTCGGCGGCCATCTGCACGACCAGCTTGCCGGTCTCCGGCGAACCGGTGAACGAGATATGGTCGATGCCCGCATGGCGTGCGAGCGCCGCGCCCGCTTCGTGGCCGTAGCCGGTGACGATATTCAGCGCGCCGGCCGGCAAGCCAGCCTCAGCCGCGAGTTCGGCGACCCGCAGCACCGACAGGCAGGCGTCCTCCGCCGGCTTGACGACGCAGGCGTTACCCGCCGCGAGCGCCGCGCCGACGCTGCGGCCGAAGATCTGCATGGGGTAGTTCCACGGCACGATATGGCCGGTCACGCCGTGCGGTTCGCGCACGGTGAAGACGGTATAGCCGGTCTGATAGGGGAGGGTTTCGCCGTGCAGCTTGTCGGCGGCGCCGGCGTAGAACTCGAAATAGCGGGCCAGCGCGGCCGCGTCCGCCCGCGCCTGGCGCAACGGCTTGCCGGTGTCGCGTGCTTCGAGTTGCGCCAGTTCGTCGTGGCGGGCGGCCACGAGCATGGACAGGCGGTAAAGGATCCGTCCCCGGTCCGCGGCGCTGGCGGCACCCCATGGGCCCTCGAAGGCGTGCCGCGCCGCCCGTACCGCAGCTTCGATATCCGCCGCGGTGCCGCGGGCCAATTGCGTGAAGGGCTGTCCGTCGGACGGATCGAGCACAGGAATCGTCTCGCCCCCGGCAGGGGCGACCCATTCGCTGCCGATGAAGTGTTTCGCTTCTTCCATGCATGCTCCTGGCTGAAAAGGCTGTGTGACACCGCGTTCACAACGATTATCGCGCCGATCGTCCGGGCGGTGCCATCGGCCGATTGGCTATAATGGCGTATTCCGCACTTCTGGCCCGCTGTGCCACGCTCGACCTACGTTAGGCGCTGCATTGCGCGCTGTGTTCCGAATTTCATCCTGTTCAGAGAGCGCTCATGAGCTTCAATCACGTCCCCGCAGGCAAAGACCTTCCGCAAGATTTCAATGTCATCATCGAAATCCCGGCGCAAAGCGATCCGGTCAAGTACGAAGCAGACAAGGATTTGGGCCTGCTCGTCGTCGACCGTTTCATCAGCACCGGCATGCGTTATCCGGCCAACTACGGCTTCATTCCGCAGACGCTGTCGGGTGACGGCGATCCGGTCGACGTGCTGGTGATCACGCCGTACCCATTGCTGGCTGGCTCGGTTGTGCGCGCGCGTGCGCTCGGCATGCTGCAGATGACGGACGAGGCGGGCGTCGACGCAAAGCTGGTCGCCGTGCCGCACGACAAGGTCTGCCCGATGACGGCCAGCCTGAAGTCGATCGACGACGTGCCGTCGTACCTGAAAGACCAGATCAAGCACTTCTTCGAGCAATACAAGGCGCTGGAAAAGGGCAAGTGGGTGAAGGTCGAAGGCTGGGCGGATGTCGAAGCCGCTCACAAGGAAATCAGCGAAGGCGTGGCGAATTACAAGAAGTAAGCCCGTCCGCACTTTCAAATGTAAAAAAACCGCGCTGGCCCGAGAGGGCGGCGCGGTTTTTCATTGGGGCAAGGATCTGGGACAAGCGCTACGCGCTATCTGTCTCTTCAGCTTCTGTCTCTGACGCGGCGTCCGCTTGAACCACCACCGGCAACACGGATTCAAGCGTGCGCACACCCGCTGCCAGCGCCCGCTTCTCCGGCGGCGATAGCCGCTTGACCCAGTACTCGGCGCTCGACGCGCTTGAGCGGTCCGCCAGTTCGAACGAGGCCAGCACTTGCAACGGCTTGCGCGAGCGCGTATAACGCGCGCCGGTACCGTTCACGTGCTTCTCGAAGCGCGCTTGCACGTCAACGGCGATGCCAGTGTAGACGCTGCCGTCGGCGCATTCGATCAGGTAGAGAAACCATGGCATGGCTAGGTCTTGAAGGGATTATGGTCGCGCAGCTCGTCGACATAAGCGTGAATGGTGTTCGTCTCGCTGTCGAGAAAGCGCGCTACTGCATCGGAAAACGCCGGGTGGGCGAGCCAGTGCGTCGAGCGCGTGACGGTGGGCAAAAACCCGCGCGCCATTTTGTGTTCGCCTTGCGCGCCGCCTTCGAACACCCCGAGTTTCTCTTCGATGCAGAATTCGAGCGGCTGGTAGTACGCGGTCTCGAAGTGCAGGCACGGCACATGTTCCAGCGCACCCCAGTAGCGGCCATATAACGTGCCGCCGGTTTGTTCGTCGCGCTGGTAGACCACTAGCGAGCTTGCAATCGGCTTGCCCTCATACTCTGCGATCACGAGCAGCAGGTTCTCCGGCATGGTCGCACCGATCGTGCGGAAAAAGTCGAGATTCAGATACGGACTCGAAAAGTGCTCGCGATAGGTCTGCCTGTAGCACTTGGAGAAGAAGCGCCATTGCGCATCACTGATGTCTTCGCCGCGCACGCGGCGCATCGTGATGCCCGCTTCGCGTACCTTGCGGCGCTCCGCACGGATGTTTTTGCGCTTCTTCTGCTCGAGCGTCGAAAGGAAATCGTCGAAGTCGCGATAGCCGTCGTTCAGCCAGTGAAATTGCACGCCTTCGCGCTGCATCATGCCGAGGTCGGTGAGCGCTTCGGCCTCGTCGGCGGTCGGAAACAGCACATGCAGTGACGACACGTCTGCCTGTTCGGCAAACGCCATCAGCGTAGCGGCGAGATGGCGCAGCGCGTGCGGGTCCGCGGCCAGCAGCCGGTTGCCCTGCACCGGCGTGAACGGCACGGCGCAGAGCAGCTTCGGATAGTACGCGAGGCCGTTGCGCTTGTAGGCGTCGGCCCAGGCCCAATCGAAGACATATTCGCCGTAGGAGTGTCCTTTCAGGTACACCGGCGCAGCCGCTACGAGCCGGTCCGTGCGCGGGTCGGTCAGCGTGACGAACTGCGGCGCCCAGCCGGTATCGGCCACCGCGGATTGACTTGCATGCAGCGCGCTCAGGAACTCATGCCGCAGGAACGGCGTGGGCTGTGCTTGCTGGGCGAGAAGGGCGTTCCACTCGGCCGCGTCCACCTCGGAGGGCGAGGCCAGAATGCCCGTGCGATAATCAAAGCGTTGCTGGTTCAATCTGTTTGACTGTTCCTGATCTGAGCGGCGCTCTGCGAATAGCGGAGCATCGTTCGTTTGTCCGTGTGTGTGTCCGTTGCGTCGAGCCGTCTGGCCGCCGTAACCGGCAAGCCGCGCGGCTTGCCCCCGATCCTGCCATGAAGACCCGAATCGCTCTTGCTCAACTCAATGTCACTGTCGGCGACTTCGCCGGCAACGTCGCGAAGATCGTCGCCGCGGCCCGCGCCGCGCACAACGATGGTGCGAAGCTGCTCGTCGCCCCGGAACTCGCGCTCTCCGGCTATCCGCCCGAAGACCTGCTGCTGCGTCCCGCCTTCTATGCCGCCAGTGCCGCGGCGCTGGCCGATCTCGCGGCGCAACTGAAGCCGCTCACCGGCCTCTACGTGGTGGTCGGTCATCCGCACCGTGACGCCGCGCACGGCCATGGTAAAGCAAACGCGCCAATCGAGCGCGGCGTGCCGCCATTCGATACCTTTAACGCCGCCTCCCTGATCGTCGACGGCGAGGTGGTGGGCACCTATCTGAAACAGGATCTGCCCAACAGCGAGGTGTTCGACGAGAAGCGCTACTTTGCGTCGGATCCGAAGCCGTTCGTGTTCGAGCTGGACGGCACCAAGTACGGCATCGTGATCTGCGAGGACGTCTGGCATGCCCCGGCAGCCCAGCAGGCCAAGGCGGCCGGCGCCCAGGTGCTGCTGATTCCGAACGGCTCGCCGTATCACCTCAATAAGGAAGCGGTGCGGGTCGATATGCTGCGGGCGCGGATTCGCGAGACCGGTCTGCCGATGGTCTACGTGAACATGGTCGGCGCTCAGGACGAACTCGTGTTCGACGGCGGATCGTTCGTACTGGACGGCAAGGGCGAAATGGTCGCCAAGATGGCGCAGTTCGAGGAAGGACACGCGATCGTCGAATTCGACGGCGCGCACCCTGTGCCCAGCAGGATTGCGCCCGAGCAATCGCTGGAGGCGCAGGTCTATGCGGCGCTCGTCATGGGCGTGCGCGACTACATCAACAAGAACGGCTTTCCGGGCGCACTCATCGGCCTGTCGGGCGGCGTGGATTCGGCGCTGGTGCTGGCCGTGGCGTGCGATGCGCTCGGCGCCGAGCGGGTGCGTGCCGTGATGATGCCATCGCGCTACACGGCGGACATCTCGACCACCGACGCCGCCGAGATGGCGCGCCGGGTCGGCGTGCGCTACGACGAGATCGCGATTGCGCCGATGTTCGACGCTTTCCGCACCTCGCTCGCCGATGAGTTCGCCGGCCGAGCGGAAGACGCCACTGAGGAAAACATCCAGGCACGGATTCGCGGCACGTTGCTGATGGCGTTGTCGAACAAGTTTGGCTCGATCGTGCTGACCACCGGCAACAAGAGCGAGATGGCGGTGGGCTACTGCACGTTGTACGGCGACATGGCCGGCGGCTTCGCCGTGATCAAGGACATCGCCAAGACGCTGGTCTACCGGCTGTGCCACTACCGCAACGCGGCCACTACGTTCCCCAAGCAGGACATCATCCCGGAGCGGATTCTCACGCGCGCGCCGTCGGCCGAACTGCGCGAGAACCAGACCGACCAGGACAGCCTGCCGCCGTATGAGGTGCTCGACGCCATCATGCGCATGTACATGGAAGAGGACCGCTCGCTTGCCGAGATCATCGCCGCGGGCTATGCGGTGGACGATGTGAAGCGTGTCACGCGTCTCATCAAGATCAACGAATACAAGCGCCGTCAGGCGCCGATCGGCATACGCGTGACACATCGTGCGTTCGGCCGCGACTGGCGTTATCCGATCACTTCGCGCTACACCGAGCCTGTCGACTAAGGGAAGACCGAGTGGCGGTCTGCGCTGCGGCGCGATCGGCGGCTTGATCAGTGAAATGAGCGGCGCCCCGCAGCACTCTGAGTGAGGCGCGCGGGAAAGTCCGCAGGCCGTCCGGCGCAGCGTAGAATCAAAGCTATCTATTTCCTTTCGATTTTCCGAACAACTATCCGATCAAGAGACGAGGTACGCCATGAAGCGCATCACTGCAGTCATCAAACCCTTCAAGCTCGACGAAGTCCGTGAAGCACTCGCCGAGGTCGGCCTGACCGGGCTGACGGTTACCGAAGTTAAAGGCTTCGGCCGTCAGAAGGGTCACACGGAGCTGTATCGCGGCGCCGAGTATGTGGTCGACTTCCTGCCGAAAGTGAAGATCGAAGTGGTGGTGGCGAACGACCAGTGCGACCAGGTGATCGACGCGATCATCGGTGCGGCGCGCACCGGCAAGATTGGCGACGGCAAGATTTTCGTGGCGGACGTGGAGCGGGTGATCCGCATTCGTACCGGCGAGGAAAACGAAGCAGCGGTCTAAGGCCTCAGGCAAGAACATACGGCGGACGCAGATCCGCTCGCGCCAATAAAAAACGGTGCGATACCCTTGCGGACATCGCACCGATACGCGCCTCTCGCAGCAGCGTGAAAAAGTTTCTAAAGCTGTTCTAACTACACCGTTCGATTAGAACGAGTGTTGGATACCTGCATAAACACCGGTCTGTTGGTGTCCCGGAGTCGGGTTTTCGTTGTACGTAATCGAGCTACCCGAACCGCTGTTGCCGCCGGGGCCAGCTGCGTTAGCATCGAGGCCGAAGTTAGCCGTCTTGCTGTTACGCGTCTGTGCGACCTGGATGTCGAGCAACGTGCGCTTCGACAGGTTGTACGAACCGCCAACCGTGTAGATGTTCGCGTTGCCAGCACCGTTGTTCGCGTTCACGTGATACACGGCTGCGATAAGCGCTGCTGCCGGTGTAGCTTGCCACGTGATACCGCCCCATTCCTGGTCGGTCGTCGTCGGCGTGCCGATAGGTACACCGGTTTCGCCCGAAGTACGTGCTGCCTGGTACACGGCCTGAATCTTGAACTGGCCGAGGAACACGTTCACGCCCGCAAAGTACTCGCGGCCGTAGTTAAACGGACCATTCGGCGAGCCCGCGGTCGGATCGCCGAGGCTACCGTTGATGTTATTGCGGATTTCGTCATACAGGCCACGAACCTGGAACAGCGAGTTCGTGTAGGTCAACTGCAGACCGTCTTCACGACCTTGTGCCGAACCGTTGCCACCGTTGAAGGCCGTCGAGTTCGAGAAGGCGTATTGGCCGTACACATCAAAGCCGTAGAGCTTCGGCGACTGGTACGAAATGTTGTTGCTCGATTGCGGCCAGTTGCGGCCACGGACCAGCGACGCCGACGACCAGTTCGATTGACCGAACGGGTCGAAGTCCCACACGCCGTTGGAGATGAACAGTTCGCGACCGAGGAGCAGGGTACCGAACTGATCGTTTGCCACACCGACTGTCGCCCAACGATTCCAGATGGAGCCGGCAGAGCCGAGTGAGCCAGTTGCAGTGCTGAAGGAGCCTTCCAACTGGAAGAGAACCTTATTGCCGCCACCGATGTCTTCCACACCCTTCAAGCCCCACAGGCTGGTGCCCCAGTCGCCACTCTCAAGGCGGACACGTGAGGTGGAGCCCGTGTAATTAGCATTCGGAAGGCCGCTGATGTATTCAACACCCGCATCCAGACGACCGTACAGCGTCACGCTGCTTTGAGCGTGCGCAACTACACCGGCCGACATCAGCGCCGCGGCGAGTAATGCTTTCTTCATCTTCTCCTCCATACCCTGTCAAAAGAAAAACCCAGTACTGCGAATGGTGTCCGGACCCCAGAGGCGCCGAACAGAAATCCGTACCAGGGAGACGGTTTGGGTCGATCGGGTGTGTTGTCATGACGGTGCAGCGTGGAGCTATCTTTATCGTCATGCCGATCCCTCGTCGACCGGTATCTCCTCTGCGTGTTTTGAAGTGAAACTACTTTTAATCAACTTTGTTTTGGTACTTTGGTTACTAATTTATCAAAAATACCCCTCGATGGGAGAAGAAATTGGCTCAAGGCCGCCTAGGTGTCTCAAAATTGCAATAGTGGTGTGGTCGAGGTCTCACAGCTGCATCCCAAAAACGCCATAAAAGCCTTGTCTGACAAGGGAATCACGGTTCGGCTAAGGCAACGTTAAGGATTGCCACTATTGACGATGCAAAACGGTGGGAGTAGGGCAAAAAACGGGACGTTGGTGCGGTATTTGGGACGTTTGACGACCCAAAACGCGATGCGGAAATGAAAAAAGGCGCTGTTTGTAAGCGCCTTGTAATATTACATGAACTACAGCCGTTGTCCTAAGTGTTGTCTAAACGCTACTTGAGGCTGCCGGACAGAAATTGCTTGAGCCGTTCGCTCTTCGTGTTCCTGAATACTTCGTCCGGATGTCCCTCTTCCTCGACCCGCCCCTGATGCAGGAACATCACGTGGTTAGACACATTACGGGCGAACGCCATCTCGTGAGTGACGACGATCATCGTGCGGCCTTCCTCGGCGAGCGTCTGCATGACCTTCAGCACTTCGCCCACCAGTTCCGGATCGAGCGCGGAGGTCGGTTCGTCGAACAGCATGACGTCGGGATGCATCGCCAGCGCCCGAGCAATCGCGACCCGCTGCTGCTGGCCGCCCGACAGATGCGACGGATACTGCTTTTCCAGTCGCGGAGCGAGACCGACCTTCTCCAGATATTGACGGGCGCGGTCTTCCGCTTCCCGGCGCGGCAGGCCGAGCACGTGGACCGGCGCTTCAATGATGTTTTCCAGCACCGTCATGTGCGCCCACAGGTTGAAGTGCTGGAACACCATAGCCAGCCTGGTGCGCACGCGCTGCAACTGTTTGGGATCGGAGACTTTCAGCGCGCCGGTTTTGTCTTTGAGCGTGCGAACCTCTTCGCCGTCGACGAAGATGCGCCCGGAGTTGGGCTGCTCGAGAAAGTTAATACAGCGCAGCATCGTGCTCTTGCCCGAGCCGGATGAGCCGATCACGCTGATGACGTCGCCGGCGTTCGCACGCAGCGAGACGCCTTTGAGAACTTCGTTGTCGCCGTATTGTTTATGGAGCTCGTCGACGAAGAGCTTTTGCTTCCTGGTGTTCATGAGTCGGGGTCCTTGACGGCTTATTTGCCTTGCGGCCGCAAGTAAGCGAGCCAGCGGCGCTCGGCGCGGCGGAACAGCCACACGAGCGTGAAAGAGATAACCAGGTAGAGCAGGGCAGCGAGGCCGAACGCGTTGAACGATTGATAGGTCGCCGAGTTCACGTCGCGGGCGATCTTCAGGATGTCCGGCACGGTGGCGGTGAAGGCGACCGTCGTGGCGTGCAGCATCAGGATCACTTCATTACTGTAGTAGGGCAGCGCGCGGCGTAGTGCGGACGGCAGGATCACGCGCCGGTACAGCGTGAACGGCGACATGCCGTAGGCGCGCGCGGCTTCGATCTCGCCGTACGGTGTCGCCTTGATGGCGCCGGCGAAAATCTCGGTGGTGTACGCGCAGGTGTTCAGAGTGAAGGCGAGCAGCGTGCAATGCATGCCGTCGCGGAAGAACGCGTTGGTGAGTGCGTGATCGCGGATCACTTCGAGGCTGTAGAGGCCGGTGTAGCAGAGCAGCAACTGCACGTAGAGCGGCGTGCCGCGAAAGATGTACGTATACAGCCACACGAGGCGCGAGAGCCACTTCTTCTTCGAGACCCGCGCTACCGACAGAGGAATCGACAGGCAGAAACCGAGGCCGATCGACACTACCAGCAGCCACAACGTGATGACGACGCCGGTGAAGCGGTAGCCGTCGCTGTAGAGGTAGTTGCGCCAGTATTCCTGAATGATCTCGATCATAGGTCCGCCTTTCGTACGCCGGTCGAGTAGCGCTTTTCGAGGTACATCAACACAAAGTTCGAGACCGTGGTGATGACGAGATAGATGGCCCCCGCAAGCAGGGTGAAGAAGAAGAACCGCAAGGTGCCCTTGCCGGCGTCCTGCGAGGCTTTCACGACGTCGGCGAGGCCGATGATCGAAACCAGCGCCGTGGCCTTTACCATCACCTGCCAGTTATTGCCGATGCCGGGCAGCGCGAAACGCATCATTTGCGGGAACATGATCCGGGAGAACACCTGCCAGCTCGTCATGCCGTAGGCGTGGCCCGCTTCGAGCTGGCCGCGCGGCACGGCGAGGAACGCGCCACGGAAGGTCTCGGTGAAGTACGCGCCGTAGATGAAGCCGAGCACCGCGATGCCGGCCACGAACGGGTCGATGTCGATCTGATCCCAGCCGAGCAGGTCGGTCAGGTTGTTCAGGGCGATCTGCAGGCTATAGAACAGCAGCAGCATTAGCACGAGGTCGGGCACGCCGCGCACGAGGGTCGTATAGACCGTGCCGACGCCGTGCGAGACACGGTTTTTCGACAGTTTGGCCGCTGCGCCGAGCAAGCCCAGCACGAACGCGAACGCAAGCGACAGCACCGCCAGCTTGACGGTCTGCCAGGTGCCGTTGAGAAGCAACGGGCCGTAGCCTTGAAGGAACATATGAGGTCCTTGACGACGCGTGAGGTGCGCACCGCGAAAGACGCGGCCTGACTGCACCGCTGAGCAAATCATGACCATCCGGCCGTTGGCGGCTGGACAGCGCGTTTTCCGACTGTATTACGAGGCTCGCGGCAGGCCCATGCGGGTCCGTCCCGAGTCCCGGATGCTGCGAAGCAGTTTAGGCGCGAGGCGCCTGGCCGGTCAGATCGGTGTCGCAACCGACGAACTGGCCTTGGGCGGCAGTCGCTTCGAAGGGCGGGTAGCGGGCGTCGAAGCCGATGCGCACGGTTTCCGTTCCTTCGGCATTGCGCCGGTGGTCGTGGCCTCGATCGCCACGCACACTGCGAACTTCTTCATGTTTCTCCTGTGTCGACCGTGATGTAACGGTCTCGATGACCGCCAGCTTGTGGCCGGCCGTCGCTATTCTAGGCGGTCAAAATTGTCGTGCCGGATCGTTTGTCCAGCCGTACAGGCCTTCCGCGGGTTTCCCCCATTAGCACTCACAGCGAACACTGCAAGGCCGCATGCCTGAGTCCGCCCGAAAAGCGCGGTATTTTACCCGAACGTGCGCTCCATGCCAGTTTGGCGCCCCAAGCCCGGCAGCGGGGCCCGCGGCTTGCCTCGTGCAACTCTGGGCACGTGGGGTCATGGCCGCCCCGGTCCACGGCGGTTTGGTCAGCGCGCCGATTGCCCGGATTTATAGAACGATCCGGTGCATTCGTGCGGGTTGTTCTAGATGCTTTGCGCCCATACATTCTGGGCATCGCAATGCACACCCACTGGAGAACCCCATGATCGAGATCCGCCGCTCTGAAGAACGAGGCCACGCCAACCACGGATGGCTCGACTCGTATCACAGCTTCTCGTTTGCGGACTACTACGACCCGGACCACATGCACTTCGGACCGCTGCGTGTGATCAACGAAGATCGCATCGCCGGCGGCCAGGGTTTCGGCACGCACGGGCATCGCGACATGGAGATCGTGACCTACGTGCTCGACGGCGCGCTCGCCCACCGGGACAGCATGGGTAACGGCTCGACGATCCGCCACGGCGATGTGCAGCGCATGAGCGCCGGCACGGGTGTGATGCACAGCGAATTCAATGCATCGGAGGACGAACCGGTGCATCTGCTGCAGATCTGGGTCTTGCCGCAGCGCGCGGGCGATCAGCCGGGTTACGAGGAAAAGCGCTTCGACGATGCCGACAAGCGCGGCCGTCTGCGTATCGTTGCTTCGCCGGACGGACGCGATGGGTCGGTAACGATTCACTCGGACGCGTCGATCTATGCGGCGCTGATCGACGGCGCCGAAGAGGCTGCGCTACCGTTGCAGGCTGGCCGGCGCGCCTATGTTCACGTAGCGCGCGGCACACTCACGGTCAACGGCGAAGCACTGGCTGCCGGCGATGCCGCGATGATCGTCGATGCCGCTGCAGTGACGCTCGAACAAGGGAATGACGCCGAGGTGCTGGTGTTCAATCTCGGCGCGTTGAATGGCTGAGCAAGCGATCGAATGAGCGATTGAGCTCTTGAACGGCCAGGGGACGAGAGCTGGCCGCCTTGCTTCTCCCGCAAACAAACAGAAACGCCACGGAAGTCTCTTCCGTGGCGTTTCTGTTTGCACGGCCGGCGCCCTGTAGCGCGCTGACCGTGCGTTGGCAGCACTAACTTACTGGTTAGCTGCCGGGGCCGACGCTGCGCCCTGATGATGCTGCCAATGCTCACGCATCTTTTCGTGGCGAGCTTCCATCTTGGCCCAATGCTGCTTGAGGGCCGTGCTGACGATGGTCTTCTGCTTGTCGTTCAGGCCGTTGTAGAAGTTGAGCCACGCTGCCGAGGTCTGCTCGCGCAACTGGTGGTTCTGCTCTTCAGCCTTCTGATGCATGTCGTGCAGGGCGTTCAGATCGAGGATAGGCTGTTGCTGCATCGCCTTTATCTGTTCGTGCATCTGCTTGTGGGCGGCGCGCATCGCTTCACGATTCTGTTTCATCGTGTCGAGCGCGGCCTGCCACTGCTTTTCCTGATCTGGGCTCAGGTTAAGCTGGGTGTGCAGCTTGGCCATTTCCTCCTTGAAATGATCGTGGTGGTGCCAGCCGCCGGGACCGCCGGGGCCGCCTTGACCGTCAGGTTGAGCGGCGTAAGCGCCAAGACCAATAGCAAGCGATGCTGCGGCGACGGCGACGAAGCGTGACATTTTTGTGGACATGAGTGGCTCCTTGTAATGGAATAGCCGACGATGCAAACACGGCAACACAGGACGGGATGCATTCGGTAAGACACAGCGTAGAGACCTACGGACCGCGCTGTGTTACCTGAGCGCGTGTGGCTATTACGCGACATTACTGGCGCCTTTCGCCGTAACACCCGGTAACCCTTTGAGGGGTGTCCGGCCCGGAAACCCCACCTCCTGCGCGTTAAACTTCATCTCATGGCTACTCAAATACTTGTCGTCGATGACGACCTCGAACTCCGCGACCTGCTGCGCGACTATCTGGCCCGTCAGGGTATTGAGGTGTCGGTGCTGCACGACGCCGGCTCGCTCGAGCGGCGGCTGGAGCGCGAGCGCCCGGATCTGATCGTGCTCGATCTGATGATGCCGGGCGTGGACGGCCTGACGGCGCTGCGCAAGCTGCGCGCCGCAGGCGACGACATTCCGGTGATCATGCTGACGGCGCGCGCCGACGACGTCGACCGCATTGTCGGTCTCGAACTGGGCGCAGACGACTACCTCGGCAAGCCGTTCAATCCGCGCGAACTGCTCGCGCGCGTGCAGGCCGTGCTGCGGCGGCGCCGCACGCTGCCTTCGGCGGCCGCTCCTGAGCAGCGCGAACCATTTACGTTCGGCCGTTTTACGCTGGACTTCCAGTCGCGCACCCTGAATCTCGAAGACAAACCGCTGACCTTGTCGGGCAGTGAATTCGCGCTCCTCAAGATCTTCGTTAATCACCCAATGCGCACGCTCACCCGCGAGCGCCTGCTCGAATTGCTGCATGGTCCGGAATACGACGGCACCGACCGCGGCATCGACGTGCAGGTCTGGCGTCTGCGCCGCATCCTTGAAACCGATCCGTCCACTCCGCGCTTTATCCAGACCGTTCGCGGCCGCGGTTACGTGTTCGTGCCGGATGGCGAACAGCATGCGCCGACCCATTGATTCACTGTTTGGGCGGCTGGCGTTGCTGGTCGTCGGGGTGCTACTGCTGTCGCATTTCGCGGGCTATGCGCTATTTCGCCTCGAGCGCAGTCAGTTTCAGAACCGCTATGCCGTAGAAGAGGCCACGTTCCTGGTTGACGCGGTGCGTCAGCACGTCTTGCATACGCCGGATCAGCCGTTGCCTTCGCGGGTGCGCCTCGTCGACCCGTCGAGCAAGGACGTGCCGCCGCTGCAAGAAGATTCGAATACGCCGCTCAACCATTTTCTGGACGACGTGCGCGACCGCATGCCGCCTGGCACCCAGGTGCGCCTGGGCGACCCCGGCAAGCCGCCTACGCTGTGGGTGCGCCAGCCGAGCGATCCCAACTGGATCGTCGTGCCGGTCCAGCCGCTGCGTCCGCCGCGTTCGGTGGACCGCATGGTGCTGTGGCTCACCATCATCTTTACCTTTGCCGTGATGGCAGCGCTCTTTGCAGCATGGCAGTTGCAGCAGCCGTTGCGCTCGCTCGCCAACGCGGTCGCCCGCTTTGGCCGCGGCCAGCCGGTGCCGCCGGTGCCGGAACGTGGGCCGCGCGAATTGCGTCAGCTGACCCATGGCTTTAACCAGATGGTCCAGGAAGTGGCGCGCACGGAAAACGATCGCGCGGTGATGCTCGCGGGTGTCGCGCATGATCTGAAAACGCCACTGGCGCGGTTGCGCTTGCGCGCCGAAATGATGGACGAGGCCAAGGTGCGCGACGGCGTGGTGCGCGACGTCGATTCGATGACGCATATCGTCGAGCAGTTTCTAGTGTTCGCTCACGACGGCGCCGATCGCAGCGAGGCGGTCGAGGTCGACGCGCAGTGCGAGCGCATCGTGCGCAGCTACCGGGCGGTGGCGGCGGGTGCGGTCAGCGTGCTGACCGATCTGAAGGCGGGCCCGGGCTTCCTGCTGCCGGCCGCTACGCTCGACCGCATTCTGTCAAACCTGCTCGACAACGCCCATGCCTACGGCGCTCCGCCCGTCGTGGTGGCGACGGCCCGTACTTCGGCCGGCTACACCTTGTCAGTGCAGGACAACGGCGGTGGGATTGCGGCGCAGGATCTGATCAACGCCAGCCGGCCGTTCGTGCGGCTCGACCCGGCACGCGGCGGCAACGGCCATAGCGGGCTGGGACTGGCGATCGTCGAACGGCTGGTGCGGCGCGCCGGCGGCGAATGGGAAATCGGCAATCACGGCGGGCGCGGCCTGCGGGTGCTGATGACTTTCTCGTTCGAGGCCGTGCCGCGTATGACGTCGATTTCGGAAAGCGCCTGGTAGCGGTTGGGTAGGGATTGAGTAGTGGCTGGGTAGCGGCGGGTTACTCCGCAAACAGCGTATTCAGCGCACTGGCCGCTTCGCTATCCACCGTGTTCCACGTCACGGTCTCCGCCTCGAAAATATAGTGCGTCGTGTATTTGCCGAGGCGCGTGAGGATTTCCTCCTGAATCAGCTCCGGCGCAACTTCCAGTTTCAGATACCACGCCGTCGACGACAGGCGCGTCTGAAAGGCGCCGTACTCGGCCAGCAGATGGTCGAACGCGTCAGCATCGTGATCGCGGCAAACGATGACCAGATTTCCCTTCATGCATCTCTCCCGATAGAGCGGTAACGACAAGCCTTCCTATGAAGGTTGATCATACCTGCTTACTTCGGGGGTGTCGGCGCGTGGCGCAGGCGGCGTTGCGCCGCCCGTCCGTGCCAGCTCGCCAGGCCTACCAGGTCGTAGCGGCGGTGCGCGCCGGCGGCGCAGTGTCGTCCGGCGGGAGCGCCTCGGTGCGGTCGCGGCCACCCGTTTTGGCGGCATAGAGCGCCAGGTCGGCGCGGCTCATGATCCGCTCGGGCAGATCTTCCGGCGACAGTTCGGTGATCCCGATGCTGACGCTCAGGTTGGCCGAGGCCGGCAGCTTGGTCGACGGCACGGCCTTGAGCCGGGTGCGCAGCCGTTCGACGACCTCGCGGCCGCCTTCGAGTGCGGTGGCCGGCAACAGGATGCCGAACTCCTCGCCGCCCAGCCGGCCGATCGCATCGCTGCCGCGCAGTTCGGCGCGGCAGGTGTCGACGAAGTGCTCGAGGGCGCGGTCGCCGGCGGCGTGGCCGAAGCGGTCGTTGATCTGTTTGAAGTGATCGAGGTCGCCAATCGCCATACAAAGCGGTTGGCCGCTCGCGTGGGCACGTTCGATCTCATGCCGCAGCAGGTCGAGGAAGTAGCGGCGCGACAGGGCGCCGGTCAGCGCATCGTGGCGGGCCTCGGCGGACAGCAGCGTGTTGGCCGATTGCAACTGCTCGGCGAGGTCGCGCGTGGCCCGGTGGTGGCGGCGCTCGCGCACATAGGACACGGTAATCACCCACGCGAGCGCCGCCGTGCCGGCAAGGGTCAGAAACACCAGCAGGCGGTCGCGCTTATGGTTACGCAGCAGTTCGGGCCAGGCGGCGAGCGGATCGACCAGATGGGCGGACAGCCCCGAGTTGAGGCCGCCGCGCGATTCATAGAGGGCCGGCGCGGACCGGTTCGCGGTGCCGAACAGTTGCGTCGCGATGGCCGCGGGCACCCACGGCGCCTGCTCGCGCACCTGCTCCATGTCCGCCTCGATCTGGACGTTCGGAAAGTCTTCGTGGCGATAGATGTTCTGGCGTTCGGCGGCGTTCATCTGCTTGATGTGCCCATCCGGCAGGGCGTGGCCTTCCAGCGCGCTGTTGTGGGCCATGATGATCACGCCGTTCTCGTCAGCGACGAATGTTCCCGCATGGGCGACCCAGTGGCGCAACCGCGAAATTCCGACCTTGGCGATCACCGCGCCGACCAGCACGCCGTCGTCATACACCGGCGCGGCGATGAAGATGCCCGGTTCGCCGCTCGCGCGGCCGACGCCGTAGGCCTCCCCGAAGGCGCCAAGCAGCGCATTGGACAGAAAGTTGCGCCCGCGCATGTCGATGCCGACGAAGTTGCGGCTCTGCGTGTTGCTGGACGCGACGCAGATGCCGTTGGCGTTGACGAGCCAGATCGAGTCGAGTCCGGAGAACCCCTGGGCGTCATGCAGGAAGCCGCTGACCGACACCAGTTCCGGCACTTTGAGCAGGTTTGCGCGCAGCGTGTCGACCGGCATGGCGCCGTTCGCGGCATAGCCTTGCGACTGCGAGAGCGCGTGCTGGACGACGTTGATTTCCGCCATCGTGGCCGGAATGGCACGGGACATGGAGAGATCGCTGGCGATCACTTCGGCCATGTTGTCGACGATCGACGATGACATCTGCCGTTGCGCGTGCAAGGCGGCATCGAGTTCCTGCTGAACCATCCGGTCCGCGATCATGCCGGACACGAGCCAGCACGCGAGCACCACCAGCGCGAAGCTGAGCGGTCCGATTGCCTGGCGCAAGGAATTCCTGTTCATCGACTCTCTGATCCGTCTGACTTTTGGTTGCAACAAGGTCAATCGTTGCAGCGCGCCGGCGCTGAGTCGTTGCTGAGGGCGGCGAGTGATCCGCGGCGATCCGGGGAACGCCAGGTCTCTTCCTTCCGTCTATCTGGCTGGCCAGAGCCATCCGCCCTGTCTCGATTTTAACCGCCAGGTGGCCCAACGCCATCCGTTATTGCGATTCGGTACACGCCATTAGGTAATTAACGACAGCGCGCGCCGGTTTCTGAACAGCGCTGCGGGTTTTCCAGATGTATCCGGCATGCAACGCAACCGGCCGGCCGGAACGTGCGCGCTGCGCGCCGCGTCATTGATTTGCCCCGAAAGGTTGTGCCTGAAACACAGGTTGTAGTAGTGTCGTGCCGTCCAAAACAAGGAAAGCTCGCCAGCCCCCGGGCGGCGCCTGCCCTGACAGGTGGCCGCGGCGGTGGTCCGGGGTGTTCGCCCAGGATCCGGCCGCCGCCGGTCAATGTATCTCCGACGCTAACGACTACCTTGCATATGCTTGTTGCCATGCCTGACTTCCGCTTTCCGGACTCGTCTTCCGGCGTTCGCGCCGTGCTTGCTGCGCAGCCGGCAAGTGCTGCCTTTCCTGCACTTCCGGTGCCGTCCAGCGCGGCCTGTGTCCACCTAACCTATGCAAACAGGAAGGGCGCCTGATGGACTTCAGTTTCGACCTGAAACGCACCGCCAATGCTTCCGCCTGGCGCCTGCTGCCCAACGGCTGGGACTTTGTCGCCTTCCCGCTGATCATCTGCGTGATCGCTTCGGTGGCGATCGGTTTTCACCAGACGCTCGCGCCGATGTCGACGTTGAAGACTCAGGTCATCTCGCTCGATCCGGCGAACCTCCCTGAATACGCGCTGCGCACGACCCTGCGCATGCTCGCGGCGATGGTGGCGTCCCTGGTGTTCACGCTGACCTATGGCACGCTCGCCGCGAAGAGCCGTCGCGCGGGCCTCGTGCTGGTGCCGATTCTCGACATCCTGCAGTCGGTGCCGGTGCTGGGCTACATTTCGTTTACTGTCACGTTCTTCCTCGCGCTGTTCCCGGGGCGCGTGCTCGGCGCGGAACTCGCGGCGATCTTCGCGATCTTCACGAGCCAGGCGTGGAACATGACCTTCAGCTTCTACCAGTCGTTGCGCACGGTGCCGCGCGATCTGGATGAAGTCTCCCGCGGTTTCCACCTGACCGGCTGGCAGCGCTTCTGGAAACTCGAAGTGCCGTTCTCTATGCCAGGCCTCATCTGGAACATGATGATGTCGATGTCGGGCGGCTGGTTTTTCGTGGTGGCCTCCGAGGCAATCACGGTCGGCAACAACACTATCACGCTGCCGGGTATCGGCGCGTATCTGGCGCAGGCGATCTCCGACAAGAACCTGCACGCAATCGGCTGGGTCATCCTGACCATGACGGTCGTGATTCTCGTGTACGACCAGTTCCTGTTCCGCCCGCTCGTCGCCTGGGCCGACAAGTTCCGCATGGAGAACACCAGCTCCGGCAATGCGCCGGAGTCCTGGTTGCTCGACCTGATCCGCCGTACGCGCCTGATTCACCGCCTGCTCGTGCCGATGGGCTGGATCTTCGCCAACGCCGCGCGGGTGCCGATCCGCATGCCGTCCTTCGCAAACGTCAGTTTCCCGATTCCGCGGCTGCAGAAGTCATCGCGCCTCGGCGACTTCGTCTGGGGCCTTCTCGTCATCCTCGTGACGCTCTATGTCGTCTATCGCGTCGTGACCTATGTCCGTACCGGTGTCGACCTTGCCGAAGTGGGGCATGTGCTGGTGCTGGGCCTGATTACGCTGCTGCGCGTGGTGGTGCTGATTGCGATCTCGTCGGTGATCTGGGTGCCGCTTGGCGTGCTGATCGGGCTGCGTCCGGCGCTGGCCGAGAAGATCCAGCCGCTCGCGCAGTTCCTCGCAGCGTTCCCGGCGAACCTGCTGTTCCCGGTGTTCGTGATCGTGATCGTGCGCTTTCAGCTGAATCCGGACATCTGGCTGTCGCCGCTGATCGTGCTAGGCACCCAGTGGTATATCCTGTTCAACGTGATCGCGGGCGCCAGTTCGTACCCGAACGACTACAAAGAGGCGGCGACCAACTTCGGCATCCGCGGCTGGCAGTGGTGGCGCAAGGCGATGCTGCCGGGCATTTTTCCGTATTACGTCACCGGCGCGATCACCGCGTCGGGTGGGGCGTGGAACGCGAGTATCGTCGCGGAGTACGTGCAGTGGGGCAACACCAAGGTTGTTGCTCACGGACTTGGCTCCTATATCGCGCAGACTACCGCCGCGGGCGACTTCCCGAAGATCATTCTCGGCATTGCCGTGATGTCCCTGTTTGTGACTTTGTTTAACCGCCTGCTGTGGCGTCCGATGTACGCCTATGCCGAATCCAAGCTTCGGCTCGATTGACAGGAATTTAAAGGCAAACCGCGATGCAAAATCCTAAAGCTGCCGTAACCGCTGCGCCGGTCCAGACGCCGCCAATGCCACCACGCCTGGGTGAAGAGATTCTGGCGGTCAAGGAAGTGTCCAGAGGCTTCAACAAGAATCAGGGCGAATTGCTGGTTCTCGACGACGTTAACCTGTCGCTGCGCGAAGGCGAGATCGTCGGCATGCTGGGTCGTTCGGGCTCGGGCAAGTCGACCCTGCTTCGCATCATTGCCGGCCTGATCCAGCCGACCGACGGCACGGTGGACTACCTCGGCAAGCCGCTCGACGGTCCCGCTAAAGGCGTGGCGATGGTGTTCCAGACTTTCGCGCTGTTCCCGTGGCTGACCGTTCTGCAGAATGTGGAAGCGGGCCTCGAAGCGCAGGGTGTGGGCGCCCGCGAGCGGCGCGAACGCGCGCTGGCGGCCATCGACCTGATCGGCCTGGACGGCTTCGAAAACGCCTACCCGCGCGAGCTGTCGGGCGGCATGCGTCAACGTGTGGGCTTTGCCCGTGCGCTGGTGGTCGACCCGACGCTCCTGCTGATGGACGAGCCGTTCTCCGCACTCGACGTGCTGACGGCCGAAACGCTGCGTACTGACCTGCTGGATCTGTGGACGCAGGGCCGTATGCCGATCAAGTCAGTGCTGATCGTCACGCACAACATCGAAGAAGCGGTGTTCATGTGCGACCGGATTCTGGTGCTCTCATCGAACCCGGGCCGCGTGATCGCTGAGATCAAGGTGCCTTTCAAGCATCCGCGCAACCGTCTCGATCCGGCGTTCCGCCGCCTCGTGGACGAGATCTACGCGAAGATGACCGCGCGTCAGACCGACGAGTCGACGAAGAAGGGCCTGGAGCTGGGAAGCTGGTTGCCGCATGTCTCGACCAACCTGATGGCCGGTCTGATCGAAATGCTCGCTGCCGCGCCGTATCACGGCCGCGCGGACATGCCGGAAATCGCCCGTTCGCTGCATCTCGAGGTGGACGATCTGTTCCCGGTCGCCGAAGTGCTGCAGCATCTGGGCTTTGCCGACGTGCGCGAAGGCGACATTTTCCTGACGCCGCCGGCCCGCGTGTTTTCGGAGTTCGGCACGCAGGAGCGGAAGATGATGTTCGCCGAGCATCTGCTGCGCCACGTGCCGCTTGCTGCGCGGATCAAGAAGGTGCTTAACGAGCGGCCGGGCCATCGTGCGCCGCGCGTGCGTTTCGAGCAGGAGCTGGAAGATTTCTTGTCGGACAGCGCCGCGGAAGAGACGCTCGACGCGGTGATCAACTGGGGCCGTTACGGCGAGATCTTCTCGTATAACGATCAGACGGAAATTTTCAGTCTTGAGGACGTCGAGTCCTGATCTCCAGGGTGTGAGGAGGGGATTGAAGCAGAGAGATTGAAACAGCGTTTGAAGCGGGGCGGCACGACTCAATCGGCCGCCCCTTATGCTTTGTTGGCTTTATTGCAGGTTGCCCCACCTTTCCACAGCCGGTTCGGCTGACGCCCATCTCCAGCCGTTGTCTTGCAGGCACGCACTTGCCATATACCAGTCTTCGTGCGCGTCCGGCTTGTTGCCATCGGCCACCGAGAACACGAATTCCTTGCAGATGGCGAGCGTCGACGTGAACGCGCGCGTCACCCGCACTTCACCATGACCGTTCTCGACCGGCATCTTGTGCTTAACGCTCCATGGTGCGCTCCCGCCCACCGGCATGCCGCCCACCAGAGCGGCGATCTCGTTCTGCTGATCGGCGTGCATGGTCCGCATGTAGCGGTTCATGGCTTCGTCCGTGGCCGCCTGCACGGCGATGCCGACACCGATGCCGACCGCGGGGTTGGCTGTCACGAGACCCGTGGCGACGCCGGCCGCCGCGCCGCTGGCCGCACCTACCGACGAGCAGCCGCTTGTCAGGACGCTCGCGCCGACGCATAGCGCGCCCGCTAGCACGAGCCGCAGGCTGACCGGTACTGTCAGGTGCGGCTTCATTGCAGCGCGCCCCAGCGTCCGGTGGCGGGTTCTGCGGAGGCCCATTTCCACGCAGTGCCGTCGCGGCAGATCGAAGCGACGTAGAACGCGCTGCTGGCCGGTTTGTCCTTGGTCGCATCCGCGTCGACCGAGAAGACGATTTCCTTGCAGTCGAGCGTGCCTGCACTGATGGTGCGGCTCACGGTGACGCGGCCGTGTGTGTCGTCTTCGATCGGTACCGTGTGGGTCACGCTCCATGGCGCAACGGCGCCGACATCGAGCGGCCCCGCCACTTTGGCGATGCCGTCCTGCGTATTGCGGTGGACTACGCGTTCCGTGTACTGCACGCCGGCCCCGGCCGCGGCGACGACGCCAAGGCCGATACCGGTCGCAACTGCAGCGTTACGGGTGACCTGGCCGGCGACTGCGGCGCCCGCGATACCGGCGCCAGCGGTGGCGGTTTCCGAGTAAAGCGAACTGCAGCCGCTCAAATTGGCCGAGATCAGAGCGGCTACTGTGACGAACGATGCGAACGATGTGATGCGTGCGCGCGGGGCCAGTCGAGCCCACTGCGCATGAGTGATTGGTTTTTGCATTTCCCTGTCTGTGCTCCTGCCTCTGCCGTTCGTACCGGCCGGTCGCGGCACGCTGGGCTGACGACGCGTCGTCTGCGACGCTGCAGCATTTTGCAGTATGCGTTTTGCAATTGGGATAGGGAAAATGCAAGCAATTGCAAAAGATGATGCGACGCACGGCCTTTTCTGGCTTGGCTCAGCGCGCGTCGCGGTATCGATCGGGGTGGCCTTCATGACAGGGTCCAGAGGCGGCGACGCCATTAGGCTGCCCCGCGCTGAACCATGGAATCAGAAGAGAACGCCGCGCCGGCGGGGACTAAGCGGGCCTCAAGGCTCGCCTTCCTCCGGCGCGTCTTCGGTGCCGTAGGTGCTGAGCCGGTTGTAGAGCGTCTTCAGACTTACGCCGAGAGCCTTTGCCGCGCGGCGCTTGTCGCCGCCGCAGTACTTCAGCGTGCCGAGGATGATCTGCTTTTGCGCATCAGCAAGCGGCGTGCCGATCCACACGCTCATCGCGTCCCCTTGGGTGACCGCCTTTTTCACGCGCGAGGCGAGATGCGGGTGGGGCAGTTCCACTGATTTCTCGGCAAGGATGAAGGCGCGGTAGACCGCGTTCTTCAGCTCGCGCACGTTGCCCGGCCATGACCATGTGCGCAGCGTCTCGATGGACCGTTTGCTGAAGCTCTTGCTGGTGCTCTCCTGGGTGTTCAAGGCGGCGAGGAAATGCTGCGCGAGCAGTTCGCGATCGCCGTCGCGTTCCCGCAGCGGCGGAGCGCGCAGCGGAAACACCGCGAGCCGGTACATCAGGTCTTCGCGCAAGCCGTTTTCCTTCACAGCGACAGCGGGGTCGCGGTTGGTGGCCGCAATCACGCGCACGTCGCTGTGGATCAATTCGTTGCCGCCGACCCTATAGAACGTGCCGGTCTCCAGCGCTCGCAGCAGCTTCACCTGGCGTACCGGCGCCATTTCGGTGATTTCATCGAGAAACAGCGTGCCGCCATTGGCGTGCTCGAAGTAGCCGATGCGGCCCTGCACCGCGCCCGTAAAGCTGCCTTTTTCGTGGCCGAACAGTTCGGCTTCGATCAGTTCATCGGGAATCGCGCCGCAGTTGACGGCGATAAAGGGCGCGTCCTTGCGCGCGCTGTGGTCGTGAATCGTGCGGGCGATCAGTTCCTTGCCGGTGCCGGATTCGCCGATGACGAGAGCGGTTGCGTCGGTGGAAGCGACGCGTTCGATTTGATCGTATAAATCCAGCATCACGGGCGACGAGCCATACAGGAGACCGTACGACTTCAGTCCCGCGATGCCGTCCGTCACGCGCGACTTGCTCTGTGCCGCTGCGTTGCCGCCAGCGGTAACAGTGGGCGAGTCCAGATCGATTGACGCCATAACCAGGGTGTCCTGTGCAAATGTATTCGATGGTGCCGCGCAGGCCTGTCCAGAGTGTGAGCCCGCGCAAGGGCGCGATAGGTCACTATCTCACAAAAAATGATTTAACCATCCGCGGCCCGACTCAGCAATCCGCGCATCTACGGGCCGCGACGACTGAAGTATCGCGCTAACGATCGCACATCTGCGCTGTCCAACAAACATGGCGAATGGGTGCCCGTGTGCACCAATACGACGTGCTGATTAACGGTGTTTGTCGGCAATATTGACCGCAGGTGACAGTCTGGATCGGCATCTTTGTCGGATATGCAGATTCGCGGACCGCTATGGTGACCTTAATGCACTGGATTATCAGGTACGCGGTTTGCAACGCTATAACTTTTTAGAAGTGCAGCGCGTGCCGGTGCCATGCAATCGGACATATCACGCGGCTGCAGATGAACGCATAGGAGTGACGCATGACTCAAACCACGCAGCAACTTGAACTAGGGCGGCAGAAGATCGTTGAGGACTTGCGCGTATTGCTGACGGACTCGGAGGAAATACTGCGGCTTGCAGCCAACGTTCCGGGCGAAGGCGTCGGCGCGCTGCGCGAGCGGTTGAGTACGCATGTCGACTCGCTGCAGTCGGCGCTCGGCGATGCGCAGAACGCGGCGCAGCGGCGTTATCGCGTCGCTGCGGTGAACACCGAGCGCTATGTGCGCCACAACCCGTGGCAAGCCATCGGCATTGCTGCAAGCGTTGGTTTTTTGCTCGGCGTGCTGGCAGCGCGTTAGACGCTCCACGAGGTTTTCGGCTCCCTGATTTTGCTGGATGAGCGCGCTGAATCAGCATGTTGAAGCAGCCGCTAGGCACCAATTACGATATGGAGGATGCACTATGGCACGGCCCAAGATTGGCATTTTCGGCGCACTGGTCGCCGTCGGCGGTTTGCTGGCGTGGCGCTGGGCGCAAAAGCACCGGGCCTCGCAAGCCAATTTGAACCGCGAACTGAGTCGCTGGGAGGATGAAGGCGGGGCGGTCGCGTCGACGGCGCAGGCCGCGCCGACCGTGGCGAGCGTGCCGCCGGTCGCAGGCGGCGGGACGCCTCCGGCCGCGACGAATGGTGCGAGCCATCCGAACGGGCTCGGCGAGGCGTGGCCTTTTCCACATAGTTGAGCCGTGTCGGCGCGACCGTTTGGGTCGCGCTTGACCACGGTCCGATGGGCGGCGCAATTAGGACACTAGAGGCGGATAGGCATTCAGTTTGCCTTCATAAAGCCGTATAATAGGCATTCATACAACAATAGCCCAGTTTAATCCTGCGTAACGCAAGTATTGTTGCAAATTCGTGCCAAATCAGGTTTTGCGCAAACGCCACGGGCCGCACGTCAAGTTAGTATCTACTCACACTGACGAGCCGTATTTACGGCGTCCGGGCGGAGGCGCGCAAGCGCCAGGGTATTTCTCCAGGCCTTTTGCGCATGCCATCCACAACCAGAACTTTCGGGCTTTCGAGACGCGATGCCACACGTATTGATTGTTGATGACGACGCCGGTACCCGCGAAGCGCTTGCCGCCATCATTGGGGAAGACGGCCTCACTACGGCCACTGCGGGCGATTTGCGCGAAGCGCGCATCCAACTGGTCCGGCAGATGCCGGATGTCGTATTTACAGACCTGAAGCTGCCGGACGGCAGCGGGGTCGACCTGTTCGAAGACCTCGACCCGCGTTCAGGCGTTGAGGTGATCGTGATTACCGGCCATGCCACGGTGGAGTCGGCGGTCAACGCGCTGAAAATGGGCGCGACCGATTACCTCGTGAAGCCGATCAACATGCAGCGCGTGAAGGCGATTCTGTCGCGCCTGCCGCGTCCCGGTGACCTCAAAGCCGAAATCGGCACCTTGCGCGGCGAGCTGCGCCGCATGGGGCGTTTCGGTCTCATGCTCGGCAATTCGCCAGTCATGCAGGAGGTCTACGACCAGATCAGCCGGGTAGCGCCGACGGCGGCCTCGGT
Organism: Paraburkholderia sp. EB58; assembly: GCF_050436665.1. Lineage (NCBI taxonomy): Bacteria > Pseudomonadati > Pseudomonadota > Betaproteobacteria > Burkholderiales > Burkholderiaceae > Paraburkholderia > Paraburkholderia sp. EB58. The sequence goes on along the minus strand of NZ_JBNDMQ010000019.1, from coordinate 56,166 downwards.
GATGCTGGTGGGCGAGTCCGGCACCGGCAAGGAAGTGGCCGCGCAGACCGTGCATCAGTTGAGCTTGCGCCGCAAGCACGCGTTTCTCGCGGTGAACTGCGGCGCGATTTCGCCAAACCTGATCGAGTCGGAAATGTTCGGACACGAGCGCGGCTCGTTCACGGGCGCTGACCGTCAGCACAAGGGCTATTTCGAACGGGCCAACGGCGGCACGCTGTTCCTCGACGAAATCACCGAGATGCCGATCGAGTTGCAGGTCAAGCTGCTACGTGTGCTGGAAACAGGCATGTTCATGCGGGTTGGTACAACCAAGGAAATCGAAACCGACGTGCGGCTGATTGCGGCAACCAATCGCGATCCGGAGCAGGCGGTGCTCGAAGGCAAGCTGCGGCTTGACCTGTACCACCGTCTGAACGTGTTTCCGATCAGCCTGCCGCCGCTACGCGAGCGCGGCAAGGACGTCGATCTGCTGGCGCAATCGTTCCTCGATGACCTCAACGAGCGGCACAGCACGCGCAAGCATTTCCCGGCTGCGGTCAAGGAGATGCTGCTGTCGTATCCGTGGCCCGGTAACGTGCGCGAACTGAAGAACTATGTGCAGCGCGCGCACATCATGTCCGGGTCGGATTCCGACAGCACGGCCACCGTGCCGTTGCAGATCACGCTGTCGAAACCCGCGGCTGGTACTGCGATCACAATTCCGTTTGGTACCTCGCTCGCCGAGGCGGACCGTCAGTTGATTCTCGCCACGCTCGAGCAATGCGGTGGCGTGAAAACACGCGCGGCGGAGATTCTCGGTATCAGTCTGAAAACGCTCTACAACCGTCTCGTCGAATACGGGAACGACGCCAGCCGTGCTGAAGATGGCGACGTTTCAGACGAATCGCGGGCCTTGGGCGACGCCGACGCCTGATGTGTCGATGTAGTGCCGCGGGGCGTGTGCCTCGGCATAGGCCTTGCTGTGATGGGTTAAACGCACACAAGGGATATTTATATGCCGCAGCACGCCCCCACTCCCACGCTCGAGGCGCACCGTCCCGAGCCGACCGACCCGCCCAATCCCGCCGAACCCGATACCGTGCCGGAGCCGTCGCACGAGCCGATCGAACCCGTCGCGCCACCAATCGGCGATCCTCCTCCGGCGCCGAACGAAACGCCCCATATTTCGCGTGGCGCGGGTCGTCACATCCTGTACTGACGCCAATTTTCAGAAGAGCGGCCGGCTCGTGGCCGCCACTCGCGCCGGCCCGTTCGTTTTGATGTACTTGTTACAAAGCGGACGACGCTTTTACCGGCAAATTGCCGTCGCGGGCCCTAGACTATGTTCAGGTCGTCTATCAGGACGACGGGCTTCCCCAGGAGGCATCGACATGAGACACCCGGCATTGCGGCGCTCCGCGCGCCATTCGAAGCGCGATTCCCGCCCCGGCAGCGAAACAGGGGGCCCGCCATCGGGCGGTCCGCCAGTAGGGCCGGATCCGGCCGGACAGAACCGTATCGCTCCCGATGCCCCGCCGGACGGCGATCACAACCAGGGTGGCGTGCGCCCGGAAGGTCTCGAATACCAGCGCGACCTCGGCTCCGAGCAGGACGCCTGAGGAATTTCGCCGGCGTATCCACACGCGGAAGATTCTTTTTGCAAGAAGCCTGCGCGAGGCAGGTTTCTGCTTGTCTGTCACATTTGCATACATTTTTATTCCGCCTGTTTTGAGATAACGGCACGCGATTTGCGTGCACCATGACGGCACATCCCCGCATGCAACGGACAACTGAATGAGGTGGAGCACCAATGAGCAGATTGATCGTGGTATCGAATCGTGTCGCGCCGACGCAGGAAGGCCGCCCCGCAGCAGGTGGTCTTGCAATCGGTGTACTGGACGCTCTCAAGGAAACCGGCGGCGTATGGTTCGGCTGGAGCGGCGAGACGGTGGCGGAGCCATCCGCGCCGGTGATCGAGAAGCAGGGCAACGTGACGTACGCGACGGTGGGCCTTACCAAGCGCGACTACGATCAGTACTACCGCGGCTTTTCGAATGCGACCCTATGGCCGACTTTCCACTACCGCAATGACCTGTCGCGCTTCGATCGTCAGGAGTACGCCGGTTATCTGCGCGTGAACCAGACGCTGGCTAAGCAGTTAAAGGAGATGGTCAAGCCCGATGACATCATCTGGGTGCACGACTATCACTTGCTGCCGTTCGCGAAGTGCCTGCGCGAACTCGGCGTGAAAAACCCGATCGGCTTCTTCCTGCATATTCCGTTTCCGGTGCCGGAAGTGCTGCGCAGCGTGCCGCCCCACGAAGAACTCGTGAAAGCCATGTGCAGCTACGACGTGGTGGGTTTTCAGACTGAAGCGGACCGCCAGTCGTTCGTCGACTATATCGAACGCGGACAGCATGGCACGTCGAGCGAAGACGGCATGGTGCACGCCTATAACCGCTTCCTCAAAGTCGCGGCTTATCCGATCGGGATTTATCCCGATGCGATTGCCAAGGCCGCCGAACAGTTCACCGACCGCAAGCCTGTTCGCAGCCTGCGCGACGGCATGCGCGGCCGCAAGCTGATCATGAGCGTCGACCGCCTTGATTATTCGAAGGGACTCGTCGAGCGCTTCCAGGCCTTCGAGCGTCTGCTGCTGAGTGCGCCAGGTTGGCACGGGCGCGTCTCGCTGGTGCAGATCGCACCGCCGACGCGCTCGGATGTGCAGACTTATCAACGCATTCGTCAGACCCTTGAAGGTGAAGCTGGGCGCATCAACGGCCGCTTCGCACAGCTCGACTGGACGCCGATTCAGTACCTGAACCGCAAGTACGAACGTAATCTGCTGATGGCGTTGTTCCGGCAATCGCATGTGGGATATGTCACGCCTCTGCGCGATGGCATGAACCTCGTTGCGAAGGAGTACGTGGCATCTCAGGATCCGGCGGATCCGGGCGTGCTGGTGCTGTCGCAGTTTGCCGGCGCCGCCGAGCAATTGCCGGGCGCGTTGGTGGTGAATCCGTTCGACTTGTCGCAGATGGCTGAAGCGCTGGAACGCGCGCTGTCGATGCCGCTCGCCGAACGCCAGGCCCGTCACGCGGACATGATGGCGCCGCTGCGCGAGAACAATCTGTCGGTGTGGCGCGATACCTTCCTTGCCGATCTGCGCAACGTGGCGACGGCGTCGTCGGTGACGGCTAAAGCGGTAAAGCTCGCAGACGTGACGGCGACCTGATGCGCTAAAGCATGGCGCAGCGAGGCGCTGGCGGGGAGTGCCACAGCAGCTTCGCTCTCGCTGTCACGTCGAATTCGCAAAACGGCAAGCGAAGGCTGGCGCAGCGTGGTGAGCGTCCGTCACGCGCGGCACAAACGATCTCCACGGCGGCCCAAAGGGGCCGCCGTTTTTACGCGTGCTGATGTCGCGTCGTCTCGCGCGGACGTCTTGCGGCTGCGTTACGCGTGCTGCTGATTCAGATCGCCCAACGGCACCGGGGTCGTAGTCGGATCGAAGTCCGCCCAACGGCCTTGGCGCCAATGTCCGGAAGCGCGCTCGAGGTCGGTGCCGCCGGCCTCTCGCAGGATGGCTGCCGCGTCGAGCTGATTATCGTTGCAGACATGCACGGCCACCACCACACCCGAGTTGCGGAACTCGCGGCGCACCCGGTCATGGTGCTCGGCGTGGGCCCTGCGCGTCTGCAGGTGAGTACCCACCTGTAAGCCGAGATACGCGCCGACGCCGGCCGCGATGACGACAACAGGCAACGTTGCGGCAAACGCCATAAAGATCGCGGCGCCAATGACCGCGCCTGCTGCCGCGCCGATGGTCGCGCCGTGACCTGTGGTTGCGTGCAGTGGCGGTGCACCGGTCACATGCGGGCTGTGATCCAGCGCATGGCGCGAGTGTTGACCCGGTGGATTGACGAAGAACAGCGTGACGTCTTCTTCGACAAAGCCGCGCTCGAAGAGCGTTTGCGCAGCGGCTTCGGCAGCGGGAAACGTCGTGAAACGTCCAGCGACGATGAGTGACACGGGAACCCCCTCGGCATCGTTCAGAAGCCATGTAGGGAAGTGCAGGGACGCCTGCGGCCGCGCAATGCAGGAACATGCGGCGCGGGTATGGCCTTAGACAACGGCGCGAGTCGAGAGTGCGGTCCGTTCCTGCAAAAACATCAACGTTACGCCGGGGCCGGGTTGGTGCGCTGCATCACGCGCGACGTGCTGATCACGGACGCGACCGCTGCAAAACACGCGGCAACATACAGCGCGATGGTCGGCCCGTGCTGCGGCGCCACCCCGAAGATCAGCGCCACCAACGCGGCGCCGAGCGTTTGCCCGGTCAGGCGTGCGGTACCGAGCATGCCGCTCGCACCGCCGCTGCGTTCGCGCGGCGCCGCGGCGAGCATGGTGCGATTATTGGGCGACTGGAAAATGCCGAAACCGGCGCCGCACAACGCCATGCGCCACGCAATCTGCAGCGGATCGGGATGAGCGCCGAGCGTGGCGAGCAGCAGCAGACCGGCGGTCAGCGCGGCGAGTCCGATGCCGCCAAGCCAACCCGCCGACAAGCGATCCGACAACACCCCCGAGAGCGGCGCAGCGACGATGATGACGAGCGGCCACGGCGTCATCAGTAGGCCGGTCTGGACCTGCGACAAGCCGAGCGTGTCCTGCAACATGAACGGCAACGAAACGAACGCCAGCATCTGCGCGGCGAACGAGCAGACCGAGGTGCCGATCGACAGCGCAAAGATCGGAATGCGCAACAGATCGATGGGCAGGAGCGGAGCCGGCTGTGTCAATTGCCTGCGCACGAAGAAGTAGCCGATCACCACGGCGCCGAGTGCTTCGATGCCGACATAGCCCAATCCTTCGCCGTGTCCGAGGCCATCCACGGCGAAGATCAGCAGGCCGAACACAAACGCGTTCATCACCGCGCTGAGGTAATCGTAGGGCGCCTTATGGCCCGGGTTGGCCGGCAGCGCCCTGAAGCCGCTGACGATGGCCGCGATGCCGATCGGCACATTGATTGCAAAGAGCCACGGCCACGGCGCGATGGCGAGCACGCCCGAGGCGACGGTCGGCCCAACCGCGGACGAGATGGCCACCACCATGGCGTTGATCGCCACGCCGCGCCCGAGGTGAGCGGGCGGATAGATCATGCGCACCAGCGCGGTATTCACGCTCATGATGCCCGCCGCGCCGAAGCCCTGGATCACGCGAGCGAGGGCGAGCGTCGGCAGCGAGGTGGCGAGCGCGCAGCCGAGCGACGCGACGGTAAAGAGGATCAAGCCGCCCAGATAGACGCGCCGGTAGCCGATGCGGTCGCCGAGCGACGCCAGTGGCAGCAGCGAGATGGTGACCGCGAGCTGATATGCGTTGACCACCCAGATCGAGGCGGCCGCGCTAGCGTGCAGATCGCGGGCGATGGTGGGGAGCGCCACGTTGGCGATGGCGCTGTCCAGAACGGCGAGCGTAATGCCGAGCGCCACCACGACGATCGCCCAGTAGCGTTGCGGCAGGGGCAGGCCCAGTTCGGGTTCGGGTGCGGCGGGGCGGGCGCCGGCGGGGGCACCCTCGGGGTTGGAAGCGTTATTGCCGGAAGCTTGTGCGTGCATCTCGTTGGGGATTTTATTGACTGCTGTGAGGCGCGAATCTGAGTTGGCAGCAAAGGACGTGCACCTGTCTCCTGGTCGTCGCGTTGCGCCCGCGGCGCCGGGGCGCGCGTGGCACGCTGCCCGGCGCCGCTTCGCGTGGTTATTTCAGTTCGTACAAACCGGTATGGGTTGTCGAATCGAGTTCGTTGAGATGGGTCATGAAGCGCGCGACCGCATTGGTGGTGTCCGCATTGATCGGCAACTGCGCGACCTTTAGCGCGTGCAGGCGGAAGATAAATCGATGCGTCCGGTCGCCGCGCGGCGGTGCGGCGCCGCCAAAGCCGACCGTGCCGTAGTCGTTGCGCACCTGCAGAGCGCCTTGGGGCAGCAGGTTGCCATCGGGCTTGCCGGCGTTGCTCGGCAGCGAACGGACATCAGCGGGGATATTCACCACGACCCAGTGCCAGAAGCCGCTGCCGGTGGGTGCGTCGGGATCGTGAACGGTGAGCGCGAAACTTTGCGTGCCTTCCGGCGGCGCTTCCCACTGCAGCGACGGGGAGATGTTTTCGCCATCCACACCGAACGCTTTGTCGTGGTATTCCTGCGCTTTCGACATGAAGCCGTTGGTGGGGAACTCGTCGGACCAGAGACGGAAATCAGCCATCGTATGCCTCCCTTAAGGATGGTTCTCAGATGGGCCGAGCTGCCGGAAATGGTACTGCGGACAGACCCGGGTGAGCCAATCGAGTGTATCACCGGCGGCTCATTCGATTACGCGAAACCGGGCCACGTCCAACGGACCCAAACTGTGGACTTGTTGTGGACGAAATGCAGGACTCAGCCGCGCTCTTCGAGCTCGGTGGCGTCGCTGTGCAACCAGTCGACCAGCCGTTGCAGCACGCCGTTGATATCCCGATTGGCTCCACGCAAAGCGCATTCCCACACCACGGCCACGCGCCATCCGGCGGCGAGCAGGGCGGCGCGCGATTTCTCATCGTTGCTGCGGTTGCGGCCTATCTTGTCGCGCCAGAATTCCGGGCGAGTCTGCGGCCATTTGAAGAGCGGGCAATCGTGGCCGTGCCAGAAGCAGCCATGCACGAACACGACAGCGCGGTAGCGCGGCAGGACGATGTCGGGACGCCCCGGCAGATCTCGCGCGTCCAGACGGAAGCGGAACCCCTGCCGATGCAGCAGGCTGCGAATCAGCAGCTCCGGCTTCGTGTTGCGGCCGCGAATGCCGGACATCATCCGGCTGCGCGTGGCGGCGTCGACGATGTCGACCATCAGCTAAAGCGCACGCGCGCCTGTGGGGCCGGCGCGAGCAGCGTCTGGACATGCGGCAGCATGATGCGCGCGACTTCCTGCATCACCGGCATCACGACGCTGTTGCCGAACTGACGGTAGGCCTGAGTGTCGCTGACCGGAATCCGGAACGTGTCGGGAAAGCCCATCAACCGCGCACATTCGCGTGGCGTCAGACGGCGCGGGCGCAGCCGCTTGCCCTGGGCGACGAGAATCTCCGAGCCGTCCTTGTGATAACGGGCCGACAAGGTGCGCGTCACGCTATCCGGGTAGGCCATGCCAAAACCGAAGCCGTTACCCGCCGCACGATGCTTTTCCGCGTAGTTCTGCAGATAGGTCCAGAGGTTCGGCGTTAGCGTGTACTTCGGCTGGACGCGCTTTTTCGCGTGGTCGAAGAAACGGTCGTGGTCCCACGGCAGCACCGGTTCGCTGCCGTCGGTGCGATGCAGGATCGAGCCGAGGCGCGGGCCGACGGTGGGCAGCCGCAGGTCATCCCAGGAGAACGCCGTCTTGCCGCGAAAGCCGACGATGATGATCCGCTCGCGGTGTTGCGGCGTGAAATGCTGGCCGTCCACGATGCGGTAGTGCACTTCGTAGCCCAGCTCGTCGCGCAGCGTCTGCAGGATGACTTCGAAGGTGCGGCCCTTGTCGTGCGACAGCAGATTCTTCACGTTCTCCAGCAGAAACGCGGCAGGGCGCTTGGCCGCGATAATGCGGGCGACGTCGAAGAAGAGCGTCCCCTGGGTAGAGCACTCGAAACCGTGCGGCCGGCCCATAGCGTTTTTCTTGCTGACCCCGGCGATGGAAAACGGCTGGCAGGGAAAGCCGCCGAGCAAGACGTCGTGAGCCGGTACCTCGTTGGCGGGAAATGACACGATGTCGCCGATGAACGAGTGCTCCGCGCCGTAGTTTTCCAGGTAGGTCTTCTTCGAAAAATCGTTCCACTCGCTCGTGAAGACGCATGCGCCGCCCTGCGCCTCGAAGCCCATGCGAATACCGCCGATCCCAGCGAACAGGTCGATAAAGCGGAAGTTGGCCTCGCCGTTTGCGGCGCCCTGCTTGCCGGCGGCGCCCGAGTGCAGCAGATCGCGCAGCGCCGGTTCGAGCATTGAAGGGCACGGCGTCTCGCCCTTTTCCCAGCGGCGCACGGTCTTGATGTCCTTGCCGACGTGAGCGGCGATTTCTCGTTGGGTGAAGCGGGTGCGCGCCTGTTTTAGCAGCTCGAGCGGTGGGGCCTGGGTCACTAGCAGTCCTTGCTGGGGATTTTTGCGGACATTATGACCTGGAGTTGTCCCTTTTTCCTGATCTTCCCCCATCTAACGCGCAAAAATGGCTGGTAGGAGGCGTCTCCGGCGTTGCGCGGAAGCTATTTCGCGAACGCCAACAGGCTTGAATGTCAAGGCACCTGTTGGCTTACGGTCAACGATGGCAAAAATCGCGCTCAGATTGATTGCTAGCTTAATAATGGGTTGCTAGCCTAAGAGTAGTAACGCTGATCTCCGCGTTACGGTGTGTTCGAGCCGCGGCATAGGTCGCGGCTTTTTTTTAGCGACTGGGTTGCCGGTAAGAAAGGGAATCGCAGGGGAAGGCTGACTCGCCGCTAGCCGGGCTGTCAGCTCAGACGCTGGCTCGGCGCTGGCGGCTTTCGTGCGCGCCGAGTGGCATGGCTTTCCACTCGGGCAGGCGCGCTGCCGGGTCGAACCGGTCCAGCTTCAGCAGCAGGCCATCGACGGCACACAGTTGCGCGTGAGTCAGGTGCTCGGCGTCGAGCAGGGCATTGAGACGCTTGCGCCAGTAGGCGGGCGGCAGAATCGAACCACCCAGATCGCCGAGTAGCGAGGGCTCCATTACGCGACGGATGTGCGCAATGTCCTTATCGATTAGCGTTGCGAACAAGGCGTTGTTCGTCGCGGTCTGAGTATGGTCCATGACACATTAACGGCAGGGCAAATATTGACTTTAGGGGTGCGAGCAAAAATTTTTTAACTGCATCCGCAGGCCGGCTCGGCGCCGGGCACACTCGTTGCTGTGGGAAAGTACTGGCGCAAAATCGCGCCGGCACTGCAATCGCAAGGAGCGGAACATGAATAAGGACCAGGTGAAGGGTGTCGGAGAACAGGTGAAGGGCAAGGTTAACGAGGCAGTCGGCAAGGCCACGGGTAACAAGGCCAAGGAACTGAAGGGCGACCTCCAGCAAGGCGCGGGCGAGATCCGCAAGGCGTACGGTGACGGCAAGGAACAAGCCAAGGACAACGCCAAGCGGAACGCGCCGTAACGGGTAGCCCGGTTTGACGAAAAGGCGCTTCGGCGCCTTTTTTTGCGCGCTGCAGCAACTGATCAAGCTGCATACGAGGCGCGGCAAAATCTGCCGCGCCTCGCCCCGCTCGCCTAGACTGGGGACATAGAAAGGACCGGAGGCATACGATGACACCCGAAAAAGTAATCTCGATGTTCGAGCGGCAATACCTGGAGGGCAAGGCGCCGCTCGATGTGGAATACGTCTGTGGCGGCTTCGCGGAGTGGCTATCTTCGGCGTGGGAATATCTGGACGGCGAAGAGAAGGTTTTGTTGATGTCAGTGGGATCGGCACTGTGGCGCGAGGGTTATAACCGGCGTGCCGGGAGCGCGACGAAGGATCCGTGGTGAGATGGGCGGGGTTTTGGCACAGCGAGGGCGGCGCTAGTTGATCAGTACAACTGCTGACACGGCGGGGATTCGGCGTGTAGTTGCTTCACGACTGTAGCGCAGACCGGCTTGGCACCTCGCAAGAAAAGTTTGGCAGGAGCGTTTATATTGTCCGTTTGTTCGCCGGACCCGGTCGCCTCGACAAGGCATAACCGCTGCCGCGTCCATTCATCCTGTCCAAAGAGCCCTATGACCGATCTTTCCCCGTTTCCCATCACGGCCAAGTGGCCGGCCCAGCACCCCGATCGCCTGCAACTCTACTCACTGCCGACGCCCAACGGCGTCAAGGTCTCGGTGATGCTCGAGGAGACCGGTCTTCCTTACGAGCCGCATCTGGTGCGCTTCGACACGAACGATCAATCGACGCCCGAGTTCCTCTCGCTGAACCCGAACAACAAGATTCCGGCCATCATCGATCCGAACGGACCCGACGGCAAACCGCTCCCGCTGTTCGAATCCGGTGCGATCCTGATCTATCTGGCGGAGAAGACCGGTCAGTTCATTCCTCAGGATGCCGCCGGCCGCTACGAAACGATTCAATGGGTGATGTTCCAGATGGGCGGCATTGGCCCGATGTTCGGCCAGGTGGGCTTCTTCCACAAATTCGCCGGCAAGGAGTATGAGGACAAGCGCCCGCGCGACCGGTACATCGAGGAATCGAAGCGCTTGCTCGGCGTGCTGGAGAAGCGGCTGACGGGGCGCGCGTGGATCATGGGCGACGCCTACACGATCGCGGATATCGCGACCTTCCCGTGGGTGCGCAATCTGATCGGCTTTTACGAGGCGGGTGATCTGGTGGGGATTGCGGATTTCCCGAACGTCAAGCGGGTGCTGGATGCGTTCGTCGCTCGTCCGGCGGTGGTGCGTGGACTCAACATTCCGAAGCGCGATTGATGCGCGCGTCGAGGCGGCGGTGCGGCGTGTCCGCTTTGGACTGCGTTGCCCGCCGTCTATCGTTCCGTGATATCGGTCCCGGCACGCGTTGCAAGCGCCGCCCGTGCTGACTGGATCGCGCTGTCCCAATCGCCCAGCACCGGCTGGCGAAACAACTGCGCGCTCGGGTACCACGGGCTGTCCTGGCGCTCGAGCATCCAGCGCCAGCAGGTGTCGAAGCGATTCAGTATCCATACGGGTTTGCCGAGCGCGCCGGCAAGGTGGGCCACGGCGGTATCCACCGAGATCACCAGGTCGAGGTTTGCAACCAGCGCGGCGGTGTCGGCGAAGTCCGTGAGTTCTTCCGTGTAATCGATGACCTGCTGGCCGAGCTCCGCCGTCTGCGTCAGTTGCTGCGATGCCGGGCCTTTCTGCAAACTGTAGAAGCGGACATGCGGGACTTCGAGGATCGGCCGCAGCGCGTCGAGCGTGATCGAACGTCGGGCGTCGTTTTTTCTCAATTCCGCCACATGCGGTCGACTTCCGCCCGCCCAGACCAGGCCCACTTTGAGTTCATCGCTTTCGGCATTGTGTGCAATGCGCTCGGCCCAGCGTTGCGAGGCTTGCGTGTCAGCGAAGAGGTAGGGCGTGGTCCCGGGAATGCTCGCAAGCTCCGTCTTGAACGCGAGCGGCAGGCTGAGCAACGGACAATGGCAATCAAATGGCGGCAGCGGTTGACCCTGCTCGATCAACTGGGTCACGCCGTCCAGATTCGTCAGTAGCCGGATCAGTTCAGACGGGACTTCGAGGACGACCTTTGCGCCGAGGCCCGACACCAGCGCGGCGTAGCGGCAGAACTGCAGCGTATCGCCAAGGCCCTGTTCCGCGTGCAGAAGGATGGTCTTGCCGGCGATAGAGAAATCACCCAGCCACAATGGCTGCTCGAAGACCCGCTGGCTCGCCTTGATCCGATTGCGTTTCCAGCGCCACTCATACTTTTGCCAGCCTTCTTCAAGCCGGCCCAGTTGCAACAGGCAGAGGGATTCGTTCCAGTGCGCTTCGGCGAATTCGGGGCTCAGCGTGATCGCGCGCTCGTAGCTCTGCAGCGCTTGCTCGTGCTGATTCAGGTCGACGAGCGTGAGCCCTAGGTTGTTCCACGCGTCAGCAAATGCAGGCGCGAATTCGAGTGCGCGCTGGTAGCTTTGTTGCGCATCTAGCGGGCGGTTTAGATCGCTCAAGGCGTTCGCGCGATTGCTCCATGCATCCGCGTAGTCCGGTTGCAACGCGATGGCCTGGTCGCAGCTCGCAAGGGCGTCCGCGGGACGGCCGAGATCGCGTAGCACGCAGGCTCGGTTGCTCCATGTCGGCGCGAACTCAGGGCGCAACTTCAGGGCGCGTTCAAAGCTCACCAGCGCTTCGGCGGGGGCATCCAGACCGGCTAGTGCGTTACCGCGATTGTTCAAGGCATCGACGAAATCGGCTTGCAACGCAAGCGCGCGATTCGCACTGGCGAGCCCTTCCTTGAAGCGCCGCAAGGCGTTGTAGGCAAAGGCGAGATTGGAGTGAATCGGCGCCTGCATGCCATTGATCGCGACCGCCTTTTTCAGCAGTTCGATGCCTTCTTCCAGGCGGTCCGACTGGAGCGCCAGTGCGCCTAGCAACTGGATGGCGTCGAAGTGCTTGGGCCGCCCCTTAAGAATCTCGCGGTAAATGTCCTCCGCCTCGGCGTACGCGCCGTTTTGCTGTAGGACCACGGCTTGGCGAAGCAGGGTGTCGACCTGGCGCTGAGGGTTCGCTGTCTTGCTCATAGGATGCATGGGTTGGGGCGTGCCGGAACGACCGGTTTAACGTCGCCCTACCAGATAGTCTTCGATCGCGGTGTTTGGCTGGTCTGTCGTATCCCGTGCGACGCGATTGCGACGCACGGACCTGGGCAGGCGGATGGCGGCGATTATCGCCGAAAAGAAGCCGCTCGACACCGCTCCACCAATTCCGGCGCTCGGCGTATGATGGGCCGGTCAAGACAAACGGAGACGGGACGATGAAATTCCGCGGTTCACTTCTGTTGGCTGGCGCCATGGCTGCGGCCGTGTCGCTCACGGCATGCACCCAGGGCGGTCCGGTTGAGTTCTCTGCCACCGGGGCCGATGCGCCTATTACGTCGCGTGCCGACGATCTGGATTTTGGACCGATGGATCATTCCATTGCCGTTTGCAAGGCCGCGGCGCAAAGCGCGGGGCAGGGACGCTGCGTGAAAGTGCGAGCGTACGAAGCGTGCATGAAGACGCACGGCTACATTACCGTGCTGGGACCGGAGAATCCTTCGTCCTGTGGGCAGCCTGCGTGGGAACAGGATGTGCGCAAGTGGCTTCAGTGAGGCGGGCGTTGTTGATGTGATGACATGGGGATCCGCTTCGATGAGCGGATGCCCTGATGGCTGGGATATTAATCTAGAGTCCTAATTTATTCGGCGGGTTGTCGATTAGGCGTAGCGAACAGCCGTCCTATCGTGCCGGCGATTGTTGATTTTCACCTGGGTGTCTAGTAGCCATGCAAACAACAGAGTGGTCGGTCGCGCCGGTGTCGGTTCCTGGCGATTCGCGTGTGGCGGGAATGTACAACACGCCCTATCTGGCGGATGCTTACGCTATCCGCTTGCCCGACGATGCGATTCCCGATCCCGAGGTGTTAGCGCGATTTATGTTTGCCCATCAACCTTCGTGGGTGGCGGGGCTTTTGTCGGTGCGTGATGCATTGGTTGCCGGCTTCGGCATCAAGACCGCGAGGGAGTTGCGAACCTCACCCAAGCCAGCGGGCGATGAGCGCGTCAACATCTTCAGGATTTACGAGCGGCGGCCGCACGAGATCATTCTGGGCGAGGACGACAAGCATCTCGACTTCCGGGTCTCGGTGATGCGTGAGATGAGGGCGCTTTCGACAGGACCGCGCCCGTATCTGATTGTCTCAACGGTCGTGCATTGCCATAACCGTCTGGGGCGGACTTACATTACGTTGATCGCGCCGTTTCATCGCCTGGTGGTTGAGTCAGGTCTGCGGCGAGCGGCGCGTCTCGGATGGCCTACCGTCGCGAAGGCATGACAGCTAGGCTCTTTCCTTTATCTGCAGTCCGAACCGACGGCCTGTCTTTGTGGAGCTGGCGAGACGCTACTGGACCAGTTGAAGTTGGGGCTGGCGGGACGAGGGCAGCTTGGTGCAGAGATCGAACTCGTCCAGTTCCAGCAAAAGGCTATCGACAGTGCGAAGCTGCGCATTCGTGAGGTGCGTGGTGTCGAGAATCTGGTAAAGACGTTGGCGCCAGTAAGCGGACGGCAGATAGGAGCCGCCGAGATCCCCGTGCAAGGCGGGCCGCATCACACGAGCGATATGCGCGATGCCTTCGTCGATAAACGTGTTCATGTTTGTCCCCGTGAATCCTGCCGGCTGGTCCGGCCGTGTCGATTACGTCTGGTGAATGAGATGAGTTGATGGGCGCACGATGGTGACGTGTATCCGATGTCATTAGGAAGGAATCCGTCGAATCGCATTTAGTCCAGCCACTGCATGGATTGAAGAGTACGCGTGCGCGATCCGGGTCAATCAGACGAATACGGCAGGAATATGGCGTCAATTTATGCCCAGCGGATTGAGTGGTCGCATGGCGCGGGTGATTGTGAGGTTTACGGCAATAGTGAATTCGAAATCCCGGTCTTCACCCTAGGATTCAAGGCCTCTAGACTGTCGTTACTGGCTGCAGACATTCAAGTTTGTAGCGCCGTACAAAACAATCTCTGGAGGTCTCACCATGAAGTCGCTCATCAAGGCTGTTGCTCTTGCCGCTGTTTTGGCCGCGCCGATCGTTTCATTTGCTCAGACGAATGAACCGGTGACGCGTGCACAGGTTCGCAATGAGCTGATTCAACTCGAGAAGGCCGGCTACAACCCGGCGACGGCGAACGACTACGACTACCCGGCAAACATTCAGGCCGCAGAAGCTCGCGTGGCTGCACAAAACGCCACTGCGCAAGCTAATACGACCGGTTATGGTTCGGGTGCCAATGGTTCGACTCAAGCGGGACAGCGCGGTGAAACGACGATTAGCACGTACTCGCCGCCGGTTGCTAACGCTCGTTAATGGATTGCGGCTGGCACGACTGCAGATAGCTTAGGGTGTCTGTGGGTTAGCGGTTGTCGATAGGGAACAGGCCCGCATCTCGATGGAGATGCGGGCCTGTTTGCTTATGCGGACGGATTGATGGGTGGTTGCGCGCGCCGCAGCAGCGGATTGGCTTTTGCGGTATTTTTCATCCACTTCGATCATTCGCCGCACGGGCCGGGATTTTTTATGACAGAGCGTAAGCCGTTTGATGCAGCTGTACGTCGTTTTCTGGATGAGCAGGCTATAGCCACAGGTGCGCTGCCTCCGGCTACGTCGAACGAGGAGCGGGTGCGCATGGCGCGCGGTTTCATGATGCGTGCGCTGGAAAGCCGCGAGTCCATTGCCGGTTTGCCGAATGGTGTTGAGACGCGTGATGTGGAGATTGCCGCTGGGCTGGGGGCGCGGGTTTATTTGCCTCCGGGTGGAAACGCCGCTCGTCCGGTGATGGTGTACACGCATGGGGGCGGGTGGGTGGTCGGCGCGGTGGCGACCGTCGATCCGTTCTGCCGTCTGCTGAGCGAGGCGGCCGGTGTGATCATTGTGTCGGTCGAGTATCGGCTCGCGCCGGAGCATCCTTATCCGGCGGCGTTGGAAGATACGCTAGCGGCTTTTGATTGGGTGGCTGAGCACGCGCATGAGTTTGGTGGTGACGCGTCGAGGCTGGTTCTGGGTGGTGATAGTGCCGGGGCGAATCTGGCCGCGGTGACAGCTAACCGGCTTTGTGCCGATGGGTCGGCGAAGGCGCATGCGTTGCGCGCGCTGCTGTTGCTTTACCCCGTTACGGATCATCCGAGCGCGGAGCATCCATCCTATGCAGAGAACGCGAGCGGCTACGGGCTCGAGGGGAGTCTGATGCGATGGTTCTGGGAACTGTATGCGCCGGGGGTTTCGGCTGAGGACTTGAACGTCGCGCCGCTGCGGTTGCGCGAAGTGCCTAAGCTTCCGCCGACGCTGGTGACCACTGCGCACTATGACGTGTTGCGTGATGAGGGGATCGCGTATGCGGAGAAGTTGAAGGAGGCGGGCGTGGCGGTGACCCATCTGCATGCGCCGGATATGGGACATAACTTTCCGGTGACGCCGAGCCAGGTTGCAAGGTTTCCGCAGGGGGTGGAAATGTTGGGCGCGATTGCGGAGTGGTTGAAAGCGAGCTTGGCGGGTCGCTAGTTTGTGACGATCGCCCTGATCCAGATCAACCCCCAGCTTTGAGCGAGGGGAGGTGAACGGGGAATTAGCCGGCGAAGCTATCAACAACGCGGCGTCCTGCGCGATACCCTGCGTCGCGCGCCTCGTCTTCGCTGCCAAACGTCTTGATGAGTTCATAGAACCGCGTGCTTTGCCCCTCAAGGTGAGGCTCGGCACCGTGCCGACAGACGTACGCAGAGTAATGCCATAGGGTGGCTGGAGCCGGCGGCCCGTATGCAGGGATGGGAAGTACCCAGATTTCAAAGCCTTCGTGTTCGATCTTGTCCCACATGGCAGTCTCCATCCGGAATTTGAAGGAATCGTAGCATGCGAAGCCGGATCGATTCCGACCTCGCAAGCGACTGCGGCCTGCAAAAAATCGTCCGACACGCTTTCGACTTGCCTATTATTTATCGCAATGGAGCAAAGGCGGAACTGGAGTATGCCAAACAGGCGTCGGCACTCTGTACGACCTCCAAATAACGCAGCGATAGATGCGATGTCAAAGGACCGTCTGTGAATCATCTTACCGCCGGGGCGATGAGGGCGGTCGTATCGGTGGCTGTCATCGCGTGCGCCTTCTCCTCTTCGTTAATTTATGCTCGGCCGCCCGCTTCTGATGTATGGGCGCAGCCCAATGAAGCCGAACTGACCTCGCATGGGCACTACGTCAACAAGTCGGGCCAGGAAGTCCACTCGCCCGCGAAAACGAAAAATGGCAGTGTGCCTACTGGCGCATCGGCCAGGTGCGTCGACGGCACGTACAGCTTCAGCCGACATCATTCCGGCACATGCTCGCGGCACGGAGGGGTGGCGGAATGGGATTGATTTACCTCGAGTGGCTGCACAAAGCGTTCAATGTGCTGCCGCCGGCTTTTTACGCTGCGGGAAACGCGAGGCATGGGTTTGATGCGGTGGCCGTATCAAGATAGTCGGCCCATTGCTGCATCATCTCGAGAGTTGCTAGTAGCGGGCAACCCTTAGTAGTGGTGGCAGCAAAAAGCCCCGTAGTGCAAGGCATGGCGGGGCTTTCTTGGCAAGCTTGGGAGATGCTGGGAACTAGGATGGTCCCCCCGACAGGAATCGAACCTGTATCTAGCGCTTAGGAGGCACTTGTTCTATCCATTGAACTACGGGGAGATAGACTCCGTTTAACGGGTGGGCTGAAACCTTTTCAATCGGTCTCTTAACCCCAGCCCTGGGTGTTTCCGGCTTTTCTGCTTCGTCCTAAGCGAAGCGCCGCTGTGCCCTGTCAACCCTAGTTTACATCCGTCTAAACTGATTCTGTAGCCGCGCCAACCGAACTGGCGCTACGACTGGCTCTGAGACGGGAAAACCATGGTTTCAATACTGCCAATGGGCAGCGAGGGCAGAGTATAGCAAAAACGCTCCAGGTCAAAGAGGCGGGCGGAGGCTGAGGCGCGGGAAACAGAACCGAAAATCTACAGGGGGCAGGGCCCATTCGAGGCCACGTCTCCTATTGGAACCGATTCGCTGACTGCCCAAAAGCACGACGAAAGGCCGAACAGCAATGGCACGATGATGCTCACGGCCCAGTAATTCGCGACGCATCCGAAATACCAACAGACACTCCAGAATCCGAGCGACCCACCCGAGTGCCCTGCCGTTCCCCCTCCCCAAGCGCCAGCCGCTCCATAGGCAGCGTCGTCGCCTCATTAATCGCATCAACATAGGTGAAGTGGTAGCGATCGTAAGCAGCCTGCAACCTCCCAAACCCATGACAAAAGTCATCATGCACCACGGTTCTAAACCCCAACGGATAGTGCGCATCTCCGAAGCAAGTCTGCGGCTGCTCCGCCCCATAAAATTCATCATCGAAAAAGAAATCCTCGGTGGTTTCAAGGTCACACGACGTCACCGCGAACGCGCAGATTATTGCCACGAGAAGCATCCCAACTATTGGTGCGCGCATAGTGAATTGAGCCGTAGTGGTATCGGCCAATACAGACTCACGCAGGACAACAAAGTTTTGTGACGCAGCCTTACCGCATGTTTTCTGGCGTTACACAAACAACACAGCACAGCTGAAACTACCCCAGCCCCGTCGGAACACCTAAGACAAAACCGGCGCCATAGTCCTCAACGTGCGAATCATAAGCTCCTTCACACTCTCCACAACAAGCGAATCAACTGCCCCCGAGTACGAAGCAACAGCAATCCCAACACGGGGCAACTCAGGAAGCCGCTCCCCAACAGGCATGATCCGCAAATCCGCCGGAACGGCCCCTCTCGTCAACACAGCGACAGCAATCCCCGCCCTCACGATCGCCAGCAGACCATCCTTGCTGACGCTCTCATAAGCCACACGGTAACTGACATTGGCAGCCTCGAGCACACGCCGCGCGGCCTGATGGTCGAGCGTCTCGGGAACCGACAACGCTATCTGCAAAGGACCATCACTTGGCGGATAGAAGTCCTGCGAAGCAATCCACACCAGATCCTCCCAGCGAATCACCCGCTCCAGGTTCCCCTCCGGCGCAAGCGAGACGAGCGCCACATCAACACGCCGTGCATCGAGCATTTTCTCGAGCAAGGGCGTAGGCGCACATACGACTTCCAGCGCGACCCGCGGATGCTGCGCCGCTATCGCTCGTAACACGACCGGGAGGAACTCGGTGCAATAATCCTCGGGACATCCGAGCCTCACCGAACCGACGAGACCACGATCGGTCACATCGAGCAGCGCCTCGTCATGTGCTCTTACCAACCTTCGAGCGTGCGACAGCAGTCGATTCCCGCGCGACGTGAGTTCCACGCCGCGTGCGGTACGCACCAGCACTGCACCGTCGACGATCTCTTCGATCCTCTTGAGCTGCATGCTGATCGCCGATTGGGTGCGGCCCACTTCCGCCGCCGCGCGCGTGAGCGAGCCGGTGTCCGCAATCGCGACGAACGTCCTGAGCAAATCGAAATCCAGCTGCAACATGGCGGCATCAACTCCTCAAATGGGAGGCATCAGAACTTTTCGTTTCTTCCCACCGGCGCAGATCGCATACATTGATCTTCGGCACGCTCGCCTTCCACTCTGGACACAAGTCATGTCAGCACAAACCGATCGGGATTTTTGGTCAAACGCCCAGCGGCACCTGATCCGCTACGGCGGTACATTCTCGCCCGTCATAATCGAGCGGGCCAGTGGCAGCAATGTCTACGATTCGAATGGCCGCGCGATACTCGACTTCACCTCAGGACAGATGAGCGCCGTGCTCGGTCACTCTCATCCGGAAATCGCCGAAGTTATCGCCGAGAGCGCACACAATCTCACCCACCTTTTCAGCGGGATGCTCTCCCGCCCGGTAGTGGACCTTGCGACGCGCCTCGCCGGCATCGCGCCCGCAGGACTTGAACGCTCCTTGCTACTCAGCACCGGTGGCGAAGCCAACGAGGCGGCGATCAAGATGGCAAAGCTCGTCACTGGCCGGCACGAGATCATCAGCTTCGCGCAATCATGGCACGGCATGACGGGCGGCGCAGCGTCGGCCACCTACAGCGCGGGTCGCAAGGGTTACGGTCCGGCCGCCGTGGGGTCCTTTGCTATTCCGGCGCCGTATCCGTACCGGCCACGATTCGAACGCAACGGTGTCTATGACTGGGCCGCTGAACTCGACTACGCATTCGACCTCGTCGACAGGCAGTCCAGCGGCAGCCTAGCAGCGTTCATCGCCGAGCCTATCCTGAGTTCGGGTGGCCTGATCGAACTGCCGCAAGGCTATATGCGGGCTTTGCAGGCGAAGTGTGCCGAGCGGGGCATGCTCTTGATCGTGGACGAAGCTCAGACCGGCATGGGCAGAACCGGAACGATGTTCGCGTGTGAGCGTGACGGCGTGGTGCCGGACCTCCTGACCTTGTCCAAAACGCTTGGCGCAGGCCTTCCACTGGCTGCCGTGCTGACGACTCAGGAAATCGAGAATCAGGCACACGAACGCGGGTTTCTCTTTTATACGACGCACGTGTCGGATCCGATGCCGGCCGCTGTCGGCCTCAAAGTCATCGAGATCATTGAACGGGATGGGCTGGTCGAGCGCGCCGGCAAAATCGGTCGCCGTTTGCGCGACGGCCTGGAGGCGCTTCAAAGCCGCTTCGAATGCATCGGCGATGTGCGTGGACGTGGTTTGATGCTAGGGATCGAAATCGTCGGCGACAGAGCAACGCAAAGCGCGGCTCCGGCTCTTTCCGCTGCGATCACGCGTCGCTGCCTCGAACTCGGTTTGCACATGAATATCGTGCAGTTGCCGGGATTGGGCGACGTTTTCCGCCTCGCTCCACCGCTGACTATCGCCGAGGCTGAGATCGACAGGGGGCTGTCAATCATCGAACAAGCGATCAGGGACAGCGTGAGCAACTAAGCGCAACTCCTGATTTACCAGCGCCATGAAGAAGCCAGTGCTGTCATTGGTCGAGCCGCCGTAGCGCGGAATCGCCTGCCCTTAATCCCACCAACAAAAGCAAAACGGCCCAGCAGACGCCAAGTCTGCCGGGCCGTTCAGATCGCCACGCGCGGCCATCCTCGGGTCGCGCGCCGGCATCCGCGGAGTTGCTTCAGAACTCCACGACTGCGAATTCCGCCTTGCCCACGTCGCACAGCGGGCAGCGCCAGTCTTCCGGGATATCGGCGAAGCGCGTGCCCGCCGCGATGTCGTCTTCCGGCAGACCTTCTTCTTCGTTATAGATCCAGCCGCAAATCAGGCAGACCCAGCTTTTGTACTCAACAATGACTTCGCTCACGACACACTCTTTCTTCAGTTCACTACAACAATCCGCGCAGTCTGCCCCTTTTTGGGGCGCGCGGCGACCCGCAATATTACCGGAATTTGACAATCCGCTGATTTGCTCCGATGTCGCAGGTGCCACCCCCGGCCACCCAGCCTATATCTTCCGGCATCCAGGCAACCGCGCGCGCGCCCGGTACAATGAGCGGTTCCGGCTCATTGCTGTCTTCTCCTCCAAATCTCCATGTCGCTTTACACCATTACCGGGGCGCAACTTGCGTTCGGTCACGTCGCGTTGCTCGATCACGCGGATTTCTCTCTCGAAGCGGGGGAGCGGGTTGGGCTGATCGGTCGCAATGGCGCGGGCAAGTCGTCGCTGCTGAAGATCGTCGCCGATCTGAGCAAGCCTGACGACGGCCTCGTCACCCGTCAGCAGGGCCTGACTTCGGTCTACGTGCCGCAGGAGCCGGAGTTCGATACGGACGACACGGTGTTCGACGCGGTCGCCGCCGGTCTCACCCACGCCCGCGCGCTGCTGGACGAATACGACGCGGTCGCTAACCAACTCGCGGACGAGCCGGAAGGCCAGCAGCATGACGCCCTGATGTCGCGCATGAACACGCTGCAATCGGCGCTGGACCACTCGGACGCCTGGAACTGGAGCACGCGCGTGGCCACCACGCTGCAGCAGATCGGCCTGAACGGCGAGGCGCGGGTCGGCTCGCTTTCGGGCGGCATGCAGAAGCGCGTCGCGCTGGCACGGGCGCTGGTCGTGCAGCCGGACGTACTGCTGCTGGACGAACCCACCAACCACCTCGACTTCGACGGTATCCGCTGGCTCGAAGACCTGCTGGTTTCGCTGCGCGCCGGGCTGCTGTTCATTACCCACGATCGCGCATTCCTCGACCGCGTCGCCACGCGCATCGTCGAATTGGATCGCGGCCGTCTGCTGTCGTATCCGGGCAATTTCAGCGCCTACCAGACCCGCAAGGCGCAGCAGCTCGAAGTCGAGCAAGTGGAAGCGGCCAAATTCGACAAGCTGCTCGCACAGGAAGAAGTGTGGATCCGCAAGGGCGTGGAAGCCCGTCGCACGCGCAGCGTCGGCCGGATTGCGCGGCTCGTGCAGATGCGCAACGAGCGCGCCGAGCGCCGCAACGTGCAGGGCAACGTCAAGCTCGACGTGGGGCAGGGCGAAAAGTCCGGCAAGATCGTCGCCGAACTGACCGATGTGACCAAGCGCTACGGCTCGCGCACGGTGGTCGACAGTTTCACGGCCACGGTCATGCGCGGCGACAAGATCGGCTTTGTCGGCCCGAACGGCGCTGGCAAGACCACGCTGCTGAAGATGATCCTCGGCGAGTTGCCGCCGGACGCAGGCACGGTCCGGATCGGCACCAATCTACAAGTCGCGTATTTCGACCAGATGCGCGCGCAGCTCGATCTGGACAAGAGTCTCGCCGATACGATCAGTCCGGGCAGCGAATGGGTTGAAGTCAACGGCCAGAAAAAGCACGTGATGAGCTATCTGGGCGACTTCCTGTTCGCGCCGGAACGTGCGCGGTCGCCGGTCAAGTCGCTCTCGGGCGGCGAGCGCAATCGTCTGCTGCTGGCGCGTCTGTTCGCGCGGCCGGCCAACGTGCTGGTGCTCGACGAACCGACCAACGACCTCGATATCCCGACGCTTGAACTGCTCGAAGAACTGCTCACCGAGTACGACGGCACGGTGCTGCTGGTCAGCCACGATCGCGCGTTTCTGGACAACGTTGTGACCTCGGTGTTCGCGGCGGAGGGCGGCGGCAAGTGGCGCGAGTACGTCGGCGGCTTCACGGACTGGCAGATTCAGCGCGACCGTTCGCAGCAGATGGCGCAAGACGCGCAGAAAGAAGCCGCCAAGGAAGCGGCGCCGAAGGACAGCGGCGCTGCGGCGGGCCGTACTGCGCAACGCGCCGCCAAGCTGTCGTTCAAGGATCAGCGCGAGCTCGATGCGCTGCCGGCGCACATCGCCGCGCTGGAAGCCGAGCAAAAGACGATTGGCGCGCAGCTCGAAGACGGTTCGATCTTCGCCAGGGATGCAGCGGAAGGCACGCGGCTGACGGCACGCTACGCGGCGATTGAGGAAGAACTGCTGGCAGCGATGGAACGGTGGGACGAGCTGGAGAGCAAGCGGAAGTGACGCGCAGCAGCGGTTCGCCCTCAGGCCGGGTGCGGGCGAACCGAGGGCGGCCCCATGTCTCGCAATCGGACTGCAACTGGACGCCCACCCTTGTCCGAACGGCCAATCCGGCACGCTGTGAATTGCCGCCTGTATCGAAATCAGTAAAATACCCCGCGAACAGGCTTGCTCCGGGCGCTCGCGCCGGCCGCGCCGCTTTAGCGCTGCGCCGGGGAGCGCCCGGCTACAAAAAGTTTGCCCGCCCTGCGGGCACCCCACCCACCCAGTTGTTTCGTTTCGCTTTTTTTGAAAACTCAACGCATTGTCCACGGACCTGTCCACAGGACCTGTGGACAACGATGAACCGTCGGACCCGAGTCAACCATGTCTACGAAAAAGCCAAACGCCGCGTATAGCGAAGCGTCGATCAAGGTGTTGAAGGGCCTGGAGCCGGTCAAGCAACGGCCCGGCATGTACACCCGCACCGAGAATCCGCTGCACATCATTCAGGAAGTCATCGACAACGCCTCGGACGAAGCCCTCGGCGGCTACGGCCGGCAGATCACGGTCACGCTGCACGCGGACCAGTCGGTGTCCGTCGAAGACGACGGCCGCGGTATCCCGTTCGGCATGCATCCCGAAGAGGGCGTGCCGGTCGTCGAAATCGTTTTCACGCGCCTCCACGCAGGCGGTAAGTTCGACAAGGCCGCCGGCGGCGCGTACACGTTCTCGGGCGGTCTGCACGGCGTGGGCGTCTCGGTCACCAACGCGCTGTCCACGCGCCTCGACGTCACCGTCTGGCGCGACGGCAAGGTCGCCGAACTGGGCTTTGCCGACGGCGATGTGGCCAAACAACTGCAAGTGCGCTCAGCCGCCAAAGGCGAGAAGAAGTCCGGCACGCGCGTTACTGCATGGGCCAACCCGAAGTATTTCGATTCGCCTAACCTGCCGCTCGGCGAACTGCAGCGTCTGCTGCGTTCGAAAGCGGTGCTGTTGCCGGGCGTCGAAGTCACGCTCGTCAACGAGAAAACCGGCGAACGTCAAACTTGGAAGTACGAGGACGGTCTGCGCGGCTATCTGCTCGAAGGCATGAACGGCAGCGATCTGCTGATTCCGCTCTTCGAAGGCGAACGCTACGCTGAGAGCTCGCGCTCGAACGAAGAAACCTTCGCGGAAGGCGAGGGCGCGGCGTGGGTGGTGGCCTGGAGCGAAGAGGGGCCGCTTACGCGCGAGTCCTACGTCAACCTGATTCCGACGCCTGCGGGCGGCACGCACGAATCCGGTCTGCGCGACGGTCTGTTCCAGGCGGTCAAGAGTTTTGTCGAGCTGCACAATCTGCAGCCGAAGGGCGTCAAGCTGCTCGCGGAAGACGTGTTTGCGCGCGTGTCGTTCGTGCTGTCGGCGAAGGTGCTCGATCCGCAGTTTCAGGGGCAGATCAAGGAGCGCCTGAATAGCCGTGACGCGGTCAAGCTGGTGTCGTCGTTCGCGCGTCCGGCGCTCGAGTTGTGGCTCAACCAGCACGTCGAGCACGGCAAGAAGCTCGCGGATCTCGTCATCAAGCAGGCGCAAGCCCGCACGCGCGCCGGCCAGAAAGTGGAGAAGCGCAAGAGTTCGGGCGTGGCCGTTTTGCCGGGCAAGCTGACCGATTGCGAATCCACCGATATCTCGCGCAACGAACTGTTCCTCGTCGAGGGCGACTCCGCCGGCGGCTCGGCCAAGATGGGCCGCGACAAGGAATATCAGGCCATCCTGCCGCTGCGCGGCAAGGTGCTGAATACGTGGGAAACCGAGCGCGACAGGCTTTTCGCTAACAACGAAGTGCACGACATTTCGGTGGCGATCGGCGTCGATCCGCACAGCCCCGACGATCACGTCGATCTGGCCAATCTGCGCTACGGCAAGATTTGCATCCTCTCCGACGCTGACGTGGACGGCGCGCACATTCAGGTGCTCTTGCTGACGTTGTTCTTCAAGCACTTCCCGCAACTGATCGAGCGTGGTCATGTGTGCGTGGCGCGTCCGCCGCTGTTCCGTGTCGATGCGCCGGCTCGCGGCAAGAAGCCCGCGCAGAAGCTCTACGCGCTGGATGACGGTGAGCTCGAAGCGATCCTCGACAAGCTGCGCAAGGACGGCGTGCGTGAGACGCAGTGGTCCATCAGCCGCTTCAAAGGTCTCGGCGAAATGAGCGCCGAACAGTTGTGGGACACCACGATGAATCCGGACACGCGGCGTCTGTCGCCGGTCGCGCTGGGCGAGCTTGACTATGACGCGACGGTCGCGCGCATGACCATGCTAATGGGCAAGGGCGAAGCGGCGTCGCGGCGCAACTGGCTCGAAGAAAAGGGTAACGAAGTCGAAGCGGATATCTGAGTTGAGCGCCTGTACCAGGCCTGCTCGCACAGCGTTCCTTCACGCCACATACGGATACGGAATCTAGATGGACGACAACACTCCCGATCTTTTCACCGAGGCGGTGCCGCCCGGCGAATCCCTGACCCTCGGCAACTACGCCGAGCGGGCGTACCTCGACTACGCGGTGAGCGTCGTCAAGGGGCGCGCGCTGCCGGACGTCTGCGACGGCCAGAAGCCGGTGCAGCGGCGCATCCTGTTCGCGATGAACGACATGGGTCTCTCCGACAACGCGAAGCCGGTGAAATCCGCGCGCGTGGTGGGTGACGTGCTCGGTAAGTATCACCCGCACGGCGACCAGTCGGCGTACGACGCACTGGTGCGCCTTGCGCAAGACTTTTCGATGCGCTACCCGCTGATCGACGGCCAGGGCAACTTCGGTTCGCGCGACGGCGACGGCGCGGCCGCCATGCGGTACACCGAAGCTCGCTTGGCGCCGATCGCCAAGCTGCTGCTGGACGAAATCGACCAAGGCACGGTCGACTTCGTGGCCAACTACGACGGTTCGTTCCAGGAGCCGAAGCTGTTGCCGGCGCGTTTGCCGTTCGTGCTGCTGAATGGCGCTTCGGGCATCGCGGTGGGTCTCGCCACGGAAATCCCGTCGCACAATCTGCGCGAAGTCGCCGCTGCGGCGGTGGCGATGATCCGCAACGAAAAGATCCAGCATGCCGAGCTGATGCAGCACATCGCGGGGCCGGACTTCCCGGGCGGCGGCCAGATCATTTCGAGCGAAGCGGAAATCTCTGCGGCTTACGAAAGCGGCCGTGGCACCCTGAAGGTGCGGGCTCGCTGGAAAATCGAAGACCTTGCGCGCGGCCAGTGGCAACTGGTGATCACCGAACTGCCGCCGAACACGGCTGCGCAGAAGGTGCTCGAGGAAATCGAAGAGCAGACCAATCCGAAGATCAAGCTCGGCAAGAAGACGCTCACGCCCGAACAACTGCAGACGAAGCAGACGATGCTCGCGCTGCTCGACGCCGTGCGCGACGAGTCGGGGCGTGATTCGCCGGTTCGTCTCGTGTTCGAACCAAAGTCGAGCCGCATCGATCAGACCGAATTCGTCAATACACTGCTCGCGCATACCAGCCTCGAATCGAACGCATCGCTCAATCTCGTGATGGTCGGCGGCGATGGACGGCCGTGTCAGAAGAACCTGCGCGAAATGCTCGACGAGTGGATCGCGTTCCGCAAGGCCACGGTCACGCGTCGCACGCGGCACCGTTTGAGCAAGGTGAACGACCGGATTCACATCCTCGAAGGCCGGATGATCGTCTTTTTGAACATCGACGAAGTCATCCGCATCATCCGCGAGTCGGATGAGCCGAAGGCTGCGCTGATCGCGGCATTCAGCCTCTCCGATCGCCAGGCCGAGGACATTCTCGAAATCCGGCTGCGTCAGTTGGCGCGCTTGGAAGCGATCAAGATCGAGAAGGAACTGGCCGAACTGCGCGACGAAAAGACCAAGCTTGAAGAGCTGCTCGGCAGCGACTCGGCGATGAAGCGCCTGCTCATCAAGGAAATCGAAGGCGACGCGAAGCAATACGGCGACGAGCGCCGCACGCTGATCCAGCAGGAAAAGCGCGCGACGTTCGAAGCCCGCGTGGTCGACGAACCGGTCACGGTGGTGATGTCGCAGAAGGGCTGGGTGCGAGCGCTGAAGGGTCATGGGCTCGATCCGGCTGGTTTCACCTTCAAGGCGGGCGACGCACTCTACGCGGCGTTCCAGTGCCGCACGCCCGATACGCTGATTGCGTGGGGAAGCAACGGGCGCGTCTATTCGGTCGCGGTGGCGCTTCTGCCGGGCGGCCGCGGCGACGGCGTGCCGGTCACCTCGTTGATCGAACTCGAGTCGGGCAGCCACCTGATGCACTACTACGCTGCGCCGGCGGACCAGGCCTTGCTGCTGGCATCGAACAACGGCTTCGGCTTTATCGCCAAGGTGGGCGATATGGTGAGCCGCGTGAAGGCCGGTAAGTCCTTCATGACCATCGACGAGGGCGCAGCGCCGCTCGTACCGATGCCCATGCTGCCGGATGCGACCCACGTCGCCTGTCTGTCGGGTGGCGGCCGTTTGCTGGTGTTTGGTCTCGACGAGATGAAGACGCTCTCGGGCGGCGGCCGTGGCGTCACGCTCATGGCGCTCGACGACAAGGAAACGCTGACGCAGGCGCTGGCTATCGGCAAAGCGGGTGTCGTGCTGCTGGGCACCGGTCGTGGCGGCAAAGCGTATGAAGAAACGCTGAGCGGCGCGGCGCTCACGCCGAATATCGGCAAGCGCGCCCGCAAGGGCCGCGCGCCGGACACGAAGTTGAAGGTGTTGGGCATGCGGCCGGCGTTGCCGGCTTAACGAAGAAGTACAGTGGCAGTACCGCGTGCGTGGCCTTCAACCACAGGCAGCGCACGCGGCAAGTAGCAAAATCCGGGGGCCGTCGCGCTAAAACGTGCGCCGGCACAATAAATAAAACAAGGGCGAAAAGCAATGAACTGCGGAACTGCACGAATCACGTGCGGTCGAATGCGGTCATTAGCCGCGTTGCGCAAAGATGTGGACAGCGTCGTTTAGGGGTCCACCCTTTTCGCCGACAAGCGGCACGCCTCATCATCGAGAGAGAGAAACAACATGACCAAAGCCGTCGAGCTCGCGCTCTTTTTGCATTTGCTGGGTGTGGCCGTGTGGGTCGGCGGTATGGTGTTCGCGCATTTTTGCTTGCGCCCGGCGCTCGCCGACCTGTCGCCACAACTGCGCCTGCCGCTGTGGGAATCGGTGTTTGGGCGCTTCTTCAACTGGGTCGCCGCTTCGGTGATCATCATTTTGTTGTCGGGCGGCTTCATGCTGACGCAGTTCGGCGGCGCGCATGCGTCCTGGCAACTGCATGCCATGGCGGGTCTCGGCATCGTGATGATGCTGATCTTTGGGCATATCCGGTTCGCGGTGTTTCCGCGTATCCGCCGCGCCGTGCAGGCGCAGAACTGGCCGGATGGCGCGCGGGCGGTCGGAACCGTGCGGCGCCTGGTGGTCGTCAATCTGGTGCTGGGTGTTGTGACGATCGGGGTGTCTGTCCTGTCCGGTGGGGTCTAGGCGATTCGCCACACCGCACTGCGTGACGCACTACGCACTACGCGCCACGTATCGCAGCATGCCTTGACAAGAAACGCCGCTTATACGCGGCGTTTTTTATATCCGCGCCGCCGTTTGAGCCATCGGCCCAGCGAGCCGCTCCGCCAGCGAATAGCGTTGCATGCACCGCTCCATGCTGTCGAGAAACGCATGATCGGCTGCGTTCATCTTGCGGTCGCGATGCCACAGCAGATGCACGTCGACATCCACGAGGCCTTCTTCCGGCGGCAGGCGCCATAGCCGCTGCTGCGCGAGATCGTCGCGCACGATGTGCTCCGGCAGGCAGCCGACTCCATATCCCGCGAAGATCAAGCGCCGTACTTCGTCGAGACTCGCCGACGACGCCACGATGCGGCCCGTGAAGCCCTTCTGGTCGCGAAACACGGTGAGGGGTGAGAGGCTGTCGCCGATCTGGTCGCTCGTGAACGACACGAAGTTTTCCGTCAGCAGGTCTTCCATCGTCAGTTGCGATTTGCCGAACAGGCGATGGTGCCGTCCGCAGAAAATCGCATAGCGCTGGTGCAGGAAGCAGCGCATTTCCAGTTTATCAATCGGGGTGCGGCACAGGCTCAGACCCGCTGTCGCTGTCTTCTGCAGCAGCGACGAGATGATGTCCGACGAGCGCATCACTTCGATCTGCAGATCGATGCGCGGATAGGTACGATGAAACTCGGCGAGGAACTCGTCGTAGACGGGCGACTCGATCCGGCTCACGCTCAACAGGCGGATCGAACCGGTAATCTCGTCGGTGCGGTCGTCGAGCTCAGTTTCCAGCCGGGAAATATTGCCGTAGATATCGCTCGCGATCCGGTAGACCTCCTCACCCGCCTGGGTGGGCACGAAGTGCGGGCCGCGCCGCTCGATCAGCTTGCGCTCGAGGGTGTCTTCGAGCCGCTTGAGCGCCTGGCTCACGGCAGGCTGCGTGACGTGCAAACGGGCCGCGGCGCGGCTCACACTGCGCTCTTGCATGATCACGAGGTAGGTGCGCAGCAGGTTCCAGTCGAGCCGGTCATTCAGGAAGCGGGCGATTTCAACGCGCATGGGAGCCTTGTTTCTGGTGAGGTATTAGCCAGATTTATGTTGAAAATAATAACTCGAAATTTGACTAATATTTTATGGCTGCCGATAAATGACCGAACCCGCCAAGGAGCCAGCATGAACCAACCTGCAATGTCCGCCCGCCAACCGGCGCGCGCTGCGACAGCCGCGTTTATCGGCACCATGATCGAGTGGTACGACTTCTACATCTACGCCACCGCGGCTGCGTTGGTGTTCGGCTCGCTGTATTTCCCGTCGCACGATCCATTTGTCAGCACGATGGCGTCGTTCGCCACCTTTGCGGTCGGCTTCTTCGCGCGTCCAATCGGCGGCCTCATATTCGGCCACCTGGGCGACCGGATCGGCCGCAAGAAGGCGCTGATGACCACGCTGATGATGATGGGCATTGCGACCGTCTGCGTCGGCCTGCTGCCGGATTTCTCGAAGGTCGGCGTGCTCGCGCCGGTCTTGCTGGTGCTGCTGCGCGTCGTGCAGGGCATCGCCGTGGGCGGCGAGTGGGGCGGGGCGGTGCTGATGGCGGGTGAACACGCGCCGGAAGGACGGCGCACGTTTTTCGCCTCGTTCGCGCAGCTGGGCAGTCCGGCGGGACTCATTCTCTCGCTGGTGGCGTTTCGCGCCGTCACCTCGCTCGACAAGGCCGATTTCATGTCGTGGGGCTGGCGCTTGCCGTTTCTCGCAAGCTCGGTGCTGCTGGTGGTCGGCATCCTGATTCGCCTGGGCGTCAACGAATCGCCGGAATTTGCCCAGATCAAGGAAGCGAACAAGACCGTCAAGCTGCCCGTTGCCGAAGTGTTCAGTTCAGCCTGGCGACTCGTGCTGCTGTGCATTGGCGCCAACACCATCGGCATTGCAGGCGTCTATTTCACCAACACGTTCATGATCGCGTACACGACGCAGTACGTCGGCGTCACACGGTCGCTGATTCTCGATTGCCTGTTTGCGGTTGCGATCATCCAGTTGTGCGCCCAACCGGTTGCCGCCTGGCTCGCCGAGCGCATCGGCAGTGCCCGCTTCCTGAAGCTTGCCGCGCTCGCTGCGATGCTCTCGCCGTATCCGATGTTCGTGCTGGTGCAAAGCGGCAGCGTCGTGCCGATGGTGATCGGCATTGCTATCGCCGTGGTCTGCATGGCGAGCTTCTATTCGGTGATCGCGGGTTTTGTCAGCGGCGTGTTTCCGACGCGTGTGCGCTATTCGGCGATCTCGCTGTCGTATCAGGTATGCGGTGCTGTGGCGGGTGGGCTTACGCCGCTGGTTGGCACCTATCTCGCGCACCGCTTCGTGGGTCAGTGGTGGCCGCTTGCCGTGTTCTACACCTGTCTGGCTGCCATCTCGTTGCTGTGTATCGTCGCGCTCGACGCACGACGTTCGCAACGCGCTGATGCACCGGAAGCGTTGCACGCGAGCTGATCAAGACGAACATCAGTCATACCAGGGAATCAACATGAAAACGTTTTTCCATCCTGAGCAACTGCTGCATCATCCGAGCAACTATTTTTCGCGTGGACAAATGCGTGCGCCGCAGGAAGTGCCAGAGCGTGCTACGCGTCTCGTCAACGCTGTGAAGTCACTCGATTTCGACGTACGTGAGCCGGCCGATTTCGGCACAGCAGCCATTGCCGCGGTTCACAACATGAACTACCTGCGCTTCCTCGAAGAGGCGCACGTCGCGTGGAAGCAAATCTCCGACGACTGGGGCGACGAGGTGATGTCGAACATCTACGTGCGCGAGCCGAACCCGTTGCGCGGCATCCTCGCCCAGGCGGCCCGCTATCAGGCCGATGGAAGTTGCCCAATCGGCGAGCACACGTGGCGCGCCGCTTACTGGTCGGCGCAAAGCGCGCTTGCCGCCGCGGCTGTGGTGAATGGCGGCGAGCGTGAGAGCTACGCGCTATGCCGACCGCCGGGCCATCACGCGCGTGCCGATGCGGCCGGTGGCTTCTGCTACCTGAATAACGCAGCGATCGCGGC
Organism: Paraburkholderia sp. EB58; assembly: GCF_050436665.1. Taxonomy (NCBI): domain Bacteria; kingdom Pseudomonadati; phylum Pseudomonadota; class Betaproteobacteria; order Burkholderiales; family Burkholderiaceae; genus Paraburkholderia; species Paraburkholderia sp. EB58. Next base: position 24,956 of record NZ_JBNDMQ010000019.1, on the reverse strand, counting down.
GCAGGCGCTGCGCAAGCACTACCCGCGCGTCGCGATTCTCGACACCGATATGCACCACGGCCAGGGCGTGCAGGAAATCTTCTACGGCCGCGAAGATGTGCTGTATGTCTCGATTCACGGCGACCCGACCAATTTCTATCCGGTTGTGACGGGCTACGAGGGTGAGCGTGGCGCCGGTTCAGGCGACGGCTTCAACGTCAACTTCCCGATGCCGCATGGCTCGTCCGAGGAGGTGTTTTTCGGGCGGATCGACGATGCATTGCGCGTGCTGAAGCGGTTCCAGCCGGACGCGTTGGTACTGGCGCTTGGCTTCGATATCTACAAGGACGATCCGCAATCGAAGGTGTCGGTGACGACCGAAGGCTTCGGCCGGTTGGGTACAGCGATCGGCGCGCTGGATCTGCCTTCGGTGATCGTTCAGGAGGGCGGGTATCACCTCGAGAGTCTCGAAGCGAATGCACGGGCGTTCTTCGGCGGCTTCACAGCGGCGCGCTCACGCTGAGCGGGTGGTGCGTTTCAGGTGGTGGGATGCGTAAGGCACACCCGCTCGCCGCAAGGCCCGCTACCTACGCCATCGCCGCATAAGCGAGCCACAGCCCACAGACGCCCGCCACCGTCCCGTAGACGATGTACACCGGCACCTTGAGCTTGGCAAAGCACATGCATGAGAACAGCGCGGTCACCAGATACTGCGGCTGCAGCGGCACGCGCTGCGCGATGCGCAGCACGGCAACCGCGAGAAAGGCAGTCGTCACCGCGCGCAGAATCCGCATGCCGTGCTCGAAACGCGGATTGGCCTTCAACTGATGCAGGTTGCGTTGCGCCATCACAACGAGGCAACCTGAAGGCACGAACAGCGCGAGCGTCGCGATCAGCGCACCAGGCCAGCCGTCGACGAGATAGCCGAAGAACGGCACCACGTTCAGAAGCGGCCCAGGCGAGAGCGGCGAGAGTGAGAATGCCAGCGTGAAATCGTTATCGGATACGCCGATCCCAGGCGTGACGAACAACGCCCTCAGCACCGGCAGCGCGGAGAAGCCGCCGCCAAATAGCGTCATGCCAGCGCCCGCCAGCCGCGGCCACAGCAGCGCGAGTTCGTAGCGATGCGGCAACGGCATGGCGAACAGCACCAGCAGCACGCACAGGGCCGTTGTCAGTTGCAGGTCGCTGCGCGCAATCGAGACCTTGAGCCTTACCTCGCGTGCGGCACTGTTGAACCAGCCGACCGCGAACGCCACCCCGAGCATGGCGACATAAGCGGCCGGGCTGCGCGCACAAGCGAGCGTGAGACAACCGAGCAGCGCCGCGCTCCACTCCAGCTTGCCGCGCACGAGCGCGCGAGTCTGCTTGTACCAGGTCACGCCGATCAGCGTGCCCAGCACGACGCTAAAGTGATTCAGGAGGGTTTGCGAGGCCACGGCGCGCACGAATGGCGTGCGGTAAAAGGTGGCGAACAGCGTCATCAGCATGAAGAACGGCAGCACACTGGCGATGCCTGCCACCCACGCGCCCGAGCGTCCTCGTAACGCATGTCCCAGCTGCACCGCGACGTTGCAGCCAACCGGCCCTGGCACCATCCATGCAAGCGCGATCAGATCGGAGAAGGCGACCCGCGACAGACGGCCTTCGCGTTCGACATAGTGGTTTTCGAGTTGCGCCATCAGCGCAAGACCACCCCACGACAGCGCCGACAGGCCGCACACGACCCGGAACAGCGTCCATAGCGGTTCGCGCTCACCTCGCCGAATAGCGTCCTGGCTGCCTATCATGTACATGACGGTTTGCACGCCGGGTACGCCGGACGTGCTGATATTGGTAGGCCGTTTCGTTATCATGCGCGCCCTGCGTGGCCGGGAAGGCGCGTGGGGTGCTTCAGTACTCTTGAATATATCCGGTTTCGCGATTACGCGTCGTTATGCTGACGCGTTTAAGCGGATTGTCCGCTGCTCGAGGTTGCGTTGGCGCCGGCGCTGTTCCCAGCAGGTTCGCGCGCGCCGCGCCGCTCGGCCATGCCGCATACGCCGAAGCGTTCGAGCAGCGCCGGAATGGCGTCGACCGGAACCGGACGCGAAAACAGGAAGCCTTGCGCTTCGATATGACCGAGCGCCGCCAGCCACGCGATCTGTTCTTCCGTTTCGGTGCCTTCGACTACGACGGTGAGTCCGAGAGAGCGTGCCAGGTTGACGATGGCCGTGACCATCACGCAGACGCTGCGGTCGCCAGGGATCGCCTGCACGAACGAGCGATCCACCTTCAGCGTATCCACCGAGAAGCGGTTCAGATAGGACAGCGATGAATAGCCGGTACCGAAATCGTCCAGCGCGATGCGCACGCCCAGACGCTTGAGCGCGAAGATCTTTTCCGAAACGAGTTCGGGGTACTCCATCATCGCAGTCTCGGTAATCTCGAGTTCGAGGCGGCGCGCGGAGATGCCGGTTTCCTCGATGGCGTGCGAAATGGTTTCGTAGAGATCGCCACGCCAGAACTGCACGGCCGAGATGTTCACCGCCAGCGACAGCGTGTCATAGCCCTGCTGTTGCCACACCGCGAGTTGACGGCAAGCGGTCTCGATCACGAAGTCGCCGATCGGCACAATCAGGCCGGTCGATTCGGCGACGGGAATGAACTCGTTCGCCGGGATCAGACCATGCTGCGGATGATTCCAGCGCACCAGTGCTTCGAAGCCCGTGATGCAGCGGCGGGTAAGGTCGATCTTCGGTTGATACGCGAGGAACAACTGACCTTCGGCGAGCGCCACGCGCAGTTGCTGCTCCCACTTCATCAGATGGTCGGCGCGATGCGAGAGTTGCGGCGAGTAGAACTGATAGCAGTTCTTGCCGGCGTCTTTCGCGCTGTACATGGCGAGGTCGGCCTTTTTCAGCAAGTCGATTTCGCTTTCGTTCGGTACGGAGTAGAGCGCAATGCCGATGCTCGCATGCAGCACGAAGGCACTGCCGCGCACTTCGAACGGTTTGGCGAAGACTTCGGCGGCCGCTTCCGCGAGATCGACGGCGCGCTTCTCGACCTCGTCGCCCTTGATCACGACCACGAACTCGTCACCGCCGATGCGGCTCAACGCACCACCATCGCCGATCGCATCGGCGAGTCGCGAGGCCGTCATCTGCAGAACGATGTCGCCGGCATTGTGGCCGAGGGTATCGTTGACAGTCTTGAAGTTGTCCAGATCGATAAAGAGGATCGCGAGCCGACCCAGGTTCGCCGGGTTGGCGACGTCGTGGCGCAGACTCTGCAGCGTTGCATAGCGGTTGCGCAGGCCGGTCAGCAGATCGTATTCGACCAGATGCGTCATCTCGCGCTCGCGGCCGAGCAGCTTGCCGATCAGCCCGGTGGCCACCGCGAAGAAGCTGAGCATGGCGAGCGAAATAAAGCCCGCCATCAACAGGTAGACGTTGCGCGTGTGGTTGTAGTCGGCGAACTCCTCGGCTTGCGACAGGCCGACCAGCACGCCGAGCGGATAGCCGTCGATATGCCGGTACGAGAAGATACGCGAGACGTTGTCGATCGAATCGACATAGGTGCCCGAGACGTGCTCGGAGGTCGGGTACGAGCCGGTCGCGGAGAACTTGCTGCTGGCGGAATCGGAGTTGCCGGTGCGGCGTGCGAGCACCGTGCCGTTGTCCGAGATCACTGCGATGACACCATCGCGGCCGATCGCCGCGTTGTTATAGAAATCGCTGGTGAAGTAGCTCGGGTCTTCCGAGACCACTACCACGCCGGCGAATGAGCCGTCCCCGTGATTCAACCGGCGCGTCATCTGCAGCGTCCACTGTCCCGATACGCGACCGAGTACCGGCTTGCTGATGTAGAGGTTGTCGTCGTTCTCGTGCTCGTGGACCTTGAAGTGCTCGCGGTCAGACAAGTCGATCTGCTTTGGATTCTGTTCGGCCGTGTTTGAAACGAGAAGGCCGTGCTCGTCGATAATCGATACCTGCACCAGCGTGTCGCTCTGCACGACGCCTTTTTCAACGGTGCTGGCGAGATCGAAATGGTCGGGCGTTTTCTCGAATTCGTATTTGACGAAGCGCGTGATCTGGTCGACCTGATGGATCGCCTTGACCGTGTGCTGTTCGAGTGCGGCTGAGAGGATCGCGGCGGAGGCCATGGCCTCGCGCGAGGTGGCGTCTTTCTCGACCGAAAGGCGCGCGAAAATCACCGTCCATAGCAGGATCAGAACCAGCACGCCGAGAGCGGGAATCGCGAGCAGCGCGCGACGGCGCGGCACAATCGTATCCGCGCGGTGCCTTGCATCGCGTGCAGCAAAGAAGCGGTTCTGACTCATCGGGGAGCGCGCGCCCGTGTGCCGTTGCGCAGCGGCTTCGTGTAAATCGACTGCGCTGGGTTCGAGATTGGCTGCATGGTGAGCGGGATACCGAGACTGCTGCGCAGGAGGAAAAAGCGTGGCGTCGTGCCAGACCGTCCGTGGGTCAACCTATACGTTTCGATATTACTGAATGCCACTGCATTAAGGAAGGGCCCATGCTGCGGGTATACGCGCGCCTCTCCAGGCACGTGATGCGCAGGCTCTCCCCGTGTATGGCGGCCGCGGCCCAAGCCACACCGTGCCGGCATTTTCGAGGGATTCGTCGAGTCGAGGCCGGCCTCTGCGCTCACGTGCAGTCGAACATCGTTACATCCGTGCGACATCGAGTCGTCCTGACGAGGCGTTTTGTGGACAAGCTTGGTCCAAATGGGCAATCGCCACGCGCGTGTTTTTTGCATGCAATGTGCGCGGTGCTCTTCGTGGCCCGATGCTGCGGATTAGGGCAGCCTGAACGTGCCGTCGACTACCGTGACCGAAGATCCGCCTATCCATGTCTTTCCAGTTGCGTCGTCATAGTGCACGGACACCTGACCTGCCCGGCCTATGGCCGTGCCTTGGCGAACCGTGTACGCGAGGCCCGGCCGCCGTTGCTGAGCGGTCAGGAGTCCAGCGAGTGCTGCGTTCGCGCTGCCCGTGACCGGATCTTCGCCGACGCCGAGATTGCCGCCCACCATCAGGCAGCGCACTTCGAAGGTAGCGGGGCCGTTGGCTTCATGCGGGCCGTAGACCGCGATCCCATGTGCGCCGACCGCCTCGACCACGCGTGCGAGTGCCGCGGCATCGGGCTTGATGGCGAGGCACGCAGCAGCCGAATTGACGCGCACGACGAGCCACGGTGCGCCGTTATCGATGCCGCAGGGTGGGGCGCTGAAATCGACAGCGTCGCTCCGCAGCGCCCGGGCGAGTGTTGCGTACAAGTCTGTGGCCAACGGTGTGACGCGTGCGAGCGGCGCGGCGAAGGCCCACGCACCGCCTTCTTGCGCGCGCAACTCCACGAGGCCGGCGCCGCATTGCTGAATCAGTTTGCCCGGCACTTTCGGCTGGTAACCGCTTTCGCGCAACGCATGCGCAGTGCCCAGCGTGGGATGGCCCGCGAACGGCAATTCGCCGTGACTGGTGAAGATGCGCACGCGATAGTCCGCGGCCGGCTCGGTTGGCTTGACGAGGAAGGTGGTCTCCGAGAGATTCGTCCAGCGCGCGATGGCCTGCATCTGGGCGTCGTCGAGGTCGTCTGTGTCGAACACGACGGCAAGCGGATTGCCTTTGAACGGCACCGCAGTGAAGGCGTCGACTTGTTTGAAGCGGACAGTACGAGCGGGCATTGGAGTTATCAGCAATTCAGTAGCGCGACGCGCCGATTCTACTGTGGGATCGGGGTTCCGGCCACCGACATCGCGTGATTTATTGTGTGGTTTTTTAGTGTTTTTATTGGCTCGATTGACTAAAAGCGGAATAGGGCCATTAAAAAGCGTAAAAGGGTGAACAGTGGTGGCGCAGCATGACGGATTGACACCACAAAGCAAAACGCGCCGTGGGCGACTAACACCGCACGACGCGTGACAGCTAACCAACCAAGCGGAAGGATTATTCGACTTCCGCGATCAGCTCGATTTCAACGCAGGCGCCCAGCGGAATCTGCGCGACGCCGAAGGCCGAGCGTGCATGCTTGCCGCGCTCGCCGAACACGTCGGCCACCAGTTCGGACGCGCCGTTGGTGACGAGATGCTGCTCGGTGAAATCGAGCGTCGAGTTCACGAGACTCATCAGCTTGACGATGCGCTTGACGCGGTTCAGGTCGCCCACGTGAGCATGCAGCGTGGCCAGCAGGTCGATGGCGATCGAGCGGGCGGCCGCCTTGCCTTCCTCGGTGGTGAGGTTGGCGCCGAGCTTGCCGGTCCATACCTTGCCGTCCTTCTTGGCAATGTGGCCCGACAGGTACACCGTGTTGCCGCTTTGCGCGCTCATTACGTATGCCGCTGCGGGTGCGCCGGCGGTGGGCAGTTCGATGCCCAGTTCCTTCAGCTTGTCATACACGTTTGCTTGAGTCATGACATGTCCTTGTCGATAGGGGAGAGAGGGTCTGGCGTACTCAAACGCGTGCGCGGATCAGTTCCGCGAGGCGTGCCACGCCTTCGTCGATCTTGGCAGGCGGCACCGTGACGAACGACAGGCGCAGCGTGTTGTGCTGAGCGTCGTTGGCGTAGAACGGACCACCCGGCACGAACGCGACATTCTGTGCGACCGCTTCTTCGAGCAGCTTCATGCTGTCGATGTGGGCGGGCAATTTGACCCACACGAACATGCCGCCTTCGGGGCGGTTCCAGCTCACGCCTTGCGGCATGAAGCGTTCGAGCGCGGCCAGCATTGCCGCGCACTGGTCGCGGTATAGCGCGCGGATGGTCGGCACGTGCGTGTCGAGGAAGCCGTCTTTCACGACCTCGTGCACGATGCGCTGCGTGAAGCTTGGCGTGTGCAGGTCGGTGGCCTGCTTCGCCTGGACCAGCTTGAAGTGGAGTTCCTCGGGGGCAATGATGTAACCGATGCGCAGGCCCGGGGCGAGCACCTTCGAGAACGAGCCGAGATGCACGATGTGGTTTGGCGCCATTGACAGCATGGTCGGCAGCGGTTCGCCCGCGTAGTCGAGCGCGCCGTACGGATCGTCTTCGATGACCGGGAACGGCGCGTTCTTCGCCAGTTCGGCGAGCGCGCGGCGGCGCTCGATCGGCAGGCGGCGGCCAGTCGGATTCTGGAAATTCGGTTGTGCGTACAGCAGGCGGGCGCCGGCCGTCAGCTCGGGGGTGAGCGCTGCGGGGATCAGGCCGTTGTCATCCGTTGCCACCTGGACGTAGCGCGGCTCGTACATCGAGAACGACTGCAGCGCGCCGAGGTAAGTCGGCGTTTCGACCAGCACCGGGCTTTCCGGGCAGATCAGCACCTTGCCGAGCAGATCGAGCGCCTGCTGCGAACCGGTCGTGACCAGCACCTGAGAGGCACGGATTTGCGCGCCGTTGACCGAATAGCGTGCAGCGATCCACTCGCGCAACGGCAGGTAGCCTTCGGTTGCGCTGTACTGCAGTGCGGCGGCCGGCGAATCGCGCAGGATCCGGTCCGACGCTTCGCGCATCCGTTCAGCCGGGAAGGTGGCCGGGGACGGCAGGCCGCCCGCGAATGAAATGACTTCGGGCCGTTCGGTGACCTTCAGGATTTCGCGAATCGCCGAGCTGGTGAGCTTGCGTGCACGTTCGGAAAGTTGCCACACGGGGGCTTGAAGGTCGCTTTGGTCCATGGTTTCCTCGACAGCTAGTGCTGGATCAGATTCGTCAAAAACTTACATTATCGCGCGAGTCGCCTGACTGCGCGCGGTTGTTAAGGCGCGATGCGCCTCGGTGTTACTACTGGGGCGGGCTAGGCGCTCGTGCAACTATTTCAGGGTGCGCAGCCCGTTCGGAGTGTCGAATTCGGCGCTGAGAGCCGCTGTACCCGATGTTGTGCCGGATGCCTCGTCCGGCGCGGAGACCTCGATCAGGTGGACCGCGCCGAGCCAGCGCAAATGCCCTGTGATCGTCTCAGCCTGCGGGTGAACCGCCTTCAGCGACTTCAGCGCCAGCTCCGTTTCCGGCAGCACGGCCGACGGGTGATCCGGCGTATCCCACTGGATCAGCGTTGGCACGATGCCGTCGCCGGCGCCTTGCCAACTGGGGAAGGCGCCGTCATCCGGCACTGAAAGCCCCCAGGTGAATGCGCCGCGGCTCATCGGCACGACCGGCGGGATGCGCTGCGGATACTGCGCCTGCCAGCGCTGCAGGTCCTTGGGCCGCTCCACGCGCACCACCCAATGCGACAGATACGGGCCGCCGGCGAGCCTCGCCTCGGTCTCCGGAGCGTCGAGCGCGAACAGGCGCGGACGCGCTTCGACACCGCTGGCGGGCGGCTCGGCCTCCGGATCGACCGCGATCACCTCCAGATACACGCCGCCCCACAGGTTCAAGAGCCGGTTGTGGGTGCGCATCAGCGGATGCGCACCGCCGCCGGCCGGCGCCACGCCGAGCGTGTCGGCGACGTACTGGGTGCCCTCGTCGAGCGTGCGGGCGCAGATCACGAGGTGGTCGAGTCGAAGCGTATGAGCAGTCATGGCGGTGAACGGAGTCGGATTCTGCGGTGGGGCGGGCAGGCCAGCGGCGTCGAGTGACGCGTGCTGGGGCCGTAAGCATAACCGGTTGCTGCGCCGTCGCGGTATCTCGGCATGAGTTCCGGATCAAATGTAACGCCGTGCACCTGCACAGTAACGGTACAATCGTCCCGATAGTGTTCGGTACAGTTGGAGCCCATCATGTCCGTCGCGCTCGACCAGGCGCTTGACCACGCGCTTGACCAGATTCCCGCCCCCAATGACGCCTCGTCGCTCACGCTCGTCGACCAGCTCGTCCAATGGGCGCGCCGCCGTATCGAGGAGCGCGTGTTCCGCGCCGGCATGCGCATGCCGTCGATCCGAAAGCTGGCGCTGGACAAGGGTGTGTCGCGTTTTACGGTGGTGGAGGCCTACGAGCGCCTCGTCGCACAGGGCTACCTGGATTCGCGCCGCGGCTCTGGCTTTTACGTGCGCGAACGTCTGGCCGCGCCCATGCCCGGCGAGCGGCGTCAGAGCACTGAGGCCGCGCCGGCCTCGAATACGATCGACGTCGTCTGGCTGCTGCGCAACATGCTGCAGACGTCGACCCGGCCGGAACGCGGCCCCGGTCTCGGCTATCTGCCGAGCCGCTGGCTCGACGGCGAACTGATCACCGGCGCGCTGCGCACGCTCGGCCGGCAAAGCGGCGCGCAAATGCTCGGCTTCGGCACGCCGCAAGGCTTCCTGCCGCTACGCCAGCAGGTGCAGACGCGGCTCGAAGAGCTGGAAATCGGCGCGTCGCCGGATCAAGTCGTGCTCGCCTCGGGGATTACCCAGGCCATCGATCTGATCGCGCGCATTTTCGTGCAGCCGGGTGACGCCGTGATCGTCGGCGATCCGGCCTGGTTCCAGATGTTCGGGCGCTTCGCGTCGCAGGGTGCGCGTCTTGTCGGCGTGCCGTACACGCCGGATGGGCCCGATCTGGACGCGCTTGAAACGCTGGTGCAGCAGTGGCGCCCGAAAATGCTGGTCATCAACTCGGTGCTACAGAACCCCACTGGGACGTCGCTCACGGCCGCGCAGGCCTTCCGCATCCTGCGTCTGGCAGAGGAATACGATTTCATCGTCGTCGAAGACGATATCTACGGCGATCTGTGCCCGCAGGGCTATCCGGCCACCCGTCTCGCGAGCCTCGACCAGCTAAAGCGCGTGATCTACCTCGGCAGCTTTTCGAAGACACTGGCGGCCAATTTGCGGGTCGGTTTTATCGCCTGCGCGCCGGAGGTGGCGAAGGCCGTCACGGACCAGAAGATGCTGGTGGGCATGACGAGTCCGGAATTGAACGAGCGCGTGCTGTACAAGATTCTTACCGAGGGCCACTACCGGCGTCACGTCGAACGGCTGCGCGCACGGCTCGACGGCGTGCGCGACAAGGCCGCGAGGATGCTGGAGAAGACCGGCCTGAAGCTGTTTCACACCCCGGGCGCGGGCATGTTCCTGTGGGCTGACACCGGCGTCGATTCGGACATGCTCGCCGCCGCCGGCCACGAAGCGGGGTTTCTCCTGACGCCGGGCAGCCTGTTTTCGCCGCAGCAGTCGCCCTCGAGCTGGACGCGCTTTAACGTCGCCAATTGCGGCGATCCGGCGCTGCCAGCATTCCTGTGCCGCTACCTGGACGGGGTATCACGGCGCGCCTCTTGAAATCGCGCCGATAGCACCCAACTAGCCGCCTGATCCGCCGCGTGACCGGTTGCCAGCGCCGCGCGTTCGTGCCTGCTGCACGAGCCCGACACCCTGAGGCACCACCGGCCACGCTTGCCCCGAATCAACCGCAACAAATAGAGAGGAAGTCCGACCATGGCACAAGAAACCATGAGCTTTCAGGCAGAAGTGAAACAGCTTCTGCAACTGATGATCCATTCGCTGTACAGCAACAAGGAAATTTTCCTGCGTGAGCTGATTTCGAACGCCTCGGATGCGGCCGACAAGCTGCGCTTCGAAGCGATCGAAAACAACGCGCTGTACGAGAACGACCCGAATCTGCGGATTCGCGTGTCCTACGACAAGGCCGCGCGCACCATCACGATCGACGACAACGGCATCGGCATGAGCCGCGACGAAGCGATCTCGCACCTCGGCACGATCGCCCGCTCGGGCACCAAGGAATTCTTCGGCAAGCTGTCCGGCGACCAGCAGAAAGATGCGGCGCTGATCGGCCAGTTCGGCGTCGGCTTCTATTCGGGCTTTATCGTCGCGGACAAGATCACGGTCGAGACGCGCCGTGCCGGCTTGACGGCTGCCGAAGGCGTGCGCTGGGAAAGCGCTGGCGAGGGCGATTTCGCCGTCGAGACGATCGAGCGCGCACAACGCGGCACGACCATCACGCTGCACCTGCGCGCGGATGAGGATGAACTGCTGTCGTCGCATCGCCTGAAGTCGATCATCCAGAAGTATTCGGACCACGTCGCGCTGCCCATCCTGATGAAGAAGGAAGAATGGGACGCGGAAAAGAGCGAGATGGTCACGAAGGACGAGGACGAGACCGTCAACCAGGCGAGCGCCCTGTGGACCCGTTCGAAGAACGAGATCACCGACGAGCAATACAAGCAGTTCTACCAGCACCTCTCGCACGACCATCAGGATCCCCTGACGTGGACGCATAACCGCGTTGAAGGCCGCAGCGAATATACGCAACTGCTGTACGTGCCGAGCGCGGCGCCGTTCGACATGTGGAACCGCGAACATCGCGGCGGGCTGAAGCTGTATGTGAAGCGCGTGTTCATCATGGACGACGCCGAGCAATTGCTGCCCACGTACCTGCGTTTCGTGAAGGGCGTGGTCGATTCGAGCGATCTGCCGCTGAACGTGTCGCGCGAAATCCTCCAGGAAAGCCGCGATGTGAAGGCGATCCGCGAAGGCGTGACGAAGCGCTCGCTGTCGATGCTGGAAGAGCTGGCTAACTCCGAGAACGACGCCGACCGCGAAAAGTACGCGACCTTCTGGAAGGAATTCGGCCAGGCGCTAAAGGAAGGCGTAGGCGAAGACTTCGCCAATAAGGACCGTATTGCCAAGCTGCTCCGTTTTGCCTCGACGCATACCGACTCGCCGGAGCAGACCGTTTCTCTGGCCGATTACGTCGCTCGCATGAAGCCCGAGCAGACCAAGATTTACTACGTCACGGCTGACACCTTCCAGGCCGCGACCCACAGCCCGCACCTCGAAGTGTTCCGCAAGAAGGGCGTGGAAGTGCTGCTGCTGACCGATCGTGTCGACGAATGGATGCTGTCGTTCCTGAACGAGTTCGACGGCAAGCCGCTGCAAAGCGTCGCGCGTGGCGACCTCGATCTGGGCGCGTTGAACGACGAGGAAAAGCAGGCGCAGGAAAAAGTTAGCGAGGAACTGAAGCCGCTCGTCGAGAAGATGAAGGAAGCGCTGAAGGACAAGGCAAAAGACGTGCGTCTCACGTTCCGCCTGACCGATTCGCCGTCATGCCTCGTGGCTGACGATGGCGAAATGAGCGGCTACCTGCAACGGATGCTGAAGGCCGCGGGGCAGCAAGCGCCGTCGTTCCACCCGATTCTGGAAGTGAATCCGGAACACGCGCTGGTGAAGGGCTTGCACGCGGATAGCGCGAACTTTGACGACTGGTGCCACCTGTTGTTCGACCAGGCGCTGCTCGCGGAAGGCGGTGCGCTGGAAGATCCGGCGAGCTTCGTCAAGCGGACCAATGCTTTGTTGTTGGCTCGCGCGGGTTGACGCGGGTTTAAGTCGAGACGCTGGTTTTTAAAGCGTTAGTAGGTTGGGAAAATGCGCTGCTTTTGGCAGCGCATTTTTTTTGGACGTTTTTCTGAACGTTGCGGAAGGAGGGGTCACCCGCCGGGTTGCGACGTGGACGATCCGCTGCCAGGTATGCGTGACGCGCCTGATCAAGACGCGGACCTACCGTTGCGCGCTGGGCGCTTATTGGCCTGTCAACGTCTATCGTTTAACGAGCCGGAGCGTGCTCGTGCTGGCGAACTTGCGAGAGCACCGACCCCGCTAGTTCTTTCGCTTCCATACAGGCGTCGTGGTTGGCCAATACTTTTGCTGCCAGGCTGCCAATAGCGGCGCTCGTCTGTTTCGACGTGTGATGCTGCGCGAGCGCAGAGCCCGCCAGTTCCTTTTCCAGGTGAAACGAACTGTGTCGTGCAAGCACGACGGCGGCCAGATGCGCGATGCGGTCGGAGGTTTCCTTTCCGTTCTGATTCAACTTCGACTCCTTTGCGATTTTTCTTAATACGGCTTAAAGAGGTGGTCACGTTCGGCCGAACGAAAAATCAGTATGGTTTACTAAGTAAAAATTATCAACGGCATTATTTTGAGATTTGAATATGAGATGAAGCCGCGCGATTTCGTCATATTCTGTGGCGGTCCGGCTTCGGACGCCCAATCGTTTTTGAACTGACTTCAACGCATCTGGGCGGCGAGCGGACGTCTCATCGTTACTTCCCGGTTCTTCTCATGTCCGAAACAAACGTGGCCACGCCGGCCGATCCTATGTACCTCGTGTGGTCCGTCCTGTGTGAGCAGGGCCTCGACGCCGCCCAGCAGTGCGCAGTCGCTCTGGTGCATGACGGTGTGACGCCGCAAATTCACGCCGACCTGTGTGCGAGCGCGGGGCACTTCGAGCAGGCGTATCACAGTGCATCGTTGGGACAGGGGGAATCCACCAGCGGCGGCCGTTACGCGCGACTCGCGCTGTTTGCCGATGCGCTTGGCAAGCAGGACGTCGCGAAGCACTACAGCGAGCTTGCAGTCGCGGCGCAATCCGAGGCGATGACGATTGAATGGATCGTCGGGCTGGTTGACCGCTATCGGGCGTATCCGGCTGCGGCGCATCTGCTGCGCGCTTACGCCCAGCGCGCGCCGCACGATGCCCGCGCACCATGGTGGCTGGCAGTGGCTCTCGCCTCGATGTCTGGCGCAGAGGCCAAGGCTGAGCGCCGCGAAGCGCTGGCGCGTGCGTACGAGCTCGATCCGGGCGTTCATCCGGTGTTGCCGCTGCATCTCGTGCTGGCGCATCGTGAAATCCGCAACTGGGACACGGTTGAGCGAGTGTGCCGCGACTTGCTCGCGAAGAATCCCGCCGATACCGAAATGGCGTGGCAATTGAGTCACGCGCAATGGCAGCGTAACGACGCCGCGTCGGCTGAGGCGACGATGCGCGCTGTCGATGCAGTCGTACCCGGTAACGCCGCGGTGGCGGCCGCGATTGGCCAGTATCTGGCCGAGCAGGCGCGCTACTCCGAGAGCGAGGCCGCGCTGCATGGGTCGCTTGCACTCGACCCGAATGCTGTGCAACCGGCCGTGGATCTGGCCGATCTCGAATTGCGCCGCGGCGACTGGTCGACCGCATGGCCGCGCTTCGAAGCGCGGCTGCGACGCGATGACCGCGAGGCGAACAATGTGGTTACCGTGATGGCGCGTCTGTGTCCGCGTTGGCGCGGCGAGCCGCTTGCCGGCAAGAGGCTGGTCGTACATAGCGAACAGGGCAATGGCGACGACATCCAGATGGTGCGCTTCCTGCCGGAACTCGCGGCGCGCGTGTCCGACGAAGGCGGGCGGCTGGTGCTGGCGGTGCGGCGGGCGCTGCAACCGCTGTTCGCGCGTTTTTACGGCGACTGCGTGTCGATAGAGGACGGCCCGCTCGGCAAGCTGGACTACGAGCCGGACTACGGTTTGCCGATGATGAGCGTGCCGCACACACTCGGCTTGCAGGCGAAGCAGGTGCGCGGTGCAGCTTATCTGCAGGCGGATCCCCAAAGGCTGGCGCAATGGCAGGCGAAGGTGCGGGCTGCGGATGACGAGGCGGCTGCGCTTCGCGTTGGCCTCGTGTGGTCCGGCAGTCCGACTCACCGCCGTGATGGGAAACGTTCGATCCCTCTCGCGTCGCTCGCTCCGGTTCTCGCGCTGCCTAATGTCGTGTTCCATCCGCTCACGCCGGGTCTGAGTGCAGATGTCGCAGCCATGACGGCGCAAGGCTATCGCGTGTGTGACCTGACTGGGCTCTATGAAGCCGGCTTCGACGACGTCGCCGCGCATGTGGCTGCGCTTGACGCCGTCGTGACCATCGACAGCGCGCCTCTGCATCTGGGCGGCGCGCTGGGCCGTCCGGTGCTGGCGATGCTTGATCATGTCTCGCATTGGTGTTGGGGTAACGCGGAAACGCAGCCCTGGTACGACTCCGTCGAGCTCTACCGGCAACCTGAGCCGGGCGCGTGGGCGCCGGTAGTCAAGCGGGTAGCGGCGCGGTTGCAGGCAATCGCACACGCAGGTGCGTCCCTGGCACATCAAAGCGAACGCGCTTTCAGCCACGAATAATCGAAGGCTATGTCGTTGCGCGACCCACACCTCTTATCTCTTCTTTCTTCAACCAGCATGGAAGAAATCGACGCTTTGATCGCCCGCGCGGATGCCTATCTAGCTGCGGATCAGACTCCTGAAGCGATGCAGCACTACCAGCACGTGCTGCAACTGCAACCCCGACATGCGCATGCGCTGCACCGGATGGGCATCGCCTGTTTTCGTCTGGAGCAGAACGAACGTTCACACCAGTACCTGGATCAGGCGTTGACCGTCGCTCCGGAGCGGGCAGACATCTGGGAGCATCGCGGGATACTCGCCGCGACAATGGGCGATCGCGTGGCTGCTGAGGCGTTCTACCATCGTGGACTCCACCTCACGGGCGGCACCGCCAGCCTCCATCGCAATCTGGCAGACTGTCTGCGATTGTCAGGGCGTATCGCCGAAGCACGGCAGCACTACACGAGGGCGTTGGACCTGGATCCAAGCTTGCATCACGCAGTTCGCGCCTTGGCCAGAATTAGCACGGAACTTGATCAGATCCTTGAAGCAGCAGACTACTGGTTGCAGGCATGCGCGCTCGATTCGGTTCAGCCGTCCGATGCGATTGAGTTCTTCGACGCTCTGTCGAAAGCCGAACGCCACACACAGATCGACACGGTGCTCGCCCGGCTTCGCGAGCGCTTCGCAACCGATGGCGCCGCGCTGGAAAGGCTAGCTTTTGCCCTCAACGGCATTCATCGCTTCCACGATGCGATGAGTGTGGCCCTTCAGGGAATTGCGATTGACCCGCAGAATGCCTGGCTGCATCACAACGCATCATTCTCGTACAACATGCTCGGCGAATTTGCGCCGATGCGGTTGCACACCATCGAGGCGGCGAGGCTGCTACCCGACAACCCACACATGCAATACAATCTCGCAGCGACGCAACTGCGTCTCGGCGACTTCGAAGAGGGTTGGAAGCAATACCGATGGCATGAAGCGCTGCCGGAAAATGCTGATCTCGTGCGTCCTGCTTTTCCCGAATGGAAAGGTGAGCCCGTGTCGGGGTGCCGGTTCTTGCTAATAGGCGAACAGGGGCTCGGGGATCAACTCCAGTTTCTGCGTACGGCCGACTGGTTGCAACGACAAGGCGCCATCGTCGATGTTTGGGTCGACGCCCCGTTAGGTGAATTGGCCCGTGGCGCGGCGGGCGTTCGTGCCGCTTGGACCACGTCTCCGCCGGGGTCCTATGACTATTGGTGCCGCATGCTCAGGATGCCGGAGCATATGAAGCTCAAGTTGTCGATGCTCCCGGTCGCAATGCCGTATCTGACGGGAGAGCCGGCGAAGGTTCAACGCTGGCAGAACCGGCTGGATGCCATCGCCAAAGTCGGTTCAAGCGGTGTGCGGAAAAAACGCGTTGGTCTCGTGTGGGCGGGCAATCCCGCTTATGCACTTGACCGTTATCGTTCGATCGCGTTGAGCAGATGGCAGCCGGTCCTCACGGAGTCTGATGTGCAGTGGTTCTCGCTGCAAATGGGGCGTGCCCAGGATGAAGCCGCTGCGTTGCCGGCTGAAATCGCCATGCACATGCTCGGACCCGAAATCAACAGTTTTTCCGATACGCTCGCGATCATCGAATCGCTGGATCTGGTCATTACGGTCGATACGGCCGTCGCGCATCTGGCAGGTGCATTGGGGCGACCGGTCTGGGTGATGGTGCCCACTTGCACGGCCTTTCGCTGGATGATCGACCGCAGCGACAGCCCCTGGTATCCGTCAGCGCGCCTGTTCAGGCAGCGGGAACTGGGTGAATGGGACGCACCGTTGGCCGAGGTACGAACCTCACTGCGGGAATTCGCCCACGGTTCGCTTTCCTGAACCGGTTACACGGTGAGGCGATGACTGGTCCGCGCATCCGGACGCGCCTCGCGCGTCCGGATCTCCGTTTGCCAATGCGATGCATGGCCGACGTCCGTTACCGCCCCATCAGCGTATCCATCGTTTCGCCGCGCACGAGAATCTCCGTGCGCCGGTTCAGCGCGCGCCCCTCAGGCGTATCGTTGCTTGCCACCGGGTTGTTGTAGGCGTTGCCCTTGGTGCGGATACGGTCCATTGCGACGCCGCGCGCCACCAGCCCATAACCTACCGCCGTCGCACGGTTTTCCGAGAGTTGCTGGTTATATTCGAGCGTGCCGACATTGTCGGTATAGCCCTCGACCAGGATCGGCTTCTTGCTGCGCTTGAGCAACACTGCGGAGCGGTTGATCACGGCGACCGCGTCGGGACGTACTTCGGATTTGCCGAAATCGAACAATGCTGCTTCCGGCAATTTGACCGAGACGCCATCAGCAACAGGCTTCACTTCGATTCCGACCGCCTGATTCAGTGAGGTCTCTGTCGCGCGGTTCAACGGCGCCGAGCAACCGGTCGTAAGTAGGACCGCCATGGCGCATGCAGTTGCACCCAAGAACGTTCTCATCTTTCTTCTCCTTGAATATCTGATCACATGGCTCGCCCATGCATTGGGTTTGGGCGGACCGCTGGCATTTGCAATGCAGGAATCTTTTATCGCGTGAGGAGGTGAAAGGAGAATCAGACCTATCCGAAAGCTGTGAATCGATTGATGCGTGTCAGCATAGAAGCGCAGCAATGCGGAACCTTATAAGTCGCCCGCGCCGAGGTGCATCCTTACCCGCCGCCGTTATAATCCGACACCATGCTCATCCGTTTCGATGCCGCTGACGCCCATTGGCGCGTCGCGCCCTTACCCGGTTTCAGTCGCGATCAGAAAGACTGGCTCACGCGCGGCGGTTCGCTGACCGCGCATCTGCGCACGCTCGGTGCGGTCGCGGTTCGCGTCACGCGCGAAGCCGTCGCGTTGCCGTGGGCGGACGAGTACGCCGCGCTCGACGTCGAATGTCGCGCGCCGGTGTGGGTGCGGGAGGTGGTGTTGTCGGTTGATGGCACGCCGTTCGTCGCGGCTCACAGCGTCGCGCCGCTGGCGGCGAGCGTCGGCGTCTGGCAGGCGATGCGGCGCTTGCGTACCCGCCCGCTGGCCGAGTTGCTCTACAGCGACAGCAGCGTCTCGCGCTCGGCGCTGGTGAGCCGCCGGCTCACGGCGCGTCATCCGCTGTACCGGTTGGCTGCGCGCGAAATCGGCGAGGCGCATCCGCAGGCGCTGGTTGCACGCCGCTCGGTATTCGAGCGGCACGGTGCACCGCTGATGGTCACCGAGTGCATGCTCCCCGCGTTGTGGGCGCATCTTGCTGCTGCATCGCCGGCAGTGTCGGCGCAGGAGCCGCGTGCGCATCCTCGCGAACATGGACGGCCACTCGAGCACACGGCGTCACGCGCCCATCCAGTGGCTCAGCATGGCCGCGGCGGGAAGGCGTCATGACGCAGAAACGCTGCTTTCCTCCTGTCGTCGACGCCAACACGAGGGTCCTGGTACTCGGCAGCCTGCCGGGTGAAGTCTCTTTGGCACAATCACAGTACTACGCGCACAAGCAGAATCGCTTCTGGTCCCTGATCGGTGACGTAACGGGAGAGGACTTACCCAGCCTCGACTACCCCACGCGCCTGCAGACACTCGTGCGTCACCGCGTCGGATTGTGGGACGTCGTCGCAGAGGCACAGCGCGAAGGCAGTCTGGACAGCCGGATCCGCAACCATGCGAGCAACGACCTGCTTGCCCTGGTTGAATCGCTGCCGCGTCTTGCCGCCGTCGCGTTTAACGGCGGCACGGCGACGCGACTCGGCATGCGGGCGCTACAGGACGCTGTCGGGAAGATTGAATTCGTCAGCCTTCCTTCAAGCAGCCCCGCGTACACCCTCTCTTATTCCGAGAAGCTCAAAGCGTGGGAAGTGCTGCGTCGCTGGCTCGTCGCGCCGGACCTCGTCGAAGCACCGCGCGGTCGTAGTGACTAGCGTCTATACGCCGAGCTTCGCCAACTCGCCATACACCCGCTGCAACCACACCTTGACGCGTTGCCGTTCCAGCAAGCCGAGACCCGTGGAGGCGCGATCGGGATGATTCACCGCGGCCCAGAAGCTCGTGCTTTGCTGGTCGATCTTTTGCATCGTCGTATCGGGCAGATGACGCAGGGTCATCACGCTGGCGCCCAGTGCCTCGGCCCGCGCGCGTTCGCCGGACGCTTCCAGAATCTCGAAACGGTCGCCGCGGACTTCGTTCAGAACCAGCACCAACTTGAGCCGTCCGCCGAACTGGTCGAGCCACTGCCGCAGCAGATCGACTGAATCACGGCCGCTGTCCATGACGTGCCACCACGTCAGCGTGATGCCATGCTCCTCGGCAACACCGAGTACATCCGAATCGTCGAACCACCTGGCGAGCGGCTGCTGCGTCTGGGCCGCGAGGTCAACCAGAATGCGCCGCTGCGGATCTTCGATGGCGGCCTCCATGACGGGATCGAGACTGTCATGCTGGTCGAGTACGGCCGGCGCGGCATAGTCGGCGTAAAAGCGCAGCAGCGCGCCATGCGAGCGGTCCGTGTCGAAGCCTAGAAACGGCACGCCGGTGTCGATAAAATGCTGGGCCAGCACGCGGGCGACGAGCGATTTGCCCACGCCGCCTTTTTCCCCGCCAATGAAGTGGATGGTGCTCATGCTTGCGGATCCTTTGTGGTGAACAAGCAGATTACATGGAAAAGAAAAGCGAGTCTGGCCAATGCTATGCTCTCGTTCGAACCAAAATGGCGTCTTCGACGCGGACATTCCCACATGACGAAACTGATCAAGCGTGCTTCGGCTGAAGCGCGCGCATTCCGCAACAAACAGGCCGACTCCGCCGATGCAAGCCAGAAAATGCAGAAAATGACGCGCACGAGCAAGCGCGCATCGCGCGACGAAGACCTCGACGACGCTCCGCAAATCGAAACGCCGCGCAAGCCGCGCTTCGCGCCCGTGACGTTCTCGGAAGAGGGCGGCGTGCGCTATCTGCACTTCGGCACGGAATGGGTGCAAGGCGCGATGCGTTTGCGCAAGCCCGATCACATCGAGCTCGAATACGCGCAGCAGATGATGGCCTGGCTGTTATTCCTCGAAACGCCGCAGCGCATCGTTCAGCTCGGCCTGGGCGCAGCGGCGCTGACCAAATTCGCCTATCGCTTTCTGAAGCGTGCGAAGGTCGAAGCGGTCGAGTTGAATCCGGCCGTGGTGGTCGCGGCGCGCACGATGTTCGAACTGCCGCATGACGACGCCCGTCTGACCGTGCACGAAACCGATGCATGGGACTTCGTCAACGACCGGGCCAACCACGGCACGATCGGCGCGTTGCAGATCGACGTCTACGACGCCACGGCACGCGGTCCGGTGCTCGATAGCGTCGCGTTCTACCGTGCCGTGCGCGCATGTCTGGTTGACGCGGGCGTGGTGACGGTGAACCTGTTCGGTGATCACCCGAGCTTCGTGCGCAACATGAAGCGCCTGAACGAAGCCTTCGACGGACGCGTGTTTGCGCTGCCGGAAGTGCACGACGGCAACCGTGTGGCGATCGCGTTTTCGGGGCCTGCACTCGAGGTACCGTTCGCGACGTTGCAAGCTCGTGCCAAGGTCATCGAAGCCGAACTCGGCTTGCCGGCGCGCAAGTGGATCAAGGGCCTGCAGGAATCGACCGGGCAGCAGGCCGGTTCGTTCTCCATCTAGGCAAAGGGCTTGGTGCACGCGACTCAGTGCTCGCGATTCGGGGCCGGCCGCCGCGCCGCCCCGGACTCCGGGGCCTTCAACCCGCCGCAACGCCCGTCCAGCGGCCTCTTCCCTGCCGCACACCGCCGCGCACGGCGCCCCGCACAGCTTCCTTTCCCCCTCTGCGCCACAAGGTTTTGCCTCGGGTCGCCCCTGCTTGACCGTACCTTTGCGACTCCTATACTCTTTCATTGCTTTCGGGGCGTCCGCGGCTTATCCGCGGGGCGACCTCCAGTCGTCGGGTCCGCTACCCGTCAACTACGGGACCACAAATCAATAAAAGGATAGGAGACGTCATGGCTCACGACGCCACCGCGAACAAGGCTAGCAAACGCTGGCTCTGGTTGCTGCTGCTTCCCTGGATCGCGATGATCTGGGTGCCGTCATACAACAAGGTCGAACCCCAACTGTTCGATTTCCCGTTCTTCTACTGGTATCAACTGCTGTGGGTGCTGATCAGCGCGGTCATCACGGCGCTCGTTTACTTCAAGACCAAGACACGTTCGCGGGATAGCTCACAGGGGGGCGCTCAATGAATCCCGTCGCCACCTTTGTATTCGTCCTGTTCTTTATTGGCGTCACGATCCTCGGCTTCATCGCGGCTCACTGGCGGCGCGGCGATCTCGCTCACCTCGAGGAGTGGGGTCTCGGCGGCCGGCGCTTCGGCACCATCGTCACATGGTTTCTGCTGGGCGGTGACCTGTACACCGCCTACACCTTCGTCGCGGTGCCCGCGCTCGTGTTCGGCGCAGGCGCTACCGGCTTTTTCGCGCTGCCCTATACGATCCTGATCTATCCGTTCGCCTTCGTCGTCTTCCCGAAGTTGTGGAGCATTGCGAAACGTCAGGGCTACGTGACTTCCGCCGACTTCGTCAATGCCCGCTATGGCAGCAAGACGCTCGCTCTGGCAGTCGCCGTGACCGGTATCGTCGCCACCATGCCGTACATCGCGCTGCAGTTGGTGGGTATCGAAGTGGTGATCGGCGCGCTCGGTTTCGACACCACGGGTTTCGTCGGCGATCTGCCGCTCATCATCGCCTTCGCGATTCTGGCGGCGTACACGTACACTTCGGGCCTGCGCGCGCCGGCCATGATTGCGGTCGTCAAGGACGTGCTGATCTACATCACGATTGCCGCTGCAGTGATCGTGATTCCGCCGCAACTGGGCGGCTTCGGTCACATCTTCGGCGCCGTGCCGCCGGCCAAGCTGCTGCTCAAAGCGCCTGACGTGTCGAGCCTGAACGGCTATAGCGCATACGCCACGCTGGCGGTCGGCTCAGCCTTGGCGTTGTTCCTCTACCCGCACTCGATTACTGCCGTGCTGTCGTCGAAGTCGGGCAACACGATCCGCCGCAACATGGCGATGTTGCCCGCTTATTCGCTGGTGCTCGGCCTGCTTGCGCTGCTCGGTTTCATGGCGCTCGCAGCGGGCGTGAAGGATATGCCGGAATACGCGCCGTACTTCAAGGCCTTCGGTCCGAACTTCGCCGTGCCGGCGCTGTTCCTGCACTTCTTCCCGTCATGGTTCGTCGGCGTGGCGTTCGCGGCTATCGGCATCGGCGCGCTGGTGCCGGCGGCGATTATGTCGATCGCGGCGGCCAATCTGTACACGCGCAACATCCACAAGGAGTTCATCAACCGCACCATGACGAATGAGCAGGAAACCAATATTGCCAAACTGGTTTCGCTGATCGTCAAGGTGGGGGCGGTGGCCTTCATTCTCGGCTTGCCGCTCACGTATGCGATCCAGTTGCAACTGCTGGGCGGCATCTGGATCATCCAGACGCTGCCGGCCATCGTGCTGGGGCTGTACACGCGCGTACTCGACTATCGTGGCCTGCTGCTCGGCTGGGCCGTCGGTATTGCAACCGGCACGTGGATGGCGGTTTCGCTGAAGCTGGCCAGCTCGATCTTTACGATCCACCTGTTCGGCCTCGCGATTCCCGGCTATGCCGCGGTGTGGTCGCTGATCGTGAACCTGGTGGTGTCGGTGGTGGCGAGCTTGCTGGTGCGTGCGATGGGCATGAAGCACGCCGAAGATCGCACTCGGCCGGAAGACTATCTGGACGTGGCGTAAAGCTGACTGGTTCAGGTGTCCCTGAACGGTCCTGACCGTCCCAAGGTGCACCCAAACGCCCGCAACGAAAACTTGCGGGCGTTTTGCATTTTTGGTGCACGATAGCCAGATTGCGTCTTCCACTTCCGCGCA
The DNA here is from genome assembly GCF_050436665.1 of Paraburkholderia sp. EB58. Taxonomy (NCBI): domain Bacteria; kingdom Pseudomonadati; phylum Pseudomonadota; class Betaproteobacteria; order Burkholderiales; family Burkholderiaceae; genus Paraburkholderia; species Paraburkholderia sp. EB58. The sequence continues at coordinate 2,264 of NZ_JBNDMQ010000019.1, read as the reverse complement.
ACCATGTCCTCAGCCGATTCCGATTCCGAATCCGATTCCGTGATGCCGCGCCGAAGCCGTGTCGGCCGCGTGGTAAGGGCGATCACTTCGCCGTATTACCGTTACCGGCACGCCAAACTGCTCCATAGCGTGCGGGTGGGGCTCGCGATGATCGTGTCGATCCTTGCCACCACCGGCATCAATATCCCGCATGGCATCTGGTCGTCGGTGACGCTGCTGGTGGTGATCGGCGGCTTGCAGCATCACGGCAATATCCGCAAGAAGGCTGCAGACCGGGCCGTCGGGACGTTGCTAGGGGCGTCCATCGGGCTCGTACTCATCCTGCAGCAGAACCTGTTCGGCTCGCTGTGGCTCACCTACGTGCTGATGTCCATCGTGGCGGGTATCTGCGCGTGGTACGCCATCGGTAAGGCAGGCTATATCGGACTGCTGACGGCGATCACGATGTGCATCGTCGCGGGCCACGGCGACAACATGATCGATACGGGCTTATGGCGCACGCTGAACGTGCTGATCGGCATTGTGATCGCGCTGGCGTTCTCGTTTGCGCTGCCGCTGCATGCGACGTATTCATGGCGTTACCTGCTCGCCGATAATTTGCGCGGTTGCGCGCGGATCTACACACGCCTCGTGGACGGCGCACCGTTTGATGCGGACGAACAGCTCAAGACGTTTCTGGAGCTGAATGCCCGGCTGGTGCAACTGCGCGCGTTGATGCCCTCGGTGGCAAAGGAAATCGAGGCGCCGCCGGGGAAGCTGGAGGAGATTCAGCGCGTTCACCGCGCGGTGTTGAGTGCGTTGGAAATAATGGCGACCGGTGCGCTGGCACAGGCGAACGCTACCGGGCGTGCGGCATTTGCGCGGCAATGCGGAGCCGAGGCGCGCGCGGTGCGGGCCATGCTGCTGGCGATGGCGCGCGGCCTGCGGTTCGGGGGCGCGGCGCGGTTCCTCGCTCCAAAGGTGGTGCTGGCGCATGGCCCAGGCAGTGCGATCGCGCAGCAATTAGCCCCCGAACTGCAGGGGCCGTACTGGTTGAGCGAGCGGCTGATCGAGCAGGTGGACCACTTGCGGGCGCTACTGCTCGAGACGGAGCCGAACTGGAATATCGAGCGGCACGGCCCGCAGGTTCGTGCCGTGGCGAGATCCGGCTGAGGTGCCAAGGCGCCGAGGTCTGCGCTCCGTCCCTGCGCCCCGGACGGAGCCAGAAACCAGCTGCGCTCAGCTAGCGTCGGGAATGGTCACCATCCAGCCGATTCCGAACTTGTCGGTCACCATGCCGAAGCCCTTGCTCCAGAACGTGGCTTGCCATGGCATGTCGACCTTGCCGCCTTCGGCCAGCGCGTTAAAGAGCTTTTCACCGTGCGCCAGGTCATTTGCTGTCAGCGACAGCTTGAAGCCGTCGTGGGTCACCGTATCGGTCATGCAGTTGTCGGACATCATCAGGATGCTTGAGCCGATCTTGACCGAGGCATGCATGACCATATTGTCGTTCTTCGGATCGGCCGGGCGGTTGGCGTCGGGCGGCGCGTCCTTGTAGTGCATCTTGAGCATCAGCTCGGCGCCGAGCTTGTCGGCATAGAAGCTCAGCGCTTCTTCGCAGCTGCCGTCGAAAAATACATAAGCCTGGATTTCCATCGTCGTCTCCCTGGTGTTCACGCGCGACGCAGTGACTGTCCGGGCGGACAGAACAACGCCACAGCGAACGATTGTAGCCGTCTGCTGTGGCGTCAATTGTGAAAACCGGTAAAGACGCGCGGACCCTGATAGGGCCTCGCGCGGTCCGATAGAACCCCGAGCCCCTTCTATGAGCAGGATGTTGTCAAGGCCTTTCGCAAACTGGACCGGGACCCGGTTTGTGGGTGTGCCAGGAGCTGAGGCCCATGAGTTATCCACGGCCGGTCGGCGGGTCGCCAGTCTCGACCACGACGCCGGCCGGCGGTGGATAACTCAGCTCAATATGACTCGGGGTCCTCCTTGCGTTGATTGCGGTATGCCGATATACACGCGTATTCCAGCGGGTTTCCGCCGCCCGGGAACCATTGCCGCGATCCGGTGTACGTCCGCCTGAAGCCGAGCGTCGCGCCCGTGAGACCCCAACGTCTCACCGCCTTCTATCCGCTGGCTCGTGGCCAGCCTCATCCTGTATGCGCGTTGCGCCGGAAATTTCCGGGGAAACATGCCCCATCTATAAAATCGGTTACGTCAGTAACCCAGGGGCTCGACGGGCATGTTCACTTCAAACGGTCCCGTACATCGGATTTCAC
>NZ_JBNDMQ010000018.1:0-187515 GCF_050436665.1 Paraburkholderia sp. EB58 | reverse complement strand
ACACCGTGCGGCTCTGGCAATGCTAACCCGCGTTTGATTCCTCACGGCAGGCCAGCCTTTGCCTCACGGGAGTCATACTGCCTAATAGACCGATAAGAATGCAAGGAAAGGCCAACGCCATAAGAAAACAGCCAAGTGCGGCGCCAACAGACCAACAAGCCAGCAGGAAAGGCCAACGCCATAAGCAAACAGCCAAGTGCGGCCCCAAACAGACCAACAAGCCAGCAAGAAAAGCCCAACACCACAAGAGCACCACCAAAGCGCCGCAAGGCAAAAAACCAAAACCTGTACGACAATAGACCCCCAGTGCGCAAATCGCCGCACCCCTCCCAGCGACATCGTCTCTTCAACCCTGGCGGAGCAGAAAGACCATGAGCAAACAGACCATCGCAGACTACCTTGCAAAGACGCTTCATGCAGCCGGGGTCGAACGTATCTGGGGCGTGACCGGCGACAGCCTGAACGGCCTATCGGACAGCCTCTACCGCCTCGGCTCGATCCGCTGGATGCACACCCGCCACGAAGAAGTCGCCGCATTCGCGGCAGGCGCCGATGCCGCCGCCACCGGCAAGCTCGCCGTCTGCGCGGGCAGTTGCGGCCCCGGCAATCTACACCTGATCAACGGCCTGTACGACTGTCACCGCAATCATCAACCGGTGCTCGCCATCGCCGCGCATATTCCGTCGTCGGAAATCGGCCTCGGTTACTTTCAGGAAACCCATCCGCAGGAGCTGTTCAGGGAGTGCAGTCACTACGTCGAACTCGTGACCAATCCATCGCAGTTCCCGCGGGTGTTGGCCACCGCGATGCACACGGCGATCGAGCAGCAGGGCGTCGCAGTGATCGTGTTGCCGGGCGACGTCGCGCTCGGCGAGGCGCCCGATGAAGTGCCCACCTGGGCCGGCACGCTGGGGCCGGCCACGTTGATGCCGTCCGCTGCTGATATCGACCGACTCGCCGATCTGCTGAACCAGTCCGAAGGTGTCACGCTGCTGTGCGGCAGCGGTTGCGCGGGCGCGCACGACGAAGTGGTCGCGCTCGCCGACGCGCTCGGCGCGCCCACCGTCCATGCGTTGCGCGGCAAACAGTACGTGGAGTGGGACAACCCGTACGACGTCGGCATGACTGGCCTGATTGGCTTCAGTTCCGGCTACTACGCAATGATGTCGTCCGACACACTGGTGATGCTCGGCACCGATTTCCCCTATCGCAACTTTTATCCATCGCACGGCAATATCGTGCAGATCGATCGCCGCGGCAGCGCGCTCGGCAAGCGCGCGCCCTTGAAGCTGGGGCTGGTCGGCGACATCAAACCGACCTTGCAGGCACTGCTGCCGAAGCTCACACGCAAGACCGACCGCGACTTTATCGAGCGCGCCCGCACCCATTACTACGCTGCGCGCCTCACGCTGGACGATCTCGCTCGCCCATCGGATCCCGGCAAGCCGATTCATCCGCAATACCTGACGAGCATCGTCAACGAAGTGGCGGACGACGACGCGGTGTTCACCGTCGACGTCGGCACGCCCACGCTATGGGCCGCGCGCTATCTGACGATGAACGGCAAGCGCACCTTGCACGGCTCGTTCAATCACGGCTCGATGGCGAACGCCATGCCGCAGGCACTGGGTGCGAAAGCGGCGCAGCCGAACCGCCAGGTGATCTCGCTATCGGGCGACGGCGGTCTGTCGATGCTGCTCGGCGATCTGCTGACTGCCCGCCAGCTCGACCTGCCGATCAAGGTGGTGGTCTACAACAACAGCTCGCTCGGCTTTGTCGCGATGGAGATGAAGGCGGGCGGCTACCTCGATACCGGCACCGACCTCAGCGCGACTGATTTTGCAGCCATCGCACAGGCCGCTGGAATCTACAGCGTACGTGTAGAGGACTCCGAAAGGATCGGCGATGCGTTGCGCGACGCCTTCGCGCATCCCGGGCCGGCGTTGATCGATGTGGTCACGGCGAAGCATGAACTGGCGCTGCCGCCAAAGATTCAGTGGGCGCAGGCCAAGGGCTTTAGCTTGTACATGTTGCGCGCGGTATTGAACGGTCGCGGCGACGAGGTAGTGGAACTGGTGAACACGAATCTGCGCTAGCGGCTTCTGCAGTCACGGGTTCCACCCAGTATGTGGGGCGTATCGGAACAAGCTAAAATCTTGGGCTTTGCCAGCTCAAACCATTAGTTTGTCTGGGTGATCGACATCCCTACACTGGGGCGCAATTTTGAATAGTCCACAGCAGCAAGAAGGCCTGAAGCGCGGGCTGAAGAACCGTCACATCCAGCTGATCGCGCTGGGCGGGGCAATTGGCACGGGCTTGTTCCTCGGGTCGGCTAGCGTGTTGCAGGCGGCCGGCCCGTCGATGATTCTCGGCTACGCGATTGGCGGCATCATCGCCTTCATGATCATGCGGCAACTCGGCGAGATGGTCGCGCAAGAGCCGGTGGCTGGTTCGTTCAGCCACTTCGCCTACAAGTACTGGGGCGATTTCCCCGGCTTTCTATCGGGCTGGAATTACTGGGTGCTGTACGTGCTGGTCAGCATGGCCGAGTTGACGGCAGTGGGGACGTACGTGCATTTCTGGTGGCCCGGTGTGCCCGCCTGGGTGTCGGCGCTGGTGTGCTTTGTGGGCATCAACGCGATCAATCTGGCTAACGTGAAGGCCTATGGTGAAACCGAATTCTGGTTTGCGATCATCAAGGTGGTGGCGGTGATCGGCATGATCCTGTTCGGCGGCTATCTGCTGATCAGTGGCCATGGCGGTCCGCAGGCGTCGATCACCAATCTCTGGGCCGATGGTGGTTTCTTCCCGCACGGCTTCCATGGCCTCTTCATGATGTTGGCCGTGATCATGTTTTCGTTCGGAGGCCTCGAACTGATTGGCATCACGGCGGCTGAGGCGGATGAGCCGCAAAAGAGCATTCCGAAAGCGGTGAATCAGGTGATCTACCGGATTCTGCTTTTCTACATCCTCTCACTGGTGGTGCTGCTGTCGCTGTATCCGTGGAATCAGGTGGCCGCAGGCGGTAGTCCGTTTGTGATGATCTTCTCGCAGATCGGTTCGACCCTCACGGCGAATATTCTCAACGTCGTGGTATTGACCGCGGCGCTGTCGGTCTACAACAGCGGTGTGTACGCGAATAGCCGCATGCTGTATGGCCTCGCGGAGCAGGGCAATGCGCCGCGTGCGCTGATGAAGGTGGATCGCCGCGGCGTGCCGTATCTGGCGATCGGCCTGTCCGCGCTCGCTACGTTTGCCTGCGTGATCATCAACTACCTGATTCCGTCTGAAGCGCTCGGCGTGTTGATGGCGCTGGTGGTGGCGGCGCTGGTGCTGAACTGGTCGCTGATCAGCCTTACGCATCTGAAGTCGCGCAGGGCCATGGTGCAGGCAGGCGAGACGCTGGTGTTCAAGTCGTTCTGGTTCCCGGTCAGCAACTGGATCTGCCTTGCGTTCATGGCGATGATCCTGGTGATTCTGGCGATGACGCCGGGGTTGTCGGCGTCGGTGTGGCTGGTGCCAATCTGGTTGCTGTTGATGTGGGCCGGCTATGCGGTGAAGCGGCGTCGGGCAGGGGCAGTCGCTCACGCCACGCGCTAAGACATCGCTAATACCTTGGCGGTCCGCATCAACTGCGATGCGGGCCCACAATTTCCAGTTTCGCAATCCGCCGGTACAGGGTCGCCCGCGAAATCCCTAACGCCTGCGCCGCGGCATTGGGCCGCCATTGATGCCGCGTGAGCGCTTCGACAATGCGCGTACGTTCGTCGCGCGAGTCGTGCGAGTCGTGCAAGCCGTGCGAATCGTGAGTGTTGCGCTGTGGAGGCATCGAGGCTAACGTCCGGTTGCCCACAATCTCAGGCTCGAGAAGTACCGCGACGTCAGGCGCGACGTGCCGCATTTCGACCCGCGACGAATCGCAGAGCGCACACGCATAACGCAACACATTGCGTAACTGCCGGATATTGCCCGGCCACGTAAAGCTCGCGAGGCGCTCGGCGAGCCGCGGGTCTAGCGTCAGGACGTGGCCTGCCATTTGCGCTTCTTCGTCGAACACAATCGCAATGACGTCGCGGATATCCGCGCGCTCGCGCAACGGCGGCATCGGTAAGCAGGCGCCGCTCAAGCGGTAGTACAGGTCCTCGCGAAACAATCCTTCAGCAACCATCTGCGCGAGATCGCGGTGAGTCGCGCAAATCACATCAATGTCGACGCGTACGGGCGCGTCGCCCCCGAGCGGCATCACCTCGCCCTCGGCCAGCACGCGCAGCAAGCGCGTTTGCAGATTGAGCGGCATATCGCCGATTTCGTCGAGAAAGAGCGTGCCGGTATGCGCCTGCGCAATCTTGCCGCGAGCGCCGCGGCTGCGCGCGCCCGTAAATGCGCCGGGTGCGTAGCCGAACAATTCGCTCTCAATCAGCGACTCTGGAATCGCGCCGCAATTTACCGCGATGAATGGCCGCGTGCGTCGTGCGCCGGAATCGTGCACCGCACGGGCGAAGACTTCCTTGCCGACACCTGTTTCACCGAGAATCAGAATCGGTAGCCGCCTGCCGATCAGGCGCAGCGCCACCGACGCGTTGTGCGCGATACGCGAGTCCGCGCTACCGAGAAACCGGCTCAGTGCGCCGACGTGAAGATGATCGTGGGCGCCGTCTTGTGACAGGCGGACGGCGCCAGCGCTGGCTGCGGTACTGGCCGATGGACGCGCAGGACGTTTGAGCGGCGCGCGAATCCGCGCATAGAGCGTCGAACCCGTTGCCCGCAGACGCAAACAGACAATCGCATCGGTACGTGCGACATCGTGCAGATGCACGTCGGCGGTATCGAACACGTCGTCTATATGACGCGGGCCGTTCAAGGCCGGAATGCATTCGCGCGCTTTGCGATTCGCCGCGACCAGGTTGCCGCATTCGTCGAACGCGATCAGCACTTCCGGTTGCGCTTCGACGAAGTTGCGGCTCGAGTGCCCGAACAGAACCCAGTGCTGCGCGGTTTGATTAAGAAAGTAGCCGTCTTCGATCAGCCCCGCGCTCTGACGCACCAGTTGAAACACGAGCCGCTGGCTGTCGCGGTTATCCGGCGAGCGTACAGCGGAGGCGTCGAGCACGCCGATCATTTCGCCGGTGGGCGCGAAAATGGGCGCTGCGCTGCAGGTCAACGTCGTAAAGGCTGCACGGAAGTGATCGGTCTTGTGCACCGTGATCGGCGCGAGATCAGTCAGCACGTTCGCCACGCCGCAGGTGCCTTCTTCGCGTTCGGACCAGCACGATCCAATATAGAGCCCCGCGTGCTTGAAATCGCTGCGACGCTCGCGGTCGATCCGGTAGTCGATCGTCACACCGTGAGCGTCGGTGAGCATCACGCAATAATCGGCCACGCGGATCATGTCGTGCAGACGCGTCAGACATTGACCCGATGCGCGCAGGAACGACTCTTCCTTACCCTGAATCTCGCGCAATTCCGCCGACGTCAGGACGCGGGGCCCGATCGCGGCGCCCGGATCGAGCCGGTATTGTTCGAACGAACGCTGCCATGACGAGACAAGGCGTGCGGAATCTGCGGGGGCGGGCAAGCGCCCTTCGATCGCGCCGCGCACGCGCTCGATATGCTGGTTTTGCGAAACGTAAGGCATGGTCGGCTCCGGTCGAGCGACACACAGTCAGTTCAGGCTGATCTTGTAGCACATCCCGCCGCATCAATCACACTGCAATGCAGCATGCGAGACGCGTGAGACGTTCGTCTCATCGGTGCATGAGACGAGGTCGCGGAGCGCCGTGATGCAAGCGCGATAAGGCTCAGCGCGTTGCGGGCTGGTTGGCCTGTCTCGCTGCGACGATCTCTCATGCTGCACTTGAGACGCGCCGCGCGCTGCGCCACACCGCGCTCGTCACGAGTTTCACACCCGTTGTTTGCCAGAAAAGCCCTTTAAACAAGGCACTTTCGCTGGACATCCTGCTCCTTCAGAAACATTGGCACACCCTTTGCAGTGTCTCGCTCATGACAAACGCGCCGTCGCTCGAAGACGGCGTGTCGAAAAAACCGGAGACAAGCACAGTGCCATCGCCCTTTACCGTTGGCGTAATCGCGAATCCCGCGTCTGGGCGCGACATTCGCCGCCTCACGAGCTATGCGTCCGTGTTTCCGACTTCCGAAAAAGCGAACATGGTGGTGCGATTGCTGGCGGGACTCGGCGCGCTCGGCGTGGATCGCGTGCTGACCTTGCGCGACCGTACCGGCGTCGCCGCGCTGTTGTTGCGCGCACTCGAAACCCACGCGGTGGTCGGCACACAGCAGCGCTGGCCGGTAGTCGACTTCATCGCCCAACCCATCACCGATAGCGCCGCCGACACGCACGCAGGCGTCGTCGCGATGCTGCGGGCCGGCGTGGAACTGATCGCAGTACTCGGCGGCGACGGAACGCATCGCGCGGTCGCCGCGCATTGCGGGCGGGTCCCGTTGCTGACCTTGTCGACCGGTACCAACAACGCCTTTCCCGATTTGCGCGAAGCGACGGTCGCCGGACTCGCCGGTGCGCTGGCGGCATCCGGTTCTGTGCCGCCCGATGTGGCCTTCACGCGCAACAAGCGCCTCGTGGTGCGCTGCGTTGCCGGCCCCAATCGTGGCCGCACGGAGATCGCGCTCGTGGATGTCTGCGTGAGCCGGCAGCGCTTCGTCGGCGCGCGCGCTATCTCCGAGCCGTCCGATATCGAGACCCTTTTTCTCACCTTTGCGTCGCCCGACGGGATCGGCCTGTCGTCGATCGGCGGCGCGTGGGCGCCAGTCGAGCGCACGGCTTCGCATGGCTTGCATCTGCGTTTTGCCCGGCCCGGCGAATCCGGCGTGCCGCTGGTCGCGCCGATTGCACCGGGTCGGGTCGAGCGGGTGCTCATGCGTACCTGCGAGCGCTTTGAAGTGGGCGGCTGGACGCCGCTCGAGGCAGAGCACGGCACGCTTGCGTTCGACGGTGAGCGCGAAATCGAACTGGAGCGTGGCGACCAGTACGAGATTTCACTCGACTGGGACGGCCCGCTCACCGTCGATGTCGAACGCACGCTGCGTTACGCGGCGTCGCGGCAGCTGGTTAGGGACGTGGCACATGTGGTTGCGCAGCAAAAGTAGTTGGGTGCAAGCAGGGCATTCATTTCAAGGAGACACACCATGTCGGTTTCAACTGATTTGAGCAAGGACGAACTGCTGAAGGCGTATCGGATGATGCGCACGATCCGCGAGTTCGAGGAGCGCCTGCACGTGGAGTTCGCGACCGGCGAAATACCCGGTTTCGTGCACCTCTACGCGGGCGAAGAGGCGTCGGCGGTCGGCACGATGCTGCATCTGAACGACGCGGATTATGTGGCCACCACGCACCGCGGCCACGGTCATTGCATCGCCAAAGGGGTCGATGTGCGCGGCATGATGGCCGAAATCTACGGCCGCAAAACCGGTGTGTGCCACGGCAAAGGCGGCTCGATGCACATTGCGGATCTGTCGAAGGGCATGCTCGGCGCGAACGGCATCGTCGGTGCGGGTGGCCCGTTGATCTGCGGCGCGGCGCTCGCGGCCAAGTACAAGAAGTCTGGAGGCGTGGGGGTGTGTTTCTTCGGCGACGGGGCCTCGAATCAGGGGGTGATCTTCGAGTCGCTGAACCTTGCCTCGGTCTGGCGCTTGCCGGCGATTTTTGTGGCGGAGAACAACGGCTACGCAGAAGCGACGTCGTCGACGTGGTCGGTAGCGACCGACAACATCGCAGACCGCGCGAGCGGCTTCGGCATGCCGGGCGTGATCGTCGACGGCTTCGATTTCTTCGCGGTGCATGAAGCGCTTGGCGAAGCGATTGAAAGGGCGCGCCAAGGCGGCGGTCCGACGCTCGTCGAAGTGAAATTCTCGCGCTATTTCGGCCATTTCGAAGGCGATGCGCAAACCTATCGCGCGCCGGGTGAAGTACAGAAACTACGTGACGAGAAAGACTGCCTGAAGCGCTTCGAGGAGCGTGTGGTGCGCGCGGAGATGCTCACCGCGGATCAGTTACGTGGCATCGATGCAGAGGTGAAGACCTTGATCGATTCCGCCGTGACCGAAGCCAAAGCCGCGCCGTTGCCCACCGCCGAAGACCTGTTGAGCGACGTGTACGTGTCGTATCCGTAATGCGCCCGTCGTACACCTAAACTATCTGGAGACAGACATGGCACGCAAAATCACCTTCTCTCAGGCAATCAACGAAGCGCTGAGTCAGGAAATGGCCCGCGATGAAACCGTCATCGTGATGGGCGAGGACAACGCGGGCGGCGCAGGCTCGCCCGGCGAACAGGACGCATGGGGCGGCGTACTCGGAGTGACGAAGGGCCTGTTTCACAAGTACCCGGGGCGTGTGCTCGACACGCCGCTTTCCGAGGGCGGCTATATCGGCGCGGCAGTGGGCGCGGCGGCATGCGGCATGCGGCCAGTGGCGGAGCTGATGTTCATCGATTTCATGGGCGTGTGCTTCGACCAGATCTTCAACCAGGCCGCTAAATTCCGCTATATGTTCGGCGGCAAGGCGGTGACACCAGTCGTGATTCGCGCAATGCAGGGCGCCGGCTTGCGCGCGGCCGCGCAGCACTCGCAAATGCTGACGTCGTTGTTCACGCATATCCCCGGTCTGAAAGTGGTGTGCCCCTCCACGCCCTATGACGCGAAAGGCCTGCTGATTCAGGCGATCCGCGACAACGATCCGGTGATCTTCTGCGAGCACAAGCTGCTGTATAGCCGCGAAGGCGACGTGCCGGAAGAGTCGTATGCGATCCCGTTTGGCGAAGCCAACGTAGTGCGTGAAGGCGACGACGTGACGATCGTCACTTACAGCCGCATGGTGCACTACGCGACGGAAGCCGCGGAAAAGCTCGCGAAGGACGGCATCGAGGCGGAGGTGATCGATTTGCGCACCACCTCGCCGCTCGATGAAGAGACCATCCTCGAGAGCGCGGAGCGGACGGGCCGCGTGGTCGTGGTCGACGAAGCGAATCCGCGCTGCTCGATTGCCACCGACATCTCCGCACTGATCGCGCAACGCGCGTTTCATTCGCTGAAGGCGCCGATCGAAATGGTGACCGCGCCCCATACGCCCGCGCCGTTCGCCGGCGTGCTCGAGGACATGTACATCCCGTCGGCCAAGCAGATTGCCGACGCCGTGCTGAAAGTGAGAGGCTAAGCGATGCCGATTCATATGATTACGATGCCCAAGTGGGGCCTGTCGATGGAGCAGGGACAGGTGAACGGCTGGCTCAAGGCGATCGGCGACAAGGTCGCCAAAGGTGACGAAATTCTCGATGTGGAGACGGACAAGATTTCATCCGGCGTCGAGTGTGCGTTCGACGGCATCCTGCGGCGGCAGATCGCGCAGGAAGGCGAGACCTTGCCCGTAGGCGCATTGGTCGCAGTGGTGGCGGATGCTGAAACCGCCGACGCGGAGATCGATGCAGGGGTGGAAGCGTTTCAGCGCGACTTCGTGCCGGCCAGTGCCGAAGCGGGCGAAAGCGGCCCGCAGCCCGAAAAAGTCCAGATCGGCGGACGCACTGTACGGTATCTGAAGCTGGGTGAGGGCGGCACACCCGCGTTGCTGATTCACGGCTTCGGTGGCGATCTGAACAACTGGCTGTTCAATCACGCCGATCTGGCCGCGCATCGCACCGTGTGGGCACTGGATTTACCGGGTCACGGCGAGTCGGGCAAGTCAGTCGAGAGCGGCAGTGCGCAGGAATTGGCGGACGCCGTGATCGCTTTCATGGACGACCGCGGCATCGGGCGTGCGCATCTGATCGGGCATTCGATGGGCTCGCTCGTGGCGATGACGGTGGCCGACAAGGCACCCACGCGTGTTGCTTCGCTATCCTTGATTTCCGCTGCAGGCTTGGGCAAGGAGATCAATGGCGGCTACATCAGCGGATTCACCGAAGGCAGCAATCGCAACGCACTCAAGCCGCAACTGGCGAAGCTCTTCGCCGATCCGACGCTCGTCACGCGTCAACTCGTGGAGGATATCGTCAAGTACAAGCGGCTCGAAGGCGTGCAGGATGCGTTGCGCAAGATATCTGCATCCGCATTCGAAGGCGATGTGCAGCGCTCGGGCTATCGCGACCGGCTCGCGGGGCTCGCGCCTCGCATCCTGGTGATCTGGGGGGATGGGGATCAGATCATTCCGGCGTCGCATGCTCAAGGACTGCCAGGCGATGTCAGCGTGCATGTGCTGGAGGGCAAAGGGCACATGGTGCAGATGGAAGCGGCCTCGGAGGTGAATCGCCTGCTCAACGACTTTCTGGAGGGCTGAGATGGACGCCGCCCTGCATGGCGTCGGCGTCACTGCGGTCACTGCGCTTGGCCAGCACGGCAAGCGCAGCGGCGACAAGCTCGCGCGGATTCCGGTGAAGATCGTCCCGCTGACAGCCGGCGAAGTCCTGCCCAAACCTTCCTGGTTGCATGCCAAGCCGATGATGAGCGAGACGGTTGCCGGCATGGCGGCGATCCTGCGTGAACACCGCTTGCATTCGGTGTGTGAGGAGGCGATGTGTCCGAACATCGGCGAATGCTTTGCGCAGCGTACCGCGACGTTCATGATCATGGGCGGCATCTGCACACGCCGTTGTGCCTTCTGCGACGTCGCGCACGGCCGGCCGGAGCCATTGGACGAGCGGGAGCCGCACAGGCTTGCCGAAGCGGTGGCGGCGCTCGGTTTGCGCTATGTAGTGGTGACGTCGGTAGACCGCGATGATCTGCGCGACGGCGGCGCCGCGCATTTTGCGCGCTGCGTCGCGTTGCTGCGCGAGCGCGTGCCGGGAATTCGTGTCGAACTACTGACGCCGGATTTTCGCGGCCGCGCCGAGCGGGCGTTGCTCGCTCTGTCGCAGGCGTGGCCGGACGTGTTCAACCACAACATCGAAACCGTGCCGTCGCTTTATCGCGCCGCGCGTGCCGGTGCGGATTACCGCGGCTCGCTCGAACTGCTTTTACGCGTTAAAGAGGCGAACGAGGCCGTGCTGACCAAGTCGGGTTTGATGGTCGGGCTTGGCGAGTCGGATGAGGAACTGCTTGAGACGCTGCGTGATTTGCGCGCCCATTGCGTAGATGTCGTCACGATTGGCCAGTACCTCGCCCCGTCGCGCTTTCATATGCCGGTGCGCCGGTATATGGAGCCGGCGCAGTTCGCGGCATTGCGCGAGGAGGCGGTGAAAATGGGGTTTCGCGAAGTTGTCGCGGGGCCGCTCGTGCGTTCGTCGTATCACGCGGATCAGGTGGCGGATGTGGCCACGAATAGTTATCCCTAGCGTCTTCTTTGATAAATCACCATCGCGCCAACGCCTAGCGCCACAGCAACGAGCAGAACACCGAGAACGATGGGCAACCCATTCGACGATGTGCCGCTCGAGGTAGGTGTGGTCGCGGATGCCGCACTGACTGGGGCCGCCCCCGACGCATCCGATGTAACGGCCCGCGGCAGGGCGATGCCGTATGCACTTCCCTGGCGCGAGACGGGGACGCTCGACGCTTGCTGGTTTGCCGCGGCCGCAGTTGCGGCGGCGGCCGGAGAAGCCGGCAACGTAGCGGAGGCAGGTCCGAGTGCTTCCGAAGCGGTTATGACGGGTTCCGCTGGGATGCTCTCGGCTGTGGTGTTCTGGGTTGGACTATTCTCAACACCTTTGCCGATGGCGTTCCATTGAGCGAATACACCGTCGATGCAATGCACGTCAGTGCAGCTATCGCGTTTGCGCTTCCATGCCGCGAGGTCGTTCGCGTTCAGCTTGCCTTGCTGAATCAGCTTCTGCTGCTGCTCATAGATGTCGTCGTACTCGTGATTCAAAATCGCGTGATCGCAAATGACCCGCTGGGCCGGTTGCTGTGTGCTCTCACACTGAATGTCGCTTGCCCATGAGCTTGTGCTGCAGAGCAGGAAGCAAATTAGAGCGCATTTGATACTACTTGTGTGCAGCGGCAATTCACCCTCCTTTGAGTATGGTCGAGTTCATAAGGCGCGGGTCGCCGTGGCACAACCCACTTTAATTGCCAGAGCGGCGACGAGGCTGAACAAACATGGCCACGTCGCAAACGGTATGCCACATCCTGACAGCGGTAAGCTCACTCCGCAATGCAGAGCCCACGGCATGTAGTTTGCTGGCAGGATGCGGTCTAAACGAAGATGCCAGATTGATTGCCAATGGTTCTATCGCCGGTCAGAGCTAAGCATGGGAAGTTTGGATTACATTTGGGGTTTTAAATTTCATCAATCGCCCAGAAGCGGAACGGTCCCATGCGTGAACCTGCTGACTTGACGAAACGGCGGTTGACACAGGCGCGTCGCCTGTTGGCAATCGCACAATCGGGCCTGCATTACACCACCGGCGCATTCGACAAAGAGCGTTATCAGGAGTTACTAAGCATTGCGCAGGCCCAACTTGCCGACCTCGCCGATATGAACACAGAGGAGGTCGCGCAACTATTCGCCCCTGAAGAAGGTTATGCGAATCCGAAAATTGATGTTCGCTGCGCGGTGTTCGATGACGCCGGTCAGATCCTGCTAGTGCGCGAAGCTTCCGATGGTCGCTGGTCCCTTCCCGGCGGTTGGGCCGACATCGGCGCCTCGCCAGCCGAGAACGCCATGCGCGAGGTCCGCGAGGAAAGCGGGTACACCGTGACCATCGAGCGATTGCTTGCGATATGGGACATGCCGAAGCACCAACACCCACCTTCCGTTTTCCACATCTGGAAGCTGGTGTTTCTGGGGAAGATTGCCGCTTCGGGTGAAATCTCCGGCGTGGAAACGGACGCCGCGGGATTTTTCCCCATCGACGCATTGCCTCCGTTGTCGCTGGGGCGCATCTTGCCCGAGCAGATTCGAAGACTTGCTGAGCTTCGATGTGAGGGGGCCGTGGAGTTCGACTAAGCCCTTTCGGTCACTTATCGGCGCACTTGATCGGATTGCGTGCGGCTTGAGCGCAAATGCAAAAAGCCGCTCGAGAGCGGCCGTTGCGATACTGCTGAGATTTGGTGCCCAGGGCCGGACTCGAACCGGCACGCCTTGCGGCGGGGGATTTTGAGTCCCCTGCGTCTACCTGTTTCACCACCTGGGCTTGTCTTGCGACACGTGCGCATAAAGGCTGCGCGCGGCGGGAGACGCAGATTATGTCCGAAAATGCCGCGCCGGGCAAGCTGCCTGCCAACTATCGCCGTTCAGGGTTTGTCCGGGCCGAATCGGCAGGCGCTCCGCACGCGGACAGTTCAATTGGCTCAGGGCTTGTCCGTACCGTACTGTATTGCCGCCCGAAGCCTCAGACCGTCCGCGAGAACCGGTCCATGGTCTGCTGGCCGAGATAGCGGTCGAACACCATCGCAATGTTGCGCACCAGCATGCGCCCGGCCATCAGTACTTCGACCTTGCCACCGCCGATCGACACCAGTCCATCCTCCGCAAAGCTACGCAGCCGTTCCAGTTCTGTAGCGAACGTATCGGCGAAGTGAATCCCATAAGCCGCTTCGAATTCATCGAAACGTAGCTCCAGGTTGCACATCAGTTGCGTGATGATGTCGCGGCGCAGGCGGTCGTCGGCGCTCAGCCGCACACCACGCGTGATCGCGAGACGTCCGGCATCGATCGCCGCCGCGTAGCCCGGCAGATCCTTCGCGTTCTGCGCATACACGTCGCCCACCTTGCCGATCGACGACGCCCCGAAGCCGAGCAAATCGCATTCCGCACGCGTGCTATAGCCCTGGAAATTGCGGTGCAGGGTACGTTGCTCCTGCGCACGCGCCAGTTCGTCAGTGGGCAGCGCGAAGTGATCCATGCCGATATACACATACCCCGCGCTCGTCAGACGCTCGACCACCAGCCGCAGGATCGCCATCCGCACGGCGGATGAGGGCAGCGCCGAGGCGTCCATCTGGCGCTGCATCTTGAAGAGCTGCGGCATGTGCGCATAACCGAACACCGACAGGCGGTCAGGCGCGAGCGCAAGCATGGTGTCGAGGGTGCGGCTGAAACTGTCGACCGTCTGATGCGGCAGTCCGTAGATCAGATCGACGCCGATAGAGTGAAAGCCCGTGGCACGGGCGGCGCGCATCACGGAAGCGGTCATCTCGAGCGGCTGGATACGGTTGATGGCCTGCTGGACCAGCGGATCGAAATCCTGCACGCCAAGACTCAGCCGGTTAAAGCCGAGCGTGCGCAGATGCACGATGGTCTTGGCGGATGCCTCGCGCGGGTCGACTTCGATCGAGAATTCGCCCGACGAGTCGGGACTCAGCATGAAGTGCTGACGGGTGGCCGCCATTAGCTCGCTCATCTCGTCGTGGGACAGAAAAGTCGGCGTGCCGCCGCCCCAGTGCAGTTGGGAAACCGGCCGTGTGGTGTCGAAGCAGGCCGCCTGCAAGGCGAGTTCGCGCTTGAGCCGGTCCAGATACGGGCGGGCGTGGGCGCGGTTCTTCGTCGCCACCTTGTTGCAGCCGCAATAGAAGCAGACGGTGTCGCAGAACGGAATGTGGAAGTAGAGCGAGAGAACCGTCGCCGACGCGCCTGGGTCAGCCGCGGCGCGCCGATAATCGGCCTGATCGAAATCGTCGCGGAACTGAAGGGAGGTTGGATAGGACGTATACCGTGGGCCGTTTGCGCTGTACTTGGAGAGCAGGTCGGGGCGAAAGAGGGTGTCGGCGATGGTCATAGGTGGCTCGGTGGGGCGCCACGCCGGGAAGTGCGAGAGAGGCCTGCGGGTCGGCTAAACCGGATGGAACGGGGCAGGCGCCTCTTGAGCGTGGCCTTTCGTATCTGTCCAAGCTTACGGGAGCGCTCGCGGCCCGCATTGTGTAAAAAGGTCGCACGCGGCGCAATGGCACAATGCAGGGTTGGCGTGCCGTACGGACATCGCCGGCGAGTGTTGGGGCGTTTCAGGAAGAGTGTGGTGACTGTCGAATCTCTGTTTAACGTAGCGGGTCATGCGTGCCGTCCGGATTGCGGCGCGTGCTGTATCGCGCCGTCGATCTCGAGCCCGATTCCGGGCATGCCGTACGGCAAGCCAGCGGGCGTGCGCTGCGTGCAGCTGGGGGACGATCTGCGCTGCGCGATCTTTGGCCAGCCCGAGCGGCCGGCGTGCTGCTCCGGCTTGCAACCGCAGGGAGAGATGTGCGGCACGACGCGCACCGAGGCGCTTGCCTGGCTCACCCAGCTCGAAACACTGACGCAGCCCGCAAGCCCGTAAAAGCCCTATAGGGCACGGCCGACCGCGTGGCTGACCCCGTGCCGCTTCGCACTTGCCGCTGACCGCGTGTGGGGGCACTAACTGACAACCATGGTTCGATCCCCGCAACGGGGCCGTTTCAACAGGAGAATGTGCATGACTCAACCCGTTGCGCCGACCCGGCGCCGATTCCTGCTCGCGGCCGCTGCGGCTGCGGCCATCACGATGTCGCTGACGGCTTGCGCGACGTCGACCTTTCCGTTCATCCCGTCGCATTACACGTTCTCGCAGCAGCAGGTGCAGGAGGCCGTGCAGCGCAAATTCCCGTATCAGCGGACGATTCAGCAGGTATTCGACGTTGCGCTCACCAACCCTGTGGTCGGCTTCCTGCCGGATAGCAACCGCGTCTCGGTGCAGCTCAATGCGCGCCTCGCCAGTCCGTTCCTGCGGCAACCGGTCGACGGCGTGTTCACGTTGTCGAGCGAACTCGCCTACGACGAGGCCAGCAAGTCCGTCGTGCTGAAGTCGCCGAACGTCGACAGCGTCAATGTCAGCGGTGACGCGCAGGCCTACACGCAGCAGATCAACGCCGCGGCGGCCCTGCTGGCCACCCAGTTGCTGACCAACTACCCCATCTACACCTTCAAGCCTGAGCAATTGCAATTCGCGGGCGTGAACTACGAACCCGGTACAATCACAATCCTTACAAACGGCATACGCGTGCAGATCGTCGAGAAATGACGCGCGTGCGGCCGCCAGGGCCGCGCGTTGCTTGCTGGACCAGCCCTGATTCGACAACCTTTGGCGATGAGAGGAATGGATGGACTGGTTACTGGCTGGCAAGGCGCTGATACTCGGGGTTGTCGAGGGCTTGACTGAATTTTTGCCGGTATCGAGTACGGGTCACCTGATCGTCGTCGGCAGCCTGCTCGATTTCAGCGGCGAGTATGCAAAGACCTTCGATGTCGTGATCCAGCTCGGCGCGATTCTGGCCGTGTGCTGGGAGTATCGCCGGCGGATCGGCAGCGTCCTGACCGGCTTGCCTTCGCGGCCGGACGCGAGGCGTTTCGCGCTCAACGTGGTGATTGCAACCATTCCGGCGGTCGTACTCGGCCTGCTGTTCGAAAAGACCATCAAGGCCGCGCTGTTTTCACCGCTGCCGGTTGCCTATGCGCTGGTGGCGGGCGGCCTGGTGATCCTGTGGGCGGAAGTGCGGCAGCGCGCACGCGGCGCTGTGCCGCCGCGCGTGCAGTCGGTCGACGACTTGAGTCCGCTCGACGCGCTAAAGGTGGGCCTGGCGCAGTGTTTCGCGCTGATCCCGGGCATGTCGCGCTCCGGCTCGACGATCATCGGCGGCATGTTGTTCGGCCTCGAGCGGCGGGTGGCCACCGAGTTTTCCTTTTTCCTCGCCATGCCGATTATTTTCGGCGCGACGACCTTCGAACTGGTTCGGGGCTGGCGCCTGCTATCGGCAGATGCGCTGGGGGTCTTCACGTTGGGTTTCGTCGCCGCGTTCGTCAGCGCCTTCGCTTGCGTGCGCTGGTTGCTGCGCTACATCGCGGCGCATGATTTCACGGTGTTCGCGTGGTATCGGATTGCGTTTGGCTTGCTGATCCTGTTGCTGGGATATAGCGACGTGCTGGACTGGTCGGAGTAATGCAGGGAGCGAGGTCCTCGTCCTTGAGCTCCTCAACCCGTTGAGCCATAAGCAAAAAGGTCCGCGTGAGTGCGGACCTTCTATGACGTTTTCTAACATCCCCTGGCGGGCGCTTAACTTCCGTTGCGCCGCTTGAAAACCAGATCCCAAACACCGTGGCCGAGCCGCAGGCCACGGCGCTCGAATTTCGTCACCGGACGGTACTCGGGGCGCGGCGCATAGCCGTCCGCCGTGTTTTCGAGCGCGGGGTCTGCACCCAGCACTTCGAGCATCTGTTCGGCGTAGTTTTGCCAGTCGGTGGCGCAGTGCAGATACGCGCCCGGTTTCAGGCGAGATCCCAGCAGCGCGACGAACTTCGGCTGAATCAGGCGGCGCTTGTGATGACGCGCCTTGTGCCACGGATCGGGGAAAAAGATGTGCACGCCGTCGAGACTGTCCGGCGCGATCATGTGCTCGAGTACTTCGACCGCATCGTGCTGGATGATGCGGATGTTCGACAGTTCCTGCTCGCCCACCAGCTTGAGCAAAGCGCCGACGCCCGGTTCATGAACCTCGACGCCGAGAAAATCGTCGCTCGAACGATGCGCTGCGATTTCCGCTGTAGTCGCGCCCATGCCGAAGCCGATTTCCAGCACGCGCGGAGCCGCGCGGCCGAACACCGCGTCCCAGTCGGGTTGCTGCGGTTCGTATGGCAGCACGAAGCGCGGACCGAACTCGTCCATCGCGCGGCGCTGGCCAGTCGAGACACGCCCGGCGCGCGTGACGAAGCTGCGGATGCGGCGCAAACGCAGGGCTTCTTTCGGATCGTTCGACTCGTTCGCGGCGTCGCCGTCTTCGGCTTGCGGCGCTGACGGTACGAGATTCGCGTCGTCGGCGGTCTGGGAAAGCTCGCCTGGCTGGCCGGCTTGGTTCGGATCGTGGATCATCTTCGATGGCTACAAGGGTAGCGGCAAGGGTGAGGGCGGCAGGGGCGGCGCTGCGTGCACCGGAAGGCGCGACGGCTGCGACGCCATACGTTACCGCCCTCAGTACGAAAAAGCCGCCTTCGTGGAGGCGGCTCTCGTGCTGGAATTCCGCTGACGGTCAGCTGAATGTGGAGCGGGCGATGGGAATCGAACCCACGGCTCTAGCTTGGGAAGCTAGGGTATTACCATTATACGACGCCCGCAGAGCGCGCTATTTTACGCGGAATTGGGTCATTTAGGCAAATGCGGCCCGGATTGGCAGGCAGGAAAGGGCGCTGAGACAGTTGGCTCGCTGAAGTATTGCCGACCATCAAGTTTTTGCGCCACGTGCCGATACACCTAAGTTGGCACGCAATCTTGTGCCGGTTGCCGTTTGGACGGGACCCATCCCACGAGATCGAATGAACCACACCATCGGCCGTTCGCGCGGCTTCCCGCTGCGCCGCCCAGTTCTGCGTCGTCTTTACGCCTGTCTCGCGCTCGCCTTGCCGGCGATGTCCGCGCTCGACGCCGGCGCCATGCCCGCCGCTGCCATCACGACCGCCGGCCATGCGACATGGCTGTTGTCCCAAGCACCTGGCACGCCTTCGATCACGCAGCGCGCGCCGCTTGCCGTATTCAGCGACCCGACCACGCCGTGCGCGCTATCGAGCACGAACGCTTCATGGGCTGTCTCGCCGCTTGCCAAACCGGCCCAGCTATTGGCTGTCTGCGCTGCCGAAGCCGCCACCGGCCGTCTCAACGCACGGGCACTCTACGCCCAGATGATCCTGTTCGGCGTTGCCACACGGCCCAGCACCGATCGCGGTCTTGCGCTGCTCGAAGACGCTGCACTTGACGGCTCCGGCGTCGCGGGGCGGGTACTCGGCTCGCTCTATCGACAGGCTTTGCGAGTGCCGCAGGACTACGCAGCGGCGCGTCGCTGGCTTGCGCTTGCGGCGGACGCCGGCGACGGCTTTGCGGCAGACACGCTCGGTTTGATGAACTACAGCGGCGAAGGCGCGCCCGTCGATAACGCGGCGGCCTACGTCCTGTTCGCGCGCGCCGCGGAGCATGGCGACCCGCACGGCGCGGCCAACGCCGGCCGTCTGATGATGAACGGGCAGGGCGTGCCCATCGACGCCGCGGGCGCCGTCGTATGGTTCACGCGCAGCGCGCTGCGCGGCGACCCGGATGGCGAGTTCATGCTGGGTCTCTCGCTGCTGCAAGGCAAAGGTGTCGCGCAGGACTTCCAGAAGGGCAGCGCCTGGGTGAGTGCTGCAGCTGTGCAACATCACACTGGCGCGCAGGCCCTGCTAGCCGATCTTTACCTCAGCGGCACGGGTGTGCCGCGCGACCCGAAGCGGGGTTTCGTGCTGATGTCGAGTGCCGCACACAGCGGCGTGACCTACGCGCAGCGCCGACTCGGCGACCTTTATGCAAACGGAATCGGCGTCGCGCGCAACGATGCGATCGCCCGCGTCTGGTACCGCAAGGCCGCGCTCGAAGGGGACCCGTTCGCGCAGTTCGGTCTCGCGTTCGAGTATCGCAACGGACGCGGCGGCCCGAAGGATCTTGCGGCGGCGATCGGCTGGATGCGCGGCGCGGCGGATGCCGGCGTAGCCGCGGCGCAGAACGATCTGGGCACGATGTTGCAGCATGGCGAGGGCGAGCCTCAGAACCTCGTGGAGGCAAAAGCCTGGTACGAGAAGGCGGCTGCACAGGGACTTGCGATCGCTGATTTCAATCTCGCCTCGCTCGCCTACAGCGGCGCAGGCACGCCGCGCGATCACGCCGCCGCGTACCGGCTGGCGCGCGTCGGTGCTGAGCGCGGCAACCTGCAGGCGAGTCTGATGGTGGGCACGTTGCTGTTCCGAGGCGATGGTGTGGCCGTGGACAAACGGCAGGCCGTCGCCTGGTATCGCAAGGCGGCGGACCTCGGCAACGTCGACGCTGCGCGCGCAATAGGCTGGGAGTATCTGACCGGCATCAACGTCCCGCGCGACGCAGCGCTCGGCGAGCAGTATCTCGAACGGGCCGCGCAACCCGGCGACCCGCGGGCGCAACTTCTGCTCGGCGGCCATCTGCTCGATCGCAAGCAGGCGGGAGACAACAGTGCCGGAATGGCGTGGATCCAGAAGGCAGCCGCGCAGCACTATGCTCCGGCCTACAACGCCTTGGGCCGTCTCTACTGGTACGGCGTCGGCGTTGCGCCGGACCGCAGCGCGGCGATCGACTGGTTCACGCGCGGCGCGCAAGCCAATCAGACGGCTTCGCAACTGGCCCTGTGCGGCGCTTATCTGAATGGCGTCGGCGTGCCGCGCGACGACCCGACGGCGACACGCTGGTGCTCCGCTGCCGCACGCGGCGGCGACCTTACGGCCATGCGTATTCTGACGTCCAACTCTCCACGTCTGCCGGGTGTGGACGCCGACGCCCGCGCTTACTGGATGTGGCGTCTGGCGAGCGGCGGCGAAGCCCGCTACCAGTCCATGCTGGGCGACGCCTATGATTTGGGCAACGGCGTCCCCGTCGACTACGGCGCGGCCCTGTATTGGTTCCGCAAGGCCGCGCAGCAAGGCGACGTCTCGGCGCAAGGCTCGCTCGCGTGGCACCTGCTCACCGGTCTTGGTGGCGAGCGCGATGAACGCCAGGCGTTCGAGTGGGCGACCCGCGCCGCAAACGGCGGTCCGGAAGGCAAGGAGATGGTGGGCGCGGCCTATCTCTCCGGTCGCGGCGTCGCAGCCGATGCGACGGCAAGTCGCGCGTGGTTCGAGAAAGCTGCGGCCGGCGGCGAGAGCTGGGCCGCCAGCGACATCGCGCGGCTCTACGAAATGGGTGCCGGCGTACCGCGTGACGATCTGGTGGCGGTGAGCTGGCACCGCAAGGCTGCGGCGAAGGGAGCCGATTCATCGGAGATCGCGCTGGCTTTGCGGGCGCTGGCCACGGGTGACGTGCACGGTCTCAGCGCGAGCGAGGCCCATTGGCTGTTGGACGATGCCTCTTTGGGTGCGGTCGGCGGCGCAGGCGGCAACAGAAGCACCACTGCGCAGGCAAGCGCGGGTGGTCAGGTCGAATGGGATGCGCTGTCGTGTCTGAACGAGGCCCTGCTGGGCGACGCGATGATGCAGTACGAACTCGGCGTTCGCTATCTGACCGGCGACGGCATCGCACCCGACCGGGCGTTGGGCGATGCCTGGCTCAGGCGCGCGCAGGCGAGCTTTGCCGCCGAGCCAGGGTTCAGTGTGTACGCGCAGGCGACGCGGATGGTCGAAGCGCGGGTGGCGGCGCGGCTCAGTGCCGATGAGCGCGAACGCGCGGGTCGCCTCGCGGACCATCTGCTGGCGACCGTACCGGGAAGTCTTGCCGTTGCCGCATCCGCGGGAACGGCGTTGGCGACCGCGTCGCCATAACCGTTCCCGCGCCAGCCGCTCAGATGACGAAATACGTCAGTTGCACGGCGGCCCGCGTGACGATCATCAACAGCACCTGCACGATCACGAACAACAGGATCGGCGACAGGTCGATGCCGCCGAGATTCGGGATCACGCGACGCAGCGGATCCAGAAACGGCGCGGTGAGCTGAAACAGAATCGGCATGGCCGGCGAGCGCGGATTGAGCCACGACAGCAGCGCCATCAGGATGGTCAACCAGATGATCAGGTTGAGCCCCCATTTGATGAGCGTGAGCAGCGCGACGATCAGCAAGGTCGGCCACAGCGTGAGCGGATCCACCCCGGTCACAGCCACCATCAGCACCACATAGACGATGGCAGCGATCAGCGCGGCGAGGATGCTTGCCCAATCGATCCTGCGCGTACTGGGCACGATGTGCCGTAGCGGCAGCACGATCCAATTGGTGGCGTGCAATACGGCGTTCGAGACCGGGTTATACGGCGGCAGGCGGACGACTTGCAGCCATGCGCGCAAAAGCAGCGCCGCGCCGAACAGCGTGAAAACGGTATTGAGCAGAAAGCGGGCGATATCGCCGAACATCTCGTGTCCTTTCCTTCAGGGTAGCGTCGGGTGGGAGTGCAAAAAGAGGAGCTAAACCGTGACCTTGATTTCGCTGATCAGAATCGAGCCGTTACCGCCGTCGGTGTAGTTCGGAATATCGGCGAGCAGCGTGTCGGCGGCCGGCTTGAAGACCGTGTAGAACGCCTCGACCGTGTCGAACAGGAAATGCCCGGCCGCGACATAGGGCGGCGGCGTACCCGGCGGCCCGGCATTGATGCCGATATCCACTGACCAGCCTTTGAGCGCCGCGCCGAACAGCTTGGCCGCAAGCGGCATGTGCGTGCCGCAGTAATACTCCACGTCGAATTTGCCGTTTTCTCGGTACGGATAGAGGATGCTGACCTTGATCATTATGTGTTCTCGTCGATTGGTCCCGGAGCGAGGCGCAGGCGGATTGCGCGCTGCGCCGGTCGTCACATTATCACGGCTTACTTGACGCTAGTACCCGCTGGCACCTGATTCAACGATCGCGCGAGCGATTCTTCGACGGCTTCCCCGATGGCGTCGATCGTGGCCGGCGGCGTGGCGCGACGGCGCGCCAGTGCCACCGCCCGCCGGCTCATCAGCCCGTACAGCGCCGCGTGGTCGCCGCCAAGCGCTTCGAGCAGCGCGAGCTGCTTGCGCACGACGCCGGTATCGCCGCGCGACACAGGTCCGGCGAGCGCGCCCGGCAAGCCTTTGTCGCGGGCCGTCTGGATCGTGCCGGTCAGCATCGGCAGGAGCGCGCGCAGCGCGTCTTCTTCGGCAAAACCGAGGGTGCGCCAGAGCGCTACGCATTCGGCGAGGCTGCACAGCACAAAGCTGGCCGCGTAATGGGCGGCGCCGTGGTAGAGCATCCGCCCGCCGGCCGGAATCGACAGCGGATGGCAGTTCAGCGCCAGCGCCAGCGCCGTGAGTGCCTCTTTGAGCGCGCCATCGGCCTCGATGGTGATCGAGCAGCCGCCGATGCGCTCGATATCTGCGAGATCGCCGCTAAACAGGTACAGTGGGTGAAAACCACCGATCGATGCGCCCTGCGACTGCGCCGGCGCGAGCAGTTCCACTGGCGAGGCGCCGCTGCAATGCACCAGCGCGCGCAGGTGCCCGGGCGAGCTGGGCGAGTTATTAAAGCGCAAAGTGTTCGCCGTCGAACCGATGCTGTCGTCGGGAACGGATAGAAAGACGATATCGGCGGCGTCGACGACGTGTTGCGGATCGTCGTACGCCGCACATTGCTCTATCTGACTGGCGAGCACGCGCGCGGATTCCGGCGTGCGGCTCGCAATGGCCGTGACCGGATAACCGGCCCGGGTGAAGCCGAGCGCAAGGCACCGTGCAAGGCGCCCCGCGCCGATGAAGCCGAGACGCGGCAAAGAGGACTGGGACATGGTTCCGGCTCCGGGCGGCACTATGAACGTGAACGGAAAGCTGGAGTATCGCGCATTCATTCAGCGCTCGCGAGCGGGGGCCTTGCCCCGCGCAGAGCACGTGGGACGGCGCCGTGGGCGTGACGGCGTTTTCCTCGGATCAATTTCTGCGCCATATGGCGCGCACGGCGGACTATCCGCCCGTACGAATCCCGCAGGCCCGGAAACTGCTCACAATGAATTTGGTCGATTGAGTTAGGGGTTGCGGTTGGAGTTTTTTCTGTCTCGCAGTCAGATTCGGGAGGTAACTATGAGCATTTTTTCTTACCGAAAGCACTTGCGGTTCCTGACCCATTCGCAGCGTCGCCGCTGGTGGGATCAAAGAAAGCGCCTCACGCCACGCGTCAAGATTAGTGGGGCTTACGTGCCGCCGAATGTCACACGTGAATTCACTTATGTAAAAGTGGGTTGAAGATTTGTCCCTTAAAGGGTGAGAAATGCCCGGCCGTCGCGCCGGGCATTTTCGTTTACAGCGCGTCGCGCTTTTGCGGTGTTTTGACCAACCTTCAACACGGCCAAGTCTGAAGTGAATTTGTAATTAAAGATTACTGGTATTGGCGCTCCGAGGCGCGGCCGCCCGGTAAAACGCGCTTCGCACGGTCTCTGACCCCGCGCAAACCCTTAGATATCGAGATATTGTGGCTTACTCGCGCGCAGCAACACATTGCTGCGTATTTCAACCTCTAAACAGCAATTGCAATTTGCAACAAATGCGCACAGCCGTGCTGATCCTTTTTCGATACATTGGATTCCATAGCATGCACGTCATGCGACACGGTCATCCGGCCGCGCTTGGAGAAGAAACATGAAAAAGATCATTCCGCTTGTTGTTGCCGCTGCACTGGGTGTGGGCTTCGCCACCGCTGCGGAGGCGCACGTGTCCGTCGGTATCGGGATCGGCGTTCCGGTGGCGCCGGCGTATCCGGTTTATGCAGCGCCGCCGCCGGTGTACTACGCACCGGCGCCGGTCTATGCTCCGCCTCCTGTCGTGGTGGTGGGTGGTGGCTATGGCGGTTACTACGGCTATCGCGGTGGTCCGTACTACCATCGCGGCTACTACGGCCACGGTTATTACGGCCATGGTTACGGGCACGGCTACTATCGTCGTTAATCACTTCGGCGCACGCGACTGGCGCGTAGGCACTTAGTGCCCCAGCGCACTGTTTATCGTATCGGCGTAACGCATGCTTAATCGCTGCGTTGCGCCGTTTTTATTTTGGGGACGAAGCTGGGAGAATGCCTTCCATTCCGCTGCTTCGGAGTTCGCCGCCTATGCAAGTGCTCCCCGCTCCCACCTATGTCGATATCGTCGATGCCGCTGCGCGTCTTGAAGGCGTCGCCCATCGCACGCCGGTTCTTACGTCCACCACGGCAAACGAACGCACCGGCGCGTCTATCTACTTCAAATGCGAGAATTTCCAGCGCATGGGTGCGTTCAAGTTTCGCGGTGCTTATAACGCGGTGTCGCACTTCGACTATGCGCAGCGGGATGCAGGTGTAGTGACTTACTCGTCGGGCAACCATGCCCAGGCCATTGCGCTGTCGGCGCGTCTTGAGGGGATTCGCGCGACGATCATCATGCCGCACGATGCACCCGCCGCGAAGGTCGCCGCCACGCAAGGTTACGGCGGCGAAGTGATTATCTACGACCGCTACAAGGAAGATCGCGAAGAGATCGGCCAGCGGCTCGCGCGCGAACGCGGCATGACGCTGATTTCACCTTACGATCATCCGCATGTGATTGCAGGGCAGGGGACGGCCGTCAAAGAGCTGCTCGAGGAAACCGGCCCGCTCGATCTGCTGTTCGTGTGCCTGGGCGGTGGTGGATTGCTCGCCGGCAGCGCGTTGGCGGTGGCCGAGTTGAGTCCCAACTGCAAGGTCATCGGTGTCGAACCGGAGGCCGGTAACGACGGCCAGCAGTCGCTTGCGCGCGGCGAGATCGTGCACATCGAGGTGCCGCATACCATCGCAGATGGCGCAGCGGCGACGCATCTTGGCCTATACACGTTCCCGATCATCCAGCGTCTGGTCGAGCAGGTGGTGACGGTGACGGACGCGCAACTGATCGAGACACTGCGCTTTTTCGCGCAGCGTATGAAGATCGTCGCGGAGCCGACGGGTTGCCTCGCCGCCGCGGCCGTGATGAGCGGCGTCGTGCCGGTGGAAGGCAAGCGTGTCGGCGTGCTGGTCAGCGGCGGTAATGTGGATCTGGCGCGGCTGGCACAGTTTCTTGCCTAAAACTATAAGCCCAACTCGGTCCACAACGTATCGACGCGCCGTTTCACCGCGGCGTCCATTTCGATGGGGCGGCCCCATTCGCGATCGGTTTCGCCGGGCCATTTGTTGGTGGCGTCCAGCCCCATCTTCGAACCCAGCCCGGCTACCGGCGAGGCGAAATCCAGATAGTCGATCGGCGTGCGATCGACCAGCACCGTATCGCGCACTGGATCGATACGCGTGGTGATGGCCCAGATCACTTCTTTCCAGTCGCGAATATTCACGTCCTCGTCGACCACGACGATGAACTTCGTGTACATGAATTGTCGCAAGAAACTCCACACGCCGAACATCACCCGTTTGGCATGTCCAGGGTAGCTTTTCTTCATCTGCACGATCGCCATCCGGTAGCTGCAACCTTCGGGCGGCAGATAGAAATCGGTGATCTCAGCGAACTGCTTCTGCAACAGCGGCACGAACACCTCGTTGAGCGCGACGCCCAGCACGGCGGGCTCGTCAGGCGGTTTGCCGGTGTAGGTGGAATGGTAGATCGCGTCGCGGCGCATCGTGATCCGCTCGACGGTGAACACCGGGAACCACTCCTGTTCGTTGTAGTAGCCGGTGTGGTCGCCGTAGGGACCTTCGAGCGCGTGCTCGTAGGCGGCGCTTGCACCTTTCGACGGCCGTGGCGGCGCGCCGGCCGGAGCCGGCTCGGGCGTGCCTTCCTGCGGATAGATGAAGCCTTCCAGAACGATCTCCGCGCGCGCCGGCACCTGCAGCGTGTCGACGCCCGGCGTGATGCACTTCGCGAGCTCCGTACGGCCGCCGCGCAGGAGGCCCGCGAACTGGTATTCGGAGAGCGTATCGGGCACCGGTGTGACCGCGCCGAGGATGGTGGCCGGGTCGGCGCCGAGTACGACGGCCACCGGGTACGGCTTGCCGGGATTCTGCAGGGCGAACTCGCGGAAATCGAGCGCGCCGCCGCGATGGGCGAGCCAGCGCATGATGAGTTTGTTACGGCCGATCAGCTGCTGGCGATAAATGCCTAGATTTTGGCGGCTCTTGTTTGGGCCTCTTGTAACGGTCAGGCCCCATGTGATCAGCGGGCCTGCGTCGCCCGGCCAGCAGGTCTGAATCGGCAGCCTGGCGAGGTCCACAGCGGCCCCCTCCCAGACGATTTCCTGGCAAGGCGGCGCGCTCACCGTCTTGGGCGCCATGTCCCAGACCGCCTTGGCGAGCGAGAACAGCTTGCCGGCGTCCCTGAGGCCTTTGGGCGGCTCCGGCTCCTTCAGCGCCGACAACAGGCGGCCGACGTCGCGCAGCGACTCCAGCGCGCCACTATCGCCGTCTTCCTCGCCGCTTTCGATGCCCATGCCGAGCGCGACGCGCCGCGGCGTGCCGAACAGGTTGCCGAGCACCGGGAACGCATGGCTTTGCTTGCTCTCAAACAGCAACGCCGGGCCACTGGCGCGCAGCACGCGGTCGCACAGTTCAGTCATTTCCAGGATTGGCGAGACGTTTTGCGGGATACGGCGTAGCTCGCCAAGGGTCTCGAGACGGCCGACGAAGTCGCGCAGGTCTTTGTATTTCATCTGGTCCGGATCAGGGCCGCACAGCGCGGCGGGAAAGTGGGGCGCGACAGGCCATCGGCGCGCATGAACTATTGTCGATTTTACCTGCGTTGGTTAGCGCACGTTATTGAAGCAATTCTGTAACTGACCTGAGAGGCGCGTAGCGCGCGGGTTTCGGGGCGCTGAACACTGTTCTTTATTACAATTAGTTATAGATTTGCCTATCTATAGTGTTGACGAACTATTTAAGCCTGCTAGAATCCGGTCACATTGGTTGCAGGGCGTGAACCTTTTTACCACCGCCCCCGGTCCTTACGACGCAACGCGTCACCGCTTACCGACCCCCCTGCACGGTATTTGACGGCCTTATTTGCAGTCCTCGCCAGCGCGACCTGACGCTGGTTTTTCGCGTGGGAGCCTCTGCGTGCGTGCTTTTTAGGCACGGCGCCGAGCTGTTCCGAGATGGCTCCCCACCGACGGTTATGCCGTATTCCCGACGCCGCTGCTGCCCTAACCAGAGCGCGCGACGTCTTGACTCTGCGAACGTGTTTTGATGCCGGCTCGACCGGTGGGGTTCGCAGATCATGCAAGATGGGAGATCTGAATGAACGCCTGGTTAACGTGGCGTCCCGACGAAAAACTTGCGCAAGTCATGCGCGGTGTCTTACGTCGCGGGACGCGTATGAGTCATCACCTGTTCAGCATTGTTGGCGGTTCCGCCGTCCTGCTGGCGCTCGCGCTGTGGCTGATGCCCACTTGGCGCGGTACGCTGGCTGCCAAGCTGATGCCGGTCATTTCTGCCGCTGTGCAGGCCGGCCCCGCCCGTCTGTTGCAGGGTAACCCGCTGCCGTCGTTCGCGCCGGCCAACGCGGTGCCGTCCGACGATTCGCTGTCCGCGTCCGCCAATGCGGTGGGCGGCGACACCAGCAATGGCGCAACCAGCAACGGTGCAACCAGCAGCAATACGAGCTATGACGGCGCCTTTGACGGCAGTGGTACGAGCGGTCTCGGTGGCGCGGCGCTCAACGCGCTCGATCCGCGTTCGGTGCAAAGCATTAGCGCTCTTGCGCGACTGATTCCTTCACAGCGTGTCGCTCCTGACGCACGTGACGACCGCGCGCTGGTCTCCACCCGCGAGCAGGATCTGGTGGCTTACTATCTGGCCCGGCGCTATCGCGTCGCCCAGGAACCGGTGAGCGAACTCGTCAAGGCGGCGTTTGACACCGGCCGCGAAGTCGGCCTCGACCCGCTGCTGCTGCTCTCCGTGATGGCTATCGAATCGGGCTTCAACCCGTATGCGGAAAGCGGCGTGGGGGCGCAGGGCCTGATGCAGGTGATGTCGAAGGTGCACTCGGACAAGTTCCAGTACTTCGGCGGCGAAAGCGCCGCACTCGATCCGCTCGCCAATATCAAGGTTGGAGCGCTCGTGCTGAAGGACTGCATCGCACGTGGCGGCTCGCTGCCGGGCGGCCTGCGTCTTTATGTCGGCTCGACTGCGCAGGATGACGGTGGCTACGGCGCGAAGGTGATGGCGGAACGTGGCCGTCTGCGTGACGTGGCGCGTGGCCGCAAGGTGCCGATCAACGCACCGCAAGCACCGGTCACGACGACTGCGTCGGTCGCGACGCCGGCTGCCGCAGCGCCGGGCAAGCGTGTTCAGGTGACGCTCGAGGCGCATCCGCTGACCGCGACCACTCCGGCGAAGGCGCCGGAACAGGACGACGCCAGCGCGACGGCAACGAAGCACGCTTCGACGTCGGAGTTGGGCGCCTGAGTGGTTGCAGACACATCGCAGTAAAGGCAGTACTGGTAGTACAAATAGAGAAGGCACCCGCGCGGTGCCTTTTTTCATGGTTCGACGCTTTTTGATTAGCGGAATGCTTGCGTCGATTGCGCGGCGTCGCATAGGCGTTCTGTGAGGCCAGTTCGGCTCAACTCAGCGCCCGAAGAACCCATGCAAACGTTCGACCGCCTCTTCGAGCTTCGAATACGCCGTTGCATACGACAGACGGATATACGAACGCGGCGCATGATTGCCGAAATCCATGCCCGGCACCAGCACCACGCCTGCATCGTGCAGCATGGCTTTGGTGAGCGCGGCGCTGTCGCCGGCCGCCGCGTGCGTGACCCGGCTGCAATCCGCGTACACATAGAATGCGCCGTCCGGCATGACTGGCACCGAGAACCCAAGCGATTCGAGCGCCGGAGCGATGAAATCACGGCGACGCTTGAACTCGAGACGGCGCGCCTCGTAGATCGCGCGCGTGTCCGGTTCGAAGCAGGCGAGTGCCGCATGCTGCGCAAGCGCCGAGGCACAGATAAACAGGTTTTGCGCGAGCTTCTCGAATGCCCCGACCAGCGACGGCGGCACCACGAGCCAGCCGAGGCGCCAGCCCGTCATGTTGAAGTACTTCGAGAAGCTGTTGACGGTGATCACATCCTCGCCGTACGACAAGGCGGAGATGGGTGGCTCGCCGTAGCTCAAGCCCTGATAGATTTCGTCGACGATCGTAAAGCCGCCGCGCGCGCGGACGGCCTCGACGATGCGCTTCAATTCCGCGGGTTCGATCGACGTACCGGTTGGGTTCGACGGCGACGCGAGGAGCACGCCGCGCGTGCGTTCGTTCCAGAGGCGCTCGACATCGGCGGCGGTCAGCTGGAAGCGTTCGGCCGGGCCGCTGGGCACCAGCACCGGCTTGCCTTCCGCGGCGGCGACAAAATGCCGGTTACACGGATAGCAGGGATCGGGCATCAGCACTTCATCGTCACGGTCGACCAGCGCCGCGCACGCGAGCAGCAGCGCAGCCGAAGCGCCGGCGGTGACCACGATGCGCGCCGGATCGACGCGGATGCCATAGGCCTGCGCATAGTGGCCGGCAATCGCCTCGCGCAGCGCGTGCAGCCCGAGCGCGCTGGTGTACTGCGTGACGCCGCGGCGCAGCGCGCTTGCGGCAGCTTCGATGACTGGCTCGGGGGCAGTAAAATCGGGCTCGCCGATTCCCATGTGGATGATGTCGCGCCCCTCGCGCTCCAGCAGGGCGGCTTCCTTCGCCAGTTCCATCACATAGAAAGGCTGGATGGCGTCGACACGCGCAGCAAGCCGCACCAATGGTTCGGTCACGGAGTTCATACAGTCAGTACAGTAAGTGCAATTTCAGAAACCCGGCAGGGGTGCTGCGAGGTAAGCGCGCCGCCCGCCACCCTGCCCTGGCGAGGCAGGGTCCGGCGAGACGGCTTAGCGCTTGCGAGCCGCCTGCGTTTCGTCGACGCGCAGTTGCGCCGCCAGCTTGTCCAGCACGCCATTCACGTACTTATAGCCGTCTGCACCGCCAAAGGTCTTGGCGAGTTCGACTGCTTCGTTGATCACAACGCGGTACGGAATGTCGACGTGATTCTTCAGCTCGAATGCCGCGACGAGCAGCACCGCGCGTTCAACCGGCGAGAGCTGGTCGATCGGGCGGTCAAGACACGGCGTGAGGTCGGCCGACAGCGCTTCCGAGTCGCGGATCACGCCATGCAGCAGCGTGTCCAGGTGCTCGTGATCCGCCTTGTCGAAGCCTTGCGCCCCGCGCAGCTGCGCGTCGATCTCGCCGCCGGGCGCGCCCGACAGCAGCCACTGATACAGCCCCTGCGTGGCCAGTTCGCGGGAACGTCGGCGAGCGCTCTTCATGCCTGTTCCTCTTCGTCGTCCTCGTCTTCCTCTTCGTCGTCGCCGCCGAGTTGTTCGAGTGCGACCGCGAGGTTTGCCATTTCGACGGCCACGCGTGCAGCGTCACGACCCTTTTCGGTCATGCGCGCGACGGCTTGCTCGTCGTTTTCGGTGGTCAGCACGGCGTTGGCGACCGGAATGCCGAAGTCGAGGCCGACGCGCGTGATGCCGGCGCCGCTTTCGTTCGACACCAGTTCAAAGTGGTACGTCTCGCCGCGAATCACTGCGCCGAGCGCGATCAGCGCGTCGAACTGGGCGCTTTCTGCCAGCTTTTGCAGCGCCAGCGGGATTTCCAGCGCGCCCGGCACGGTGACGAGCAGCACGTCTTCGCCGGTGACGCCGAGGCGTTCGAGTTCTTCAATGCACGAATCGGCGAGGCCGTTGCAGACGGGCTCGTTAAAGCGTGCCTGGACGATGCCGATACGCAGGCCGTCGCCGTCGAGGTTCGGTTGGTATTGTCCGATTTCCATAGTCAGTCCGTAGTGTGTTTGAGTAAGCGCCAAGGCGCGTGAATGGTCGGATCAGCCTTGCGCTGCGTATGCCGGTCAGGGCGTTTGCGGCGACTGGGAAGGGCAGCCCGGCATCGGCACGAAGCCCGTGACTTCGAGGCCATAGCCCGACATGCTGCCCAGCTTGCGCGGGTTCGACAGCACCTGCATCTTGCCGACACCCAGTTCGCGCAGGATCTGCGCGCCGATGCCGTAGGTTTTGAAGTCGACCGGACGGCGCTTGAGCGCGTCGGCCCTGTCCTTCGAATCGAACGCCTTGAAGACGTCGATCAGGTGATCTTTCGAATCGCCGCAGTTCAGCAGCACGACCACGCCGAGATCGCGTTCCGCGATCTCTTTCATCGCGGCGTCCAGCGTCCACGAGTGAGTCGACGTGCTGACTTCGAGCAGATCGAGCACCGACAGCGGTTCATGCACTCGCACCGGCGTTTCCTGCTCCGGCGTGGGCTTGCCGCGCACCAGTGCGATGTGCGGCTGGCCGCTCGGCTGGTCGAGGTACATTACCGCGCGGAACGGGCCGTGCGCGGTATGCATGGTGCGTTCGCAGATTCGCTCCACGATCGATTCGGTGCGGCTGCGGTAGTGAATCAGGTCGGCAATGGTGCCGATTTTCAGGCCGTGTTCCTGGGCGAACTCCATCAGGTCGGGCAGGCGCGCCATCGTGCCGTCGTCCTTGATGATCTCGCAGATCACCGCGGCGGGCGTCAGGCCCGCGAGCGCCGTGAAATCACAGCCGGCCTCGGTATGGCCGGCGCGCACCAGCACGCCGCCAGGTTGGGCCATGATCGGGAACACGTGGCCGGGCTGGACGATGTGCTCGGCCCGCGCGTCGTGCGCGACGGCGGCGAGGATCGTGCGGGCGCGGTCGGCCGCCGAAATGCCCGTGGTGACGCCTTCGGCCGCTTCGATGCTGACGGTGAACGCCGTACCGTACTGGGTGCCGTTGCGGTATGTCATCAGCGGCAGGTTCAGCAGTTTGCAGCGTTCCTGGGTGAGCGTCAGGCAGACGAGCCCACGGCCGTAGCGGGCCATGAAGTTGATCGCTTCCGGCGTGACGAATTCGGCGGCGATCACGAGGTCGCCCTCGTTTTCGCGGTCTTCTTCGTCGACGAGTATCACCATCCGGCCGGCTTTCAGTTCGGCGATGATCTCAAGTGTGGAGGAGAGCGTCATGGTGGCGAGAATTTCGGGAAAGCGCGTATTTTACGCCACGCGCGGGTCCGCGTCGTTCCCCCGAACGGGATAGGCCGTTTGGCGGGGTGGTGCAGGCGGTTTAATAGACCGAAACATCGCTCTAGCCGGTCTTCGGTAGACTGTGGCATCTGCAATGCAGCAAATCAACGGATTACGGTCCGTTTAGGGGTGTCGGTCATGGTGCCCCTGTGGTGGCTGCGCCGTTTTTGTCCGGCGCCGCCGTTGATCGCTTCGCCCTGTGTCTCAAGTCGATAAACATGTCATTTTTCGGAATCGGTCTTCACGTCATTGTTGCGCTGTTCTTTGCCGTGCACGTGGTGCGTACTCACCAGAATATGTACTGGCTGTTGCTGCTGTTTGCTTTTCCGCTGCTCGGTAGCCTGGTTTATCTGTTTGCGGTCTATTTGCCTAGTTTGCGGGAGTCGCGTGGCGGGCGGGCTGCTTCGCGGGCTATTACGCAGCTCGTGGATCCTAATCGGGCAGTGCGCGAGGCGCGGGTTAATTTCGATCGTGCGCCCACTGTCGAGCATCGGATGCGGCTTGGGGCGGCATTGCTCGAAGCCGGGCAGCCTCAGGAAGCGCTTGAGCATTATCAGGCGGCTGCTAATGGGCCTTTTGCTACTGATGCGGCTCTTTTGCTGGGAATGGCCAAGGCGCAGTTTGCTGTTGGGCAGGTTGCTGCTGCGGACGTTACTTTGGGGCGGTTGTTTGAGGCTAGTCCGCAGGCGCGGCAGCAACCTGAGCCTGCTTTGTTGTATGCGCGGACTCTCGCTGCGCTTGATTCTCCCGCTGCGCGGGCCGCGTTTGAGCAGTCGCTGGCTTGTGCTAGTGATGCTGCGCCCAGGTGTTTGTTTGCCGATTGGCTGGCGAAGCAGGGGGATGAGGCGGATCGGCAGCGGGCTAACAGTTTGTATGCGGATATCGCGCAGGATGCTAAGCATTGGCCTCGGCATGCGCGGGAACATAATCGGGAGTGGTTGTTGCGGGCGCAGGCGGCGTTGGCGGGGGCGCCGGAGCGGCGGTGAAGGTGGGGTGTTGGCCTTTCCTTGATTTCTTGTCGGTATATTTGTGTTGCCCCTGTGCGGGGCGGCACCTACTTTTCTTTGCCGGCCGCAAAGAAAAGTAGGCAAAAGAAAGCGGGCTCACACCGCCAGCCTGTAGATGTCCATCCCGGTCCTCAACCGGGAACGGCCCAAGACGAGACGTGCTCTCGCACCACGCACTTAGTGACAAAGCAGTCATCCGTTCCAGCGTCGCGCTGCGCGCCCCGCTGTCGGGCATAACATTCGGTAGGCCTTCAGACATCCGCTTCGCGAAATGCACGGACGCTATGAGTTCGTTTTGCCAGACTTTGGGTGCCGTTCCGTTTGCATGTTGGCGCAGGTCCGCGATTGACAATATTCCCGGCTTATACGGCTCGCGCCAAGGGTTTGTCCGGTTCCGCCAACTTGATGTCTACCGGACCGATCCCGCAAATCGCGATCGTTACCGGTCCCGCTTCGCCCCGCGGGACGCCGTCGTAGTGCCACGTGCGCGCTATGCGCCGTACGAAGGTGCCGACCTTCACGGGCACCGTGTGTGCGGGGTCGAAGTCCGCGCCGCTGTTGATCCACCATGTGCCCGACACCACCACGCATAGACGGTCCGTCGCATAGCTGTGCGGTGCGCTCATGTAGCCTGGATACCACCGTAAAAGCGCGTAGTAGATGCCTTCCTTCTCGGGACTGCTGTACAGGAGCGCGCTCTCCACGCTCTTTGGCGGCGCTCCGCCTTGCGCCACGAATTTGATGTCTTCTGGCACGGTGTACATCGTCTCGCTAGTGTTGATCGGGCTAGCCTCGGCTCGTCCGGCCAACAGCAGCGATGCCATTCCGCCCATCATCGCTAGCATTTCGCGTCGGTTGATGCTCTCTCCTGCCATCAAGACTCTCCTTGTCCATTCTCAGAGGCGCCCATCGTGCCGCGCAATCAGCGTCTTACTCGCGGCCAGGCGAGCAACAACTATAGATCAAGTGTTTTCGGACAGTCGGCGAGGAGGGCAGGTTACGTCCATGCCATCACGCGGCGGTGTCCTGTCGCGTGACGTCAATGAACGGTGACGGAGGGGGCTTGCCTTACTTTACGTAATGTCCCGCTTAGCCAGGATTCGCGTACGTGTCGCCAACCATCAGGTGCACGATCTCGTCGCCATTCGTTTGCTGAACCAGCCGCTCTCCGGCTACTTCCCCACGCCGCAGTACGACAATGCGATCGGCGATCGCGAAGATGTCGTGCAGATTGTGCGAGATCAGAATCACCGAAACGCCCTGTGCCTTCAGCGTCGCAATCAATTCCATCACCTTGCGTTGCTCGGGCACGCCTAGCGCAGCCGTGGGCTCATCCATGATCAGCACCCGTGCATTCCAGTAAATGGCTCGGCCAATCGCAATCGCCTGGCGTTGGCCGCCCGAGAGCATCTTTACTGGGCCGCCGAGCTTGCGCTCGGGTATCACAATGTCGAGGCGCTTAAGCACCTCGCGCGCGACCTGCGCCATGCGCGGACGGTCGACAACCTGAAAACCGAGTTGTCGTTTTAGCGGCTCGCGTCCAAGGAAGATGTTGCTTCCAACGTCCAGGTTATCAGCCAGCGCGAGGTCCTGGTAGATCGTCTCGATTCCCTTGGCCCGCGCGTCCTGCGGATCGCGCAATTGCAACGGCGCGCCGTCGAACAGCAGTTCACCCTGATCGGCCCGGTAGACGCCTGAAATGATCTTGATCAACGTTGATTTGCCCGCGCCGTTGTCGCCGGCGAGCGCCAGCACTTCGCCCGGCAACAGTTGCAACGACACGTGCTTGAGCGCCTCCACGCCGCCAAAGCGGATCGAGACGTCGCGCACCTCCAGAATCGGTGTGCTCATTGCGCACCTCCGAGACGATCCTTGTATTGATCGATCAGTACCGACAGGATGATGACGATGCCCACCACAATGAATTGCCAGAACGCGTTCACGTCGATAAACACCAGGCCGAACTGGATCACCGCGATAATCAGCGCGCCGATCAGCGTCCCGACCACATTGCCCGTCCCGCCGAACAGGCTCGCGCCGCCGATCACCACAGCGGCGATCGAATCGAGCAGCATCGGCTCGCCGGCGTTGGCGGCCCCCGCGGCAAAACGCGCGGTGTAGATGATCCCGCCAACCGCGGCGAACGCGGCGGCGATCAGATACACCACGATCAGGTGTCGTTTCACGTTGATGCCGGCCCGCACCGCCGACTGCGGGTTGCCGCCAATTGCGTAGGTGTACTGGCCGAAGCGAGTTTTCGAGAGCAGCAGATGCATGATCACCAGCAACACCCCGGTGAGTATCACGGGCGTCCAGCCGGCACCGAGCCAGACGAGGCCGGCGTTGTCCACCGAGACGGTCATGCCGCTGCCCGCCGCGAGAAAGCCTGCGCCTCGTGCTACGCCGTACATACCGAGCGTGCCGATAAAGGCCGGCACACCAAGCCACGCAATCAGCACACCGTTGACCAACCCGGGAATAAGGCAGACCACGATGGTGAGCGGGATGGACACGATCAGGATCCACGGCGAGCCGCTGCC
The DNA here is from genome assembly GCF_050436665.1 of Paraburkholderia sp. EB58. Lineage (NCBI taxonomy): Bacteria > Pseudomonadati > Pseudomonadota > Betaproteobacteria > Burkholderiales > Burkholderiaceae > Paraburkholderia > Paraburkholderia sp. EB58. The sequence goes on along the minus strand of NZ_JBNDMQ010000018.1, from coordinate 151,511 downwards.
GAACAGCGTGAATTGTGCGACACACACGGCCGCGAGTCCCATCACGAAGCCCGCGGACAGATCGATGCCGGCCGTGATGATCACGAAGGTCTGGCCGATGGCCAGCAGCAACGGAGCGGCGGCGGCAAGTCCGATTGATTGCAGGTTGTAGGCGTTAAACAGAAATGACCGATGAGCCGAGACCTGCGCATACGCCTCAAAAAAAGCGAGCAGCGCGCACAGGAACAGCCACGGCCATAGCTTGGTAATCAGCGCGATCTTGTCGAGACGCGAGTTATCCATGGAGTTATCCGCGTTATCAGGAGCAGAACCCGCGTGCGCCGTCGCGCACGCGGTGGAGACGATCTATCGCTTAAGCCACTCTGCTTCGGCTAGTTCGAATAGATGTACTTCTGCATGTCGGGCTGGTCGATATTATTTTTATCGAGAACCTCGAAACCCGTGCTCTTGAGGGTGGGGACTTTCTTGCCGTGAATTACGTCGGCGGCAAACTTGACACCGTAGTAGCCGATTTCGTCCGGACGCTGCGCGATCGCAATGTCGACGAGGCCGCTCTTGATTTGCTTGTCGATGCCCGGCACCGCATCGAATACCACCACCTTGACGACGCCTTGTTTGCCGGCCGCCTTGACCCCTTGGGCCGCGCCGCTGCCGGAGAAGGTGTTGGCGCCGAATACGCCGGCGAGATTCGGATTACGTGCCAATACCGCGGCGACGTGGGCAGCGGCCTGGTTGGCGTCATCCTCGTTGTAGAGCGTTTGCAACACGGTGATGTTCGGGTGCTTCTTCATCTCCTCCGCGAAGCCCTCGGCACGCGCATCGGTGCTCGAGATACCCGGCTTGTTGTTCTCGCAATAGACCGTGCCCTTGTCGCCGATGGCTTTGGCCAGCGCGCGTGCTGCGACGCGGCCGCCTTCCAGGTTGTCCGAAGCAATGTACGAAAGGGGGAAGTCCGCATCGCCCTTGCCGGTCTGGTAGTGGCCGTCGCCGATATACGTGTCGACGGTAATGACCTTGATGCCGGCGTCGGCGGCTTCCTTGAGCGGTTGAATCAGCTGTTGCTTGTCGACCGGTGAAATCAGCAGGACGTCAGGATGTTTGGCGATAAACGCCTTGAGGATCGGCACCTGCTCGCTGGTGTTCCATTCTTTGGGAACCTGGAACAGCAATTCGACGTTCTCTTCTTTGGCGGCCCGTTCGGCGCCGCGATGCATTGTGAAGTAGAACGGATCAACCACGCCGGGCAGGAGAGCCACTACCGGATGAGCAGCATCCGCCTGCGCAAGTCCCGACAGCGAACAAACAATGATCGTTGAAACTGCAACCATACAGCGGGAAACGAATCGCTTCATTTTGTCTTCCTCCAGTTTTTGAGTCCGACTCGCGACGCCCGACTTGTTCTACACGCTCCATGGCGACGGCAATCGGCTGTCGGCCAGTATAGGCGCGAGCGGTCTCAATGACTATTGGTATGACAATGCTTGTTGCGCTGCAACGGATGAACGCGGTGATTTATGTTCGGGATCGATAGATGGACAAAGCATCTAGCGATCCCGATCTTACGCTCACGGGTTCGGGTAAAGCGTATCGCGCGGGAAGAAGATACGTGGGTCGAAAGGCGTCAGTTGGACGCTCGCGCCTGCGGGAGTCAGGCGGACGTTGCAAGTTTGATCGACCTGCTTGCCGTTGCTGTAAACGAACGCACCGGGGCCGCCGGCACACTCGGCCGTGTGCTCGAGCAGGCGCAGATTGCGCCCGTTCGACATGGACCTCGTGATGTCGAACCCATCAGCATAGGCAGCGCTTACGCCGACGAGGGCGGCTACTCCGATTACGATTTTCGCGATCTGCATGATGGCGATCTCCGAAGCCGGCAACATGATGCGCACCGGCTGGCCGCCGACGGGCCGGAGCCGGTGCGAGAATGCAACTATTCCTTCGACGTCGACAACATCCTCTCCACATACCGTGCAATCAGATCAATCTCCAGATTGACCTTAGTCCCTTCACGCAGATGCTTGAGCGCAGTCACCTCAACCGTGTGCGGAATCAGATTAATCGAAAACTCACAGCCGTCGTCGCGATCCTTCACCGAGTTGACGGTAAGGCTCACGCCATTGACGGTAATCGACCCCTTGTACGCCAGATAACGCCCAATCTCACGCGGCGCCAGCACACGCAATTCATGCGACTCGCCGACCGGCGCGAAATGCGTGACCGTCCCAAGCCCATCCACGTGGCCCGACACGATATGGCCACCCAGCCGGTCATGCGCACGCAGCGCCTTCTCGAGATTGACCTCACCCGGCTCACCGAGCCCAGCCGTGCAGTTCAGGCTCTCGCGGGACACATCCACTTCGAACGAGTTCGACGTCTTGGCCACCACGGTCATGCAGGCGCCTTGAATCGTGATGCTATCGCCAAGCTGGACGTCCTCGAGATCGAGGCCGCCTGCGTTGACATTCAGGCGTACGCCTGCGTCCCCATCGCTGCCGAGGGGTTTGACTGATTCGATGCGGCCGACCGCCGCGACGATTCCGGTAAACATCGTGCTGATTCCTTGGTTAATTCGCAGTAGGGTGGGGCGCAGATTGAGGCGCGAAGCGCGCCAGAATCCGCACGTCGTCGCCGATCCGGTCGACGGCATGGAAGTTCAGGCGTACGCGCCCCTCAAGCGTTTCCGGTGCGACGAGATTGAACATGCTCATCGAGTCAGTGCCAAGCAGACTCGGCGCCAGATAAACCAGCAGCTCGTCGACACAGCCTTCGCGCAGCAACGAGCCGTTCAGCTTGTACCCGGCCTCGACGTGCAGTTCGTTGACCTGGCGCTCGCCGAGCGCCCTAAGCATGCCGGGCAGATCCACTTTGCCGTCCGCGTTCGCCATTTGCACGATTTCCGCGCCACGGTCGCGCAACGCTTTCGCGCGTTCGGTGTGACGCTCGTCCAGGTTGCCGCAGAAAATCAACGTCGGCGGCCCGGCCAGAATCTGCGCGGTGGGCGGCACATCGAGCTGGCTGTCGATCAGTACGCGTTGCGGCTGGCGCGGTGTATCGACGGCGCGCACTGTCATGCGCGGATCGTCTTCTCTCACGGTGCCGATGCCCGTCAGGATCGCCGACGCGCGGGCGCGCCAGGCGTGACCGTCAGCGCGTGCGGCCTCGCCGGTGATCCATTGGCTTTCGCCAGATGGCAGCCCAGTGCGGCCGTCGAGCGAGGCAGCCACTTTCATGCGCACCCATGGCCGGCCGCGCGTCATGCGTGACACGAAGCCGATGTTCAGTTCATACGCCTCATTGGCGAGCAGCCCACAGCGCACTTCGATGCCCGCGTCGCGCAGCATCTTGAGGCCGCGTCCCGACACCTGCGGGTTCGGATCTTCCATGGCTGCGACCACGCGTTCCACCTGCGCCTCGATCAGCGCATTGGCGCACGGCGGCGTGCGGCCGAAGTGGCTGCATGGCTCAAGCGTCACGTAAGCCGTGGCGCCACGCAGATCGTGGCCGCGCGAACGCGCGTCCTTCAGCGCCCTTATTTCGGCATGGTCTTGCCCAGCCGGCTGCGTGAAACCCTCGCCGATCACTTCGCCGTTCTTGACCAGCACGCAGCCGACGCGCGGGTTCGGATCGGTCGTGTACATGCCGCGCTTCGCGAGAGCGAGCGCACGTTCCATATGGACGAAATCGGTTTGCGAGAACATCGGCGTCCGTTAAGTGCTGTGGCGTGTTCTGTCGTAAGTGATGTCTTGGCGCGTGCTTCAGACGGCCAGCGCGGCGAAGGCGCCGCGGGCCGCGTCGATCGTTGCGTCGATGATCGCGTCGTCGTGGGCAATCGACACGAAACCTGCCTCATAGGCCGACGGCGCGAAGTACACGCCCGCGTCGAGCATCTTGTGGAAGAACGCGTTGAAGCGTGGCACGTCGCTCGTCGTGACTTCGGCGAAGCTCGCCGGAATCTTGTCCGCAAAGTAGAGGCCGAACATGCCGCCGAGCGAGTCCGCCGCGAACGGCACTTTCGCTTCGCGAGCCACGTTGCTGAGTCCCTGTACGAGGCGTGCGGTGCGGGCAGCGAGCGTGTCGTAGAAGCCCGGCGCCTGGACCAGTTGCAGCGTCTTGAGGCCGGCCGCCACGGCGATCGGGTTGCCCGACAGCGTGCCCGCCTGGTAGACACCGCCGAGCGGCGCGAGGTGGGCCATGATGTCGCGGCGACCACCGAATGCAGCAGCCGGCATGCCGCCGCCGATCACCTTGCCGAGGCACGTGAGGTCCGGCGTAATGCCGTAGACCTGCTGGGCGCCGCCAAGCGCGACGCGGAAGCCGCACATCACTTCGTCGAAAATCAGCACGGAGCCGTACTCGGTGCACAGGCGGCGCAGGGCGTTGAGGAACTCCGGCGTGGCGCGCACGAGGTTCATGTTGCCCGCGACCGGCTCGACGATCACCGAAGCGATCTCGTTGCCGAAAGCCTTGAACGCTTCTTCGAGCGCGGCGACGTTGTTGTATTCGAGGACCGTGGTGTGCTTGGCGATATCCACCGGCACGCCGGCCGAGGTCGGGTTGCCGAAGGTCAGCAGGCCCGAGCCGGCCTTGACCAGCAGGCTGTCCGCGTGGCCGTGGTAGCAACCTTCGAACTTGACGATGCGGCTACGGTTCGTGAAGCCCCGGGCGAGACGCAGCGCGCTCATGGTGGCTTCCGTACCGCTCGACACCATGCGCACCTGTTCGATAGACGGCACCAGCTTGCAGATTTCCTCGGCGATTTCAACCTCGGATTCGGTCGGCGCGCCGAACGAGAAACCGTTGACGAGCACCTTCTGCACGGCTTCGAGCACTTCGGGATGGACGTGGCCGAGGATCATCGGGCCCCAGGAGCCGATGTAGTCGATATAGCGCTGGCCGTCGGCGTCCCAGAAGTAGGCGCCCTGCGCGCGCTCGATGAAGCGCGGCGTGCCGCCGACCGAGCGGAAGGCGCGCACGGGCGAGTTGACGCCGCCGGGGATGGTGAGCTGGGCGCGTTCGAAAAGAGCTTCGTTCCTGGAATTGCTGGACATGGACGTTGGACCTGTCTGAAAGAGATGCACAGAGGCGCGCGGGATCGACCGGCGGCCGGGGAATTGCCCGGCCCGCATGCCCGTTTCGCGGCAGCTGAATGGTTATCTGAAATTGTACCGGAGTCGCGCGCAGTCGGCGGGCGGCCGCGGCAGAAGGGGCTTGCGGCGGATTGTCCGGGCGCGCGCCGCCCGGCAGCACCAAGGCGGAACGTGCCGCGATTTCGGGCGCACCGTCGAAGGGCCGCGGCACCATCTGGATTCACCTTTGGATGCCGCTGGTGGTGGCGCTGGCCGCCTGGCCGGCGTGGCTGTGCCTGCCGAAAACTCCCGCCCCACAAGGATCTCCCTCCGATCGAGCCGACTCGCTCATCCAATCGGCATGCTTCTCGCTAATGTCGACGGGCTTGTATACATAGGGCGCCAACCGTTGTCCAAATGAATCCGGGGTGATTCGAGCGGCTCGCGCCATCCGCAACGGAGAGCTCGAATGAATAGCCGCACGCATGCACTGAACGGCGCAGCCGCACCTATCACGCCGTCAATTGCACGCACCCGCTGGTTTCAGCTTGCCCTCGGGCTCGTCTGCATGATGACGATCTCGAGTCCGCAATATGTCTGGACATTGATGACGAAGCCGCTTGCCGCCAAGCTCGGCATTGCGCTGCCGGAATTGCAGGTCACCTTCTCGATTCTGGTGCTTTTGCAGGCATTCTTTTCGCCGTTCCAGGGGGCGCTGATCGATCGTTTCGGGCCGCGCCTGTTGATCTCGATCGGCACGCTTCTGGCGGGCGTGAGCTGGGTGCTGGCCTCGTACGCACAGAGCACGCCGATGCTGTATCTCACCTATGGCGGCGTCGGCGGTCTCGGGACGGGCATTGTCTATGTCGGCGTGGTTGGGCTGATGGTCCGCTGGTTTCCCGATCGACGCGGGTTTGCGGCCGGTGCAGTGGCGGCCGGCTATGGCATGGGCGCGATCGTGACGACCTTTCCGATTGCGGCATCGCTCGCCTCACGCGGCGTGGAGTCGACGTTGTGGCTGTTCGGCATCGTCTTTGCCGCGGTCGGCTTCATTGCCTCGCAGGGGCTGCGCGTGCCGCCGGCGGATTTGGGCGCGAGCGTGTCGAGTGCCCAAACGTCCGTCGCCGCGCGCGATTATCGACCGTCCGGGATGCTCAGGCAGCCGCTCTTCTGGTTGATGTTTGTAATGATGACGATGATGGCCACCTCCGGATTGATGGTCACGTCGCAGATGGCGACCTTTGCGACCGACTTTGGCGTCAGCAAGGTCATGGTGTTCGGGCTTGCGGCATTGCCACTCGCGTTGACCATTGACCGCTTCACGAATGGACTGACGCGGCCGTTGTTCGGCTGGGTATCGGATCGGCTGGGCCGCGAGAACACCATGGGATTTGCCTTCGCGCTGGAGGGCGTTGCCATGACGCTCTGGCTGTTGACGCGCGATAACGCGGCGCTGTTCGTGCTTCTCTCGGGCCTCGTGTTCTTCGGTTGGGGTGAAATTTTCTCGTTGTTCCCATCGACCTTGACCGATACCTTCGGCACCCGTTACGCAACCGCGAACTACGGCTGGCTTTATATCTCGTTCGGGGTGGGTTCGATCTTCGGCGGCCCGCTGGCCGCGTTGCTGCATCAGCACACTGGAAGCTGGACCCCGGTGTTCGGCTGCGCGATCGCGCTCGATCTGAGCACCGCCGCGCTGGCCATGTTCGTGTTGAAGCCGGCGCGACGGCGCTTCCTCGGCGCAGGGCACTGAGGTTCGCGGACAGCGGGGGCGTCTTGTGCGACCACGCTAGCGGTAGCGCTTGATCAGAGATGCGTTCCCTTGGGCGAGGCGACCCATCAGGTTGCAGGCCTGCTTCGACGGGGACGGGGACCTTTGCTGGTGACGCTGCCGTGCTTCGCTGTGGTGGACGGCGGCATGGCGCCATGTTTGCCCGCGACAGCATCCTTCTTCGCCACAGCGTTGTGCTTCGACGTAGCGCCGTGCTTCACCACGGCGTCGAGCTCTACCTCGTCTTTCTCCGCCACAGGGCCGTCGCCCGCGCCCGCGGCGTTCTTCTTGCCCGCGACTTTGGCCGCCGCTTCGCCCGCCTGCTTCGCTGCAGCATGAGCCGACACCTTGCTGGAGCGCGTCGGACCTGACGGCGCCTCGATCTTTGGCGGTTTGCGCTTGCCCGTCAGCTCGGCCCAGCGCTTCTCGAGCGCACCTTCGGCAACCGGCTTGATCGAGGTCCCCGAGGCTTGCGCATCCCATGTCTGCACGGAGAACGGGTGCACGCGTAGCGCATCGCGCGTGACGACGACATCCTGGTGCGCGTCGACGAGCCAGTCGTAGACGAAATCAATACACAGGCGATAACCGCGTTTGGAATGGGGATCGGGCACTTCGTACGGAGCGCGGGTGACGTAGCCGGACCCGAACACGCCCTTGGGTTCCTGGGTGACCCGATGGAGGAATACGCGGTCGCCCGGCAGGATGCTGCGGGCGACGCCGCAGCCCCAGACGTCAGTCACCGCTTCGCCGGCGGCGACGCGTTTGGCAACACCGGGCAGTTCTGGCCAGGGCCATTTCTTGGGGCTCCAGATCAGCAGGAAGGCGGTCATAACGGACTAGGGACAGGTGCGTTGGGATGGATGTTGCGGCTCAGGCGGGAGCTTAGCCGATTGGCGGCCTGGCCGGGGTCATCGTCCGCTGAGCATGAACCCGCTGAGCACGAACGCGCCGGTACCTGTGGCGAGCACCGGCAATACGCCAAGATGCCGGCCGACCTTGTTGCGTGAGTGGGAGGGAAGGGCGGGGCGGCCGTTCAGGCTGAGCGGAGCGCGACGACGTGTTAACCGTCGCGTACAATTGCGGCTTGCGGTTGTTAATGCTGCAGTTTTCACCGTTTTCCCGCGGTCCGACGCATAGGTTGGCGGACCGCCTCTTCTGGATTTCCATGCCTCACTCCACTCGACGCCGGCCCGATGGCCGGCTGATCCTGTTGCTCGGCGCACTCGCCGCATGCGGGCCGATTTCGATTGATATGTACCTGCCGAGCCTGCCATCGATTGCGCAGGCGTTCATGGTCAGCACCAGTGCCGCGCAGACGACGCTCACGGGTTTCATGCTCGGTTTCTCGGTCGGGATGTTGCTATACGGACCGCTCTCCGATTCGTTCGGACGGCGACCGGTGCTGCTAGGCGGGATCATCATGTACGCGCTGGCGAGCATCGCATGCGGGTTTTCGTTTTCGATTGGTTCGCTGGTGACGTTCCGGTTTGTGCAGGCGCTCGGCGCGGGCGCGGCGTCCGTGCTCGCACGTGCGATTGCACGCGATGCGCACGAGCCAACCGATGCGGCACGGGTGTTGTCGATGCTGGCGATCGTGACTTCGATCGGGCCGCTGCTGGCGCCGCTGATTGGCGGACAGCTATTGTTGCTGGGCGGCTGGCGGGTGGTATTCGTTGCGTTGACGCTGTTTGGCACCGTGTGTGCGGTGACGGCTTTCCTGAAGGTACCGGAGACGTGGCCACCTGAAAAGCGCAAGCATTCCGCGGTGCTGCAGTCGTTTGCGGCGTATGGGAAGTTGCTGCGCGACCCGGTGGCGTGGGGGCATATGTTGTGCGGCGGGATGGCGTTTGCGTCGATGTTCGCGTACATCACGGCGACGCCGTTTGTGTACATCGAGTACTTCCATGTTTCTGCGCAGCATTATGGGTTTTTGTTTGCGTTGAATATCGTGGGGATCATGTTCGGCAATTTCATGAACACGCGGCTGATTGGGCGGTTGGGGTCTTTGCCGATTATTTCGTTTTCGGCGACGGTCAGTTGTGTGGCTTCGTTGTTTGTTTCGTTGGTCTGCCTGACAGGGTGGGGTGGGTTGTGGTCGATTGTTGCTGGGTTGTTTTTTGTTGTGGGCGTGGTGGGGTTGTTGTCGGCTAATTGCACTACCGATTTGATGCATCGGTATCCGCATAATGCGGGGGCTGCGGCGGCGGTTTTTGGAGCTGTGCAGCTGGCGTTGGGGGCGGCTGCTAGTCTTGCCGTTGGGGTTTGGCAAGGGGCTTCGCCTAAAGGGATGGGGGTTACTATTGGTGTTGCCGGGGTGCTTTGTTATTGCGGGAGGCTGTTGGTTGTCCGTTGGCACGGACGGGCTGTTCCAGGGGTAGTGGCTTAAGGTTTTTGTTTTTGCCTCCGGGGCGCTTTGGTTGTTTTCTTAGGGCGTTGGCCTGGCGCGCATTTTGGCGCCGACGTGTAAAGCGGGTCAACGCGATCACGACAGACGCACAGGCAATGGCCGCGCAGCACTGATAGCAAATAGCTGCGACTCACTGCAACGACGAAAAGGCGCGAGCGATCGCGCCATTTTGTCGTTGCCTTGAAGGGCGCGGGACTCGCACGAATTGGAGGGGACGGCCCACTGCATTTCAGGCCGAACAAGCGGCCAGTGTATCGCACCGGGCATTGTTCGCCTGCCCCTGTTCATGGGCCGACAAGCGATTCCATCAGGCACAGAAGGATGCGCTAGTAGAGCAACACAAATTTGACAGACTGGCTGGGCGGCAGAGCTTAAGGGCCCGTCGCGTAACCGGCGAGATAGAACAACGTCGTAAGGACAATCAAGGCTGCGAGCCGAAGTGCAACGTTCCGGCGTTGCGTCCCGTCGCGTACGCTCACCCAACCTGTCACAGCAAAAACGATTGAAGGTCCGAATAGATAAGCGAGGAAAGCGGCGATTATCCACCAAGGCTCCGAGCACCAGCCGATCTCATTGCAATTTCCCGATCCACGGAACAGGGGCTTCAAGGGCAACCGATACGACATGCGACTGCCCACCCAGCAGGAAGCCCAGGTGGTGAGCAAGCCGACTAGCAGAAAGGCAGTTGCAGCGCTGCCGCGTCTTACTTTATTTCCCAAAATAGTATCTCCGTTGCCTTTCTCAGGTCGGAATAACCATAAGTGGTTCCTGGAAAGTGCGCGCTGTGGACGCCAATCCCTCGACCGATTACACCTAATAAGCCTTCCCCGCTGGAAATCGTTAAGCGATTGCCATTCCACAAATCAATATGGCCGCCACTTGGGTCTTTTTCCTTTAGGCTACGCGCCCAATAGTTCCTGAAAGCGATGATGCCGGTGCTTCCCTCACCTTGGACTCCCAGTCCGCCCCTGTGACATTCTCGGGAAGGGGTAAGCCAGCGAACGGCCTCAATTTTAGCCACTCTGAGAGTTCGTCAGCGCGTGTGGCGGTTGCCTTACCGTCAAGGATGATTCGACCGATGGTCGGCTGACCGGAAGCGGCCTTACCAGTTTTTGGGAAAACGACTTCATTTCGACGCCAACGCGGTGGAGCGTTACGCTCATGCGAATAGCGCACTGATCCTTATAGTCCGGGTTGTCGTACGGGTCTCCCGATGGGTAGTTGTCCCACAATTCTTGGAACGTTAGCACTTTCAGTTCCACTACCTTGATGGAGCCGGGTGTCGAGTTGGTTCGAACCACAGTAGGTTTGTTCGGCATGTTCAGTTTCCTTCCTGTCTCGCAAGGGCATCATCGCCCCAAAATACGGTGTAGTTATCAGAGATCGAAGAGGCCCGAGAAAACTCGCCCATCCTCTGTTTGAATGAAGTACGGGTAACCTTCGAACGATGCCCCGCATTTTGCTTCGATCTGTTCGTCGTAAAGGCCGATCAGCACGGATGCCACACCGCTGGAGGCGGTCCTGCTGGAAGTGACTACCCCCATTGATTCCGCCATGTCGTCGTGCGTGAAAGTGCTTTGCATGCGCGCGATCATGCGCGGCGATGTAGCACAACGGCATAAGAGAACGTCGCCATCGAGAGCGATTTCGTGCGGGGTATGGTTGATTCTGCGAGGGCCACCGGCCTTGGCGATGACACCCATACTTTTGCACTGCTTCGCAGTAGGCGCGGCCACCGATAATCGCTACCTGATGCCCGAACACCTTGAACGGTCGAGCATTGTTGTCTTCGGTGTAACCGCCCGCGTCGGGCTTGTCGCCCACACAAAGAACCCGACGCATCACGTGCTTTGCTCCTGCCTTGCGAGTGCGTCATCCCCCCAATGCACCGTGTAATCGTCGGCGCTTTCGGTAGCGATGCGAGGCAGGCGACCGTCTGCAGCGATGCGACCGCAGGACGTGCGATCGTCTGCCGTTGCGATGAAATACGGGTAGCCGTCTAAAGCCGCTCCAGTAGCTACAGAGCGGATCTGTTCATCAAAGGCCATACCCACTGAAGGCGCGGCGGCGCTGCGGGAATTGGCCGCGCTGCCTGTAGCCGCTTCAGTCTTCCGCTCCAGATGGCAACCTGCGTTCATACTCGCAATAACGCGATTTTTCCCGCAAGGGCATAGCACTCCGTCGCCATCTACGATTGAAAGCACTCCTCTATCGGAGACACCCTTACCGGTTCCGTGGATGGGATAGTTGCCTTTGCAAGTGCCACATGTTGCCCTGTCGCCTGAAATGGCAATCTTCTTTCCGTGGTCGTGCATCCCGGATTTGAAGGCCATCACAAAACCACCGGTTGTTGTCGTATCGCCGTGCCGAACCAATGCAACTCTCATAGGCTGTAACTCCGTTGGGCGATGCCGGATCAGTGAATCGAAATATCGGAACTGACTGGCGCAAAGGCAACCGCATGGTGCCGACGATCGGGGCTATCGGTAATCACATCGCCGTTTTCGAGCAGACTGCCTACGATTGCGAGCGCGCGGAAATTCGGTGTCTCGGGCGAACCAACGCCTGTAACGATCTGAGAACGCCTACCATTTCCGTACTCGATGTAGTCACCCACGCAGGCGGCGTTGTGGTGAGTCCCGCTAACGGCGAGATCACTTGTCGCCTCGCGCAGCACGCCGCCGAGTCTGGTTGTGGCTCCTTTCACTGCGAAGCGGTAAGTAGGCCCGGAGTACGGCGACGGCACATAGTCGGCATTTAAAAGCCCTTCGATGGTCTCACCGACGGGTACGGCAATGCCACATGTCTGTTGCAATGTCTCCGTAATCCAGTCGCCGTTGCTCAAGATGCTGCCAACGAGCGCGGCGGCTTGACCGTCGATGACCAGTGCGGAGCCCACGCCATCCATGATGACCGCTTCGCTCCCGTCCGGGTACGTTGCTACGTCACCGACACGGGCCATGTCCAGCCCATTGACAGAGGAACCTCCGGTTGCCGTAGTAACCCGGCCACCTCGCGAGGTGAGCGAACCAATTGTGGCGAACAAAAAAGCCTTTTTGTCGGCGTTCGAATTTGTCATGCGCCAGTCTCCTTTAGGGTTGAACAACTTTTAAGGAGCCTGGCCTTTTTGAGTGGAGTCGTATATGAGATAAGTCTGAAAGGGGGCGGGGCGATGGCACACATCAATCGCGCCACGTTTCCCCATGGGGCTTCTTCCCGACCGTTCCGTGCAAATTATATGGAGTACACACCATGGAAGTGACCATCTATAGCGGTCGCGCTGCGCGCCCGGTCGTCGGGTATGGCGCCTTCTGCAATTTCAGAAGGATACCTAATGTTTTTGGGGAGCCCCTTAGAGGTTAGGCTGCATGCCGCTTCCTGCCTCATCTTGCAAGGCCGCCTTCCGAAGCAAACGTCACCAGGCTAGCTGGCCGCCGTCTTCCAACGCCCTGCTTTTCCACGCAGACCCATCCGCGACGCACGAAGTGCGGAGTGGGGTAGATGAGCGCTGTGTCACTAACTTGGGAAATGCGAGGGCGGGTCTTGTTTTCGGACCTCTCCGGGTTGACCGGAGAGGTGGACATCTAAGAGCTAGCGGTTTGAAGCCCGCTTTCTTTGCCTACTTTCTTTGCGGCGGCAAAGAAAGTAGGTGCCGCCCCGCACAGGGGCGAAGCTAATAGACCGATAAGAATGCAAGGAAAGGCCAACACCCTAAGCAAACAGCCAAAAAAAAGCCGCCTGCAAGGCAACAAAAAAACCTCAATCCCGAGCAGAAGAAGCCGCCCCATGACTTAACCAATCGAGCACAGCAGTAGCATCATCATCAGCCCCGCTACGAGCCTTAGCGACAGCTTCTGCGACATCTTCACTAGGCACAGCCCGCCGAATAGCCACGCCAACGGCAAGAATATCAATCATGACAAGATGCAAAATCCGCGAAATCATGGACAACTGCGATTCACGAATCTCAATATGATCAGTCTCAAGCGCCACAGTAGCGCGCTTAGCCAACGGCGTATTACTAGACGTAATAGCAATCACCTGCGCCCCTGCCTGCATCGCCACATCCAGCACGCGCAGCAACTCAGGCGCACGCCCTGACTTCGACACTGCAACAATCACATCCCCCTTGCCAAGCAGCGCCGCCGACGCAGCCTGCATGTATAGATCGCCATAAGCAATCGTAGGGATCCCGAACCGGAAGAACTTGTAGTGCGCATCCTGCGCGACGATGTTCGAATTGCCGAGCCCATAGAACTCAATCCGTCGCGCGCCGTTCAAAAGATCGATCGCCCGCTCGACATGCTCGAAGTTCAAATGCTCACGCAGCTGCAGAATCGCCGAGATCGTGTTGTCCAGCACCTTCGCGCCGAAGTCCGTCGCGGTATCACCCAGGTGCACCTGGCTGTGACTCACCGGAATCGTCCCGGTCAACCCCGTCGCCAGTTTCAGCTTGAAATCGGATAGTCCCTGGCAACCCAGCGAACGGCAGAAACGGATCACCGTCGGCTGGCTCACGTCGGCCTTGCGCGCAATGTCCACGATCGGGTCGTTGATGATCGAACGCGGATGATTCAACGCCAGATCAGCCACGCGCCGCTCCGCCGGCGTCAAGGCGTCACGCATCTGGCGAATCCGCTCGAACACCGCCGACGAACTCCCTCCCGCACGATTCGACAGCTGCTCCGCCAGAATCGCCGACACGCCGAGGAACGCCGGATACTCGGCGGTAATCACGTAGGTCGGCACGTTCTGCAGATACGCCTCGAAGCGGCCCTTCGCCTCAAAGCGCTTACGGAACGACGAACGCTCAAACAACTCGCCCAGCCGCGGCACCACGCCACCGCCAATGTAGATGCCGCCCAGCGCACCCAGCGTCACCGCAATGTTGCCGGCGAAGGTGCCGAGGATGCCGCAGAACACATCAACCGATTCCGCCGCCAGCGGCTCGCCTTCGAGCGCGCGCTTGACCACGTCGGACGTGTCGAAATTCGACGGTACGCGTTTCTTGTCGCGTGCCGCCAGCGCCCGGTAAATCACTTCCATGCCAGGACCCGCCGCCACGCGTTCGAACGATACGTGCGACCACTTCTTGCGTGCGTACTGCAACACCAGGTCTTCGCGTTCGTCAGCCGGCGCGAAGGTGGCGTGGCCGCCTTCACTGCCCAGCGCAATCCAGCGGTCGTCAGCCGGAATCAGACCGGAGACGCCCATGCCCGTGCCCGGCCCCAGCAGGCCGATCACGCTGTTCGGTCTGCGCGCGCCGCCGCCTACCTGCACGCGTTGCGAATCCGTCAGGCCCGGCAATGCCATGGCCAGCGCGGTAAAGTCGTTGACGACCAGCAGCGTGTCGAAGCCCAGCGCGCGGCGCGTGGCTTCGATCGAAAAGGTCCAGTCGTGGTTGGTCATGCTGACCTGGTCGCCGTCGACCGGGTTCGCAATCGCAATCGCCGCATGGTTCACACGGCCAATCTTGGTATCTTTCAGGTACTTCTTGATGACTTCGGCCACGCCCGGATAGTCGGCGCATGGATACACCCGCACCTGCCCAATCTCGCCCGGCCCTGTCTCCAGTGCAAAACGCGCGTTGGTGCCGCCGATGTCGGCTAACAGCCGAGGTCCGTCGGCGTGCTGGCCCGCGCCCGGGACAGCGTTACTTTTCACACCAGTAGACATCGAGTCTCACTCCCTTGTCGTTTGCCAACTGTGAGATGGCATTTTTTTGTGGCGCAGCGGCGGCAGCATTCAGCACGTCCAGCTTGCGCGGTCCTGCAATCAACAGAAACAGACGGCCCATTTGCTTTAACGCAGACATGGACCAGCTCACGCGTGCATGCGGCGCGCTGCCGGGATGTACCGCGACAAAGCGCTCGGACGTCGTGATGGAATAGTCCCACTCCGGCGAATCGGCGAAGATCGACGCCGTATGGCCGTCCTCGCCCATGCCCAGCACGGCGACATCCGGCAGCTTGCGCAGCGGGTCGGCATTCAGCGCGGCGACGTGCGCCTCGAGGGATTGGCTCGTGTCGACCAGTGGCCAGAACGCCGCGCCTTGCGCCGCGTTTTGCAACAGCGTCTCGTGCGCAAAACGCGAATTGCTGGCGCTGTCCGTGTCGGGGACCCAGCGGTCGTCGACCAGCGTCACGGCAATGCGTGACCAGTCGAACGGTTGAGTGGACAACACCTGCAGGAACGGACGCGGACTGCTGCCGCCGGACACTGCAAGCGTTGCCTGGCCCGCAGCGGTAGCTGTCGCGGTTGCCTGAGCGGCGAGGGACGCATGTAAAGCGTCGCCCACCGCTTTCGCCAGGGCAGCCGATTGGGCGGCCTGGTCGTCGAAAGCGTGAAGCTCGATCACATCTCCTCCGTACTGCTTTTTGTTGGGTCTGCGGAATATGCCTTAACGCACTGCAACGGCCGCTCGCAGGACTCTGTCCGCTGCTGCCATTGCTGCCGCCGTCAAGGCGCCACCCCGTTCAGTCCATCGATGAGGTCTTGCATGCAGCGAAGCGGCGCGCTGGTTCGCGCATGCCGCGTCGCCGCCTGTCAGTTTTCTTCTTCGAGCCAGCAGGTGCCGTGCTGCGCCAGCATCGCGCTCGACGCCGCCGGTCCCCACGTACCCGCTGCATACGGCTTGGGCGGCTTGTTGGCCGCTGCCCAGTCGTTCAGGATCGGTTCAACCCAGCGCCATGCCGCTTCCTGCTCGTCGCGTCGCACGAACAGCGCAAGCCGGCCGTTGATCACGTCGAGCAGCAGGCGCTGATAAGCCTCCATCTGCCCTTCGCGGAAGAACTGGTCGAACGCGAGGTCGAGGTGGACGCTTGCCAGGTTCATGCCCTCGCCGGGCTGCTTGGCGAGGCAATACAGGCGAATCGTTTCGTTTGGCTGCAGCCGGATCACCAGCCGGTTCGCGCCGGGGCGCAAGGCGGTCGGCCCGAGCGCCGAATGCGGCACCGGACGGAAGTTCACGACGATCTCAGCGACGCGGTCCGCCAGACGTTTGCCCGTGCGCAGGAAGAACGGCACGCCGGCCCAGCGCCAGTTTTCGATTTCCACCTTCAGTGCGACGAAGGTCTCGGTGTTGGTATTCGCCTTGACGCCGGGTTCGGTGGCGTAAGCCGGCACCGATGTGCCGCGGATCCCGCCGGCATGATACTGACCGCGCACGGCCACCTTGCCGATGTCGCGCGGATCGATGGGCTTCAACGCGCGCAGCACCCGCAGCTTTTCGTCGCGCACCGAATCCGAATCCATCGAATGCGGCGGTTCCATTGCCACGATCGAGAGCAACTGCAGCAAATGGTTCTGCACCATGTCGCGCAGCGCGCCGGTGTTGTCATAGAAGTCGCCGCGCGCTTCCACGCCGAGCTCTTCCGCAATCGTGATCTGGATGCTTTCGACCCATTCGCGGCGCCACAGCGGTTCGAACAACGCATTGCCGAAGCGCAGCGCGAGCAGGTTCTGCACCGGCTCTTTACCTAGGTAGTGGTCGATCCGGTAAATCTGTTCTTCGGCGAAGATTTCGCCCACGGCGTCGTTGATTGCGTTGGACGACTTCAGGTCGTAGCCGAGCGGCTTTTCCAGCACGATGCGCGAATTGGTGTTCAGGCCGACAGCGGCCAGCGCATGGCAAATAGGTACGAACAGCGACGGGCCGGTGGCGAGATAGAACACGCGGATACCCGGCAACTCACTGACCGCATCGCGCAGCAGCGCGAAGTCTTCGGGTTTGCCCAGGTCGAGCTTCACGTACTGGATGCGCTCAAGGAAGCTGGCCCATGCCGCTTCGTCGAGACCGTTCTTGGAGACGTGCGGTTTGACGTGTTCGTTGACCCACTCGATATACCCAGCCCGGTCCTCGGCATGACGCGCCACGCCAACGATCTTGCCGCCTTCTGCCAGCATTCCCGCACGGTGCGCTTCATACAGTGCCGGCAGGATCTTGCGCATCGACAGATCGCCGGTTCCGCCGAAGAGCACGAAGGTAAAACTTGAATCGGTAAACATGTGTCTCCGTCGATGTCCAGGGGGCCGCCCCAGGCGACCGTAGTCCGATAAAATTTTTTTTGACACTGAATTGTAGTTTAACTACAATCCAAATCAAGAGGTAGCGATAAATCGATGAAAAAAGCGTGCGTGCTTAGGCAAGATGCGCGTTTTCCTGAATCGGTCCGCGTCCCCTTCATGTTAATGGACATTGCGTTTTTGCATGTGCTGGCTGCCTTCGGGGCCGCAACCGCACCGCGATGTCAGGGTTAACCTGTGAGGAACCTCGAGTCTGCCGCGCGCGACGCGGGCAGGCAAAAATCAAAAGAGGAGACAGTCAAGTTGCATCCCGAACCACTCATCTTCTGAGCTTCCAGCGGCCGAACGTCGGCTCGCCGGCGCATGCATAGGCATGCGCTTGCCCGAAGCTCGATCGCCGCCCAGTGATTTGCCTGTTTGAACCAACCACAGCACCCTGGAGAATCAGGGGCCATTCGTTTTTTGTTCAGGTGTCTGGAGGAGATAAGCAATGAAATTCCGCGCGATCATGGGCGCTTTGTGCGCCGCAGGT
Source organism: Paraburkholderia sp. EB58 (assembly GCF_050436665.1). Classification (NCBI taxonomy): domain Bacteria; kingdom Pseudomonadati; phylum Pseudomonadota; class Betaproteobacteria; order Burkholderiales; family Burkholderiaceae; genus Paraburkholderia; species Paraburkholderia sp. EB58. The sequence continues at coordinate 133,707 of NZ_JBNDMQ010000018.1, read as the reverse complement.
CTGATGTGTGGTGTATCCGCAGTGCAAGCTGCCGAGTCGATCGAAGTGCTGCACTGGTGGACGTCAGGCGGCGAATCGAAAGCCGTCGGCGTGCTGAAAGATGACATGCAGAAGCAGGGTTACACCTGGAAGGACTTCGCGGTTGCGGGCGGCGCAGGTGCTGCGGCCATGACGGCATTGAAGACGCAAGTGATCTCGGGCAATGCTCCGAGCGCTGCGCAGATCAAGGGTCCGCTGATCCAGGAATGGGCGGAGCAGGGCGTGCTGGTTCCGATCGACTCCGTCGCAGGTGACTGGAAGAAGAACCTGCCGCCGCAGATCGACAAGATCATGCACGCAGACGGTCACTACGTCGCAGCACCGTTCTCGGTGCACCGCGTGAACTGGATCTGGATCAACAAGGCGGCACTCGACAAGGTTGGCGCGAAGCCGCCTACCACGTGGCCGGAATTCTTCGCTCTCGCTGACAAGCTGAAGGCTGCCGGCATCCAGCCGGTTGCTGCCGGCGGTCAACCGTGGCAAGACCTGACGCTGTGGGAAGACGTGGTGCTGTCGCAAGGCGCTGACTTCTACAAGAAGGCGATTGTTGACCTCGACCAGAAGACCCTGACGTCGCAGCAGATGGTCGGCGTGTTCGACACGGTCCGCAAGATCGAGTCGTACATGGACAACGGCCGTACCGGCCGCGACTGGAACCTCGCGACGGCCATGGTCATCAACGGCAAGGCCGGCATGCAGTTCATGGGCGACTGGGCAAAGGGCGAGTTCGCGAACGCGAACAAGACGCCGGGTACGGACTATATCTGCGCACCGGTGCCGGGCACGTCGAAGGGTTACACGTTCAACGTCGACTCGTTCGTGTTCTTCCAGCAGAAGGGTGCGAAGGAAGCAACGCCGGGTCAACTGGCGCTGGCCAAGACGATCATGACCCCGGACTTCCAGGAGCAGTTCAGCCTGAACAAGGGTTCGATTCCGGTTCGTCTGGGCGTGAACATGGACAAGTTCGACGCTTGCGGCAAGCAGTCGTACGCGGATGAACAAACGGCCATCAAGGCCGGTGGTTATGTTCCGTCGCTCGCGCACGGTATGGCTCAGCCGGATGCAACGGCTGGTGCAATCACCGACGTCGTGACGAAGTTCATGAACTCGGACCAGGATTCGAAGAGCGCAGTTGAAGCGCTCGCGAAGGCTGCGAAGACGAAGTAAGCAAGGTAGCAGGGCGCCCGGTTGCGACTCCACGCGCAACCGGGCGTTTGCCTCAAGCATGAAGATGTACTCAGAGTCACAGCCGTTGCCAGTCCAGTGTCGCGCGAATCACCGTGCGGACCCCGGCGGCACAGTTTCAGGAGTCGAGTAGTGACTGCTTCTCTTAGCGGAAACGGGAAAACCACGACCGTGGCCCGCCGCACGTCGCCAATGGCGGCGCTCGCCGACCGCTGGATTCCGAAGCTGGTGCTTTCTCCCAGCATCGTGATCAGCCTGGTCTTCGTTTACGGCTTCATCTTTATTACCGGTTTTCTGTCGCTGTCGAATTCGCGACTGATGCCGCGCTACGAATTCGTCGGTCTCGACCGTTACCGAGAACTGTTCGATAACGACGTCTGGTGGACCTCGGCCGCTAACCTCGGCTGGTTCGGCATTCCGTTCATTGCGATTTGCGTGGGTCTCGGCCTCTTCCTCGCCATCCTGCTCGATCAGCAGATTCGCAATGAAGGCGCATTGCGCGCGGTGTTCCTGTATCCGATGGCACTGTCGTTCATCGTGACCGGCACGGCATGGCAATGGATTCTCAATCCCAATCTCGGCATGCAGAAGGTGCTGCACGACTGGGGCTGGACGAGCTTCCAGTTCGACTGGCTCGACAATCCGGACCGCGCGATCTTCTGTATCGTGATTGCGGCCGTCTGGCAATCGACGGGCTTCGTGATGGCGCTGTTCCTCGCCGGCCTGCGCGGTGTGGATGCGGAAATTTTCAAGGCGGCACAAGTGGATGGCGCGACGCTGCCCACCATCTACCGCAAGATCGTGATTCCGAGCATGCGTCCGGTGTTTTTCTCGGTGCTGCTGATTCTCTGCCATATCACGATCAAGACCTTTGACCTCGTCGTCGCGTTGACGGCGGGTGGCCCGGGTACCTCGTCGTCGCTGCCCGCGATGTTCATGTACACGTTTTCGTTTAACCGCGGGCAACTGGGCGTCGGCGCGGCGTCGTCGATGATGATGCTTGCAACCGTCGTGGCCGTGCTCGTGCCGCTGATGTATATGGAATCGAGGAGCACGCGTAATGCAGCCTAAGATGACGATCAGCCGTGCCGTCATTTATGCGGCGCTGATTCTGTTTGCCTTGTACTTCCTGTTCCCGTTGTACGTGATGCTGTCCACGTCGTTCAAGGACATCGATCAACTGCGCACCGGTAACCTGCTGACGCCGCCGTCGCATCCGACTTTCGCGCCTTGGATCAAGGCATGGAGCCAGGCGTGTACGGGTGTGCGTTGCGACGGCATGGAGCCGTTCTTCATGAACTCGGTGCGCATGGTGATTCCGGCCGTGCTCATCTCGTCGATCATCGGCGCGTTTAACGGCTACGTGCTCACGCACTGGCGCTTCCGTGGCGCGGACATCCTGTTCACGATGCTGCTGGTGGGCTGCTTCATTCCGTTCCAGGCCATCCTGCTGCCGATGGCGCGTTTTGAAGGCTTCCTGGGGCTGTCGAACACGGTGGCCGGCCTGGTGCTGGTGCACGTGGTGTACGGCATTGCGTTCACGACGATGTTCTTCCGCAACTTCTACGTCAGCATTCCGGCGGAACTGGTGAAGGCGGCGCGGATTGACGGTGCAGGCTTCTTCCTGATCTTCACGAAGATTCTGCTGCCGGTTTCGTTGCCAATTTTCATGGTCTGCCTGATCTGGCAATTCACGCAGATCTGGAATGACTTCCTGTTCGGTATCGTGTTTTCGGGCGTCGATTCGATGCCGATCACGGTGGCGCTGAACAACCTCGTGAATACGTCGACCGGTGTGAAGGAATACAACGTCGACATGGCAGGCGCGATCATCGCGGCGCTGCCTACGTTGCTCGTCTACATCATCGCCGGCCGATACTTCGTGCGCGGCCTGACGGCAGGCGCAGTGAAGGGCTAACCCAAACGATTGCCGCAGCGCGCCACGTGGCAGCTGCGGTGCGAACCGGCATCCGGCCTGCGCCGCCTGAGTGCGACGCAGCTGAAGCTGTACCAGAGACAAGAGGATTCACAGCATGGCAAGCCTTTCCATCCGTGACGTGTACAAGACCTACCCGAACGGGGTGCCGGTCCTGAAGGGTGTCAACATCGACATCGAAGACGGCCAGTTCCTGATTCTCGTGGGCGGCTCGGGCTGCGGTAAGTCGACGCTGCTCAACATGATCGCCGGTCTCGAGACCGTGACGAAGGGCGATATTCAGATCGACGGCAAGACGGTGAACAACCTGTCGCCGAAGGATCGTGATATCGCGATGGTGTTCCAGTCGTATGCGCTGTATCCGTCCATGACGGTGCGGGGCAATATTTCGTTTGGCCTGGGTATCCGCAAGGTGCCGAAGCAGGAGCAGGAGCAGATTGTCGACCGCGTGTCGAGCATGCTGCAGATTCAGCATTTGCTGGATCGGAAGCCGGGACAGCTTTCTGGCGGTCAGCGTCAGCGGGTGGCGATGGGGCGTGCGCTGGCGCGGGATCCGGTGATGTTCCTGTTTGACGAGCCTTTGTCGAACCTGGATGCGAAGCTGCGGATTGAGATGCGGTCTGAGATCAAGTTGCTGCATCAGCGTCTTGGGACCACCATCGTTTATGTGACGCATGATCAGATCGAGGCTATGACCTTGGGTGATCGGATTGCGGTGATGAAGGATGGCGTCGTGCAGCAGTTTGGCGCGCCGCAGGATATTTATGATTCGCCTTCTAATCTTTTCGTGGCTGGGTTTATTGGTGCGCCGCCGATGAACTTCATTCAAGGCAAGCTGGTGGAGCAGGGTTCGGGCGTTGGCGTTGAGATTGATACGGGGATCAAGCGTAGTGTGCTGAATCTGCCGTTTGACTCACCTAAGGTTAAGGGGCATGTGGGCAAGGAAGTTATCCTGGGCCTGCGGCCGGAGCGGATTACGGATGCGCGTAGCGCGCATAACGTTGAAGATGCGCAGTTGCAACCGATTGAAGTCAAGATTGATGTGATCGAGCCTACTGGGCCGGATACTTTGGTGTTTGCTCAGGTGAATGGTAAGCGGGTGGTGAGCCGCGTGCACCCGGCTTCGAATCCGCAACCGCTTACTAACATGACGCTGTTGTTTGATGTGTCGAAGGCGGTGTTGTTTGATCCGGCTAATGAAGATCGGATTGCTTAAGGTTTTTTTGCGGTAGGTTGAGGGAAGACAAAGGAAGGCCCCATGCGTTGGGAGACGCGTGGGGCTTTTTGTCTTTAGGCCGTGCCAACGGATGACCGCTTCGTTCTGGGCGCCGCGTCATTTCGCTGTGGCACGATCACTGTTTTCCAACGCCGGATGCATCAGGGCGCTCGGACTTGTAGGTCTGCCCGCGTCAGCAGCTAATCGTTCAGATGCACACGACGGTGCTTGCGAGATGTAGCGCCATCGAGCGCTTTAGAAAAAAGCGCGTCGTCCGGCAAACTTTCTACCGTCGAACCTGAACGATCAGTAATCGTTCTCGTTGATCCACCGAATGGCCCAGGATTCGCCCCGGCTCGCCGCCTCGCCTTGTGTAGCGTAATGTCCGAGGTCGGAGAAAATGAAATTTTCGCCTTGTGCCTCGCCTTCACACGCTTCGCGCTGAACCCACGCGCTAGCCGAAAAGCCGTCGGGCAGCGTATCCGGCGTCATATCGACGATCCAGTCCCGATGTATCGATGTCAATTTGATCAAGCGTGCTCCAGACTTACTGTGTGATTGCCGCACCGTTAATAAAACGACGCTTCGCCAGGCGGCCGGGTCTTGAAGCGCTTATGGACCCAGTAATATTGTTCAGGCATCCGACGGATCTGCTCTTCGAGATAAGCGTTCATCCTACGCGCGTCGATCGCGTCATCGCCAGTCGGATAATCCTGCCACGGCTTGAATACTTTCAACCGATAGCCTCTATAGTTCGGCAGCACCTCGCCAATAAACGGCAGCACTTGCGCCTGACCGGTTTTGGCAAGTCGCCCGACCGCAGTCAGCGTGCAGGTTTGAATGCCGAAGAACGGGACGAAAGTCGAATTGCGAAGTCCATAGTCCATATCCGCGCCGAGCATGACAGGCTTTTTATCGCGAAGCCATCGCAACACGATGCGCGCGCTGTCGGCGCGGCTGGCCATTTCGGAACCGAAACGGCCACGCTGGGTTCGGGCAACAGCATCCAGCGCCTTGTTGGACATTGGCTGATACAACGCACCGCAGGGCCTGCCCAGCGCGTAATTGATGAATACCGAGCCCGCTTCAATGCCAACAAAGTGCGCCCCAAGCAGCACCGTGGGAGGCATGTCCGGGTCCGACAAGTCGACCTCGCTGTCTACGATCACCAGCTTCTTCAGCTTCTCCGCCGAACCGAACCATTGGACGCTGCGCTCCACGTAGCTGCGGATCGCATGGCGGAAATGCTGCTGCGCCACGCTTTCGACGCGTTCGGCGCTCCAATCGGGAAAGCAGAGCCCCAGATTGATATGGACGATGCGCTTACGCCGGCTGGGCAACTGGTAGAGCAGCCAGCCCAGGCCATCGCCGAAACGGGCAGTGACGCCATAGGGAAGGATTGCGAGGAATTTCAGCAATGCCAGGGCGGCCGCGACGCCGGTGCGGCCTAGCAAAAGACCTCCTGCAGGAGCCGGTTTTCAATGAGAACGGGGGCTGGAGAAAGTAAAGACAAGCGTTCCGCACCTTTATCGAGTAGAACGGGAGGGTAAAGCGCTTTGGACGGTTTAGCGTTTGCCGCAAAACATGGATAGAAGACTCGCACGCTGTACGCTAAAAGCGATAGGAGAGTTGACAGTTGCTACTCCTTATTTCTCTATCCGGGCGCGCTCGACCATCAATCGCGACTGACGACCTTCCACGTGTGTATGGTATCCCGCCAGCGGAGTCGAGTCCACATTTCGAATGGCCGCCGATGCCCGGACTCTGCTGGCCGGCCATCGACGCTTCACGGACCCGAAGCAGCCCTTCGAGTATGGCCGAAGCGGACATTCGTCGCATCATGCTGACGGGGCTGAATGCAAACGCCCGTAGTGCCCGATGCTTCATTTCACTGCACTGCCATGATTGGTGCGGGGAACCATTCACCTTGCTCGACTTCCTGCTTCGGCACATACGCGCGGAAATTCAGCGAGAATCGCCTGCCATCAGCCGTGGGCAGCCAATTGCTTTGCGCCACGTTCTCCGGCCGTTCTGGCGCCAGCCAGATACTGGTGCTACCGTCTGCGTTGGCCTTCAGATGGGATACGTTATTCAGGTTATAGCGGTGTAACGCGTTGGGTACCAAGAAGAGAAAGCCTTCATCTTCGGTGCGCAATGCCTGATCGCTGGCGGAGTGGCCAGATGCCACCGCAGTGGCGGGAGGCGTTTCTATGACTATTAAGGCGACCCACGCTCGCGCTGACTTATTGTCGGGAGTCGTTACCGCGCCGTAGTGCTGCGATCTGCGAGCGCACATAACTGATGTGCTCGCGCAGCGCGTAGAAGTGATCGGCGTAGGCGATCGGCATCTGAAGTTTGTTGAGACCTTTTTCGATCGCATTGAGCTTCTTGGTGAACTCGACATAACTCTGTTCGGAAGGGTCGTCGAGCACGCTACGCTCGAGTACGATCAGCTCGCCGTAGCGCAGGTAGAAGCGCGACTTGACGCGCCACGCGTACAGCGGCGGCACGAAGCGCAATGCCGGTATCAGCACGACGACGATAGGTACGACCAACACCAGGAGGCGGTCTACGAGGCTCGCGAGCCAGAATGGCATCGTCCGGTAGAGGAAGCTCTTGCCGGACTTGTAGTAGCGCGCGGCCTCCGGACTCAACGGGAAATCGTGCGCAACGGGTGCCGGGAACTCGCCGGCGGTCTGCAGCAGGCTGGCGCCGCCGTGAACCTCGCCGGCAGCCTCGATGATCAGGTCCGACAGCGCCGGGTGCAGCGTATCGCGCGCGATCAACTCCACGGTTGTCTCGATGGTCGCCGTGGCTTTGGGAGGCAGGTTGTCGGCCAGATCGAACGCGCCCATCGGCACGTCGAACTGGCTCAGGAACGGGAAGCTGCGCACGTAGGCTTTCGCCTGCGTGAAGTTCAGGAGCCGGATATCGGGCGTGCGGATCATTTTCGCCGTGAGCTCGGGCCGCGCGGAATCAGCGGTCAGGAAGACCGCGTCGACCTTGCCGGCCAGTAAGGCGTTCACGGCGTCCTCGCCGACGAGCGGCAGCATCTGCGCGTTGCTGTCCGGTTCGACGCCGTTTGCCCTCAGCAGTAACAGCACGATCTGGCGCGTGCCGCTGCCTTCGCGGCCGATGGCGAGCCGCTTGCCCTTGAATTCCGAGAGCCGCGTGAGCTCGGGGCCGCGATAGAAGACGAAGAGCGGCCAATTGCTGACGCTGCCGAGCGACATCAGGCCGCCCCGCCGCGTGTCGGGCGAAACAACGCTCGGGATACTCGCTAGGCCGCTCTGCACGAACCCGAGATCTACATGAATGGCGGGATCGGCGAGTCGCTCGAGGTTCTCCAGCGTGCCTGACGACGTCAGCACGCGCAGCGTTACGCCGTTGCGCGCGAGGATCTCCTTATACTTTTGCGCGGCAAACCAGAAGCGGCTGTACTCGGGACCCGCGGAGATCGTCAGAGTACTCGGTGGGGCGGGTTGGATGACACGGATGGCCACCCAGATCACCACGGCACCGACAATCACCATTATGCTGAGAGAGACGGCCAGGTCCAGCCACGAAATGCCGAGATAATAGGCGGCGCGGCGGGATCCAGGCTCATCTGGGGTGGCTTTGTTCGGATGGTCCGGAGAACGCCCGGTGGGAGCATTGTTATCCATTTTTGACGCAGACAGCGTAGCTTCAGGATCCGGAACCGTGCGCGTTCGATGATGGTCACGCGAATCCTCCAGATCGCAGAGGATTCTCAGATTAGCGCAAGAAAAGCCGACGCTACCAAACTAGACAGTAATAAGCAACGCAACCTTTATGACGAACGGCATACGACAGAATTTTGCGCTAATCTTGTTCGTTCCCCTTATCGAAGCGAATCTCGACAAGCCGCAGGTTCATGGAAGCAGGCAGACCAGGATAGATCCAGTGGCGGTTAGCTCCGATGCGTTGAAAGACTCACGGGGCCTTTCGCTATCTTGCCGCGCTCACGAACCTCAGCCCCCGAATAACCCCCCTCAACTCCCCAACTTATCCGGATCCCGCCACGCCCGTTCAAACGGAAGCCGCCACGCGCGCGGCGCGACGAGTTGATGGATAGCATTAGGCCCCCACGACCCCGGCGAATAAAACCGCACGGGCGGAGGCGATTCAATCAGCGCGGTCGATACTTGCCACAACCGCTCAATCCCTTCCGCAGTCGTGAACAACGTGCGATCGCCTCGCATAGCATCAAGAATCAACCTCTCATACGCTTCAAGCACATCCCCGATCATGCCAGTATCACGCATGGCAAACTGCAAGCTCAGCTTATCCAGTCGCATACCCGGACCAGGTCGCTTGCCATAAAACGAGAGCGACATCTTCGAAGCGTCAGCCAGATCAAACGTCAAATGATCCGGTCCTTGCGCACCAACCCCCGACCCCGCAGGAAACATACTCTTAGGCGGCTCCCGAAACGCGATAGAAATAATTCGTTGTCCTTCAGCAAGCCTCTTCCCGGTACGGAGATAGAACGGCACACCAGCCCAACGCCAATTATCGATGGAGCACTTCAACGCAATAAAGGTCTCAGTTTCCGACTCGGGGCTCACACCCTCCTCGGCACGATAACCGGTGTACTGCCCTCGCACCACATCGCCCGGTTGAATCGGCAACATACTGCGAAAGACCTTGTTCTTCTCCTCGCTGATCGGCGCCGGCTCAAGTGATGTAGGTGGCTCCATCGCCATAAAAGCGAGAATCTGAAACAGATGCGTGACCACCATGTCACGAAACGCCCCAGTCTGCTCATAGAATCCCGCTCGCTTCCCGAGTCCGAGCGTCTCCGGAACATCGATCTGAACATGATCAATGAAGTTACGATTCCAGATAGGTTCGAAGAGGCCATTCGCAAAGCGGAACGCAAGAATGTTCTGTGCGGGCTCTTTCCCAAGAAAATGGTCGATCCGGAAAATCTGCTCTTCTTCGAATACTTCGTGTAGCCTGGCATTCAATGACACCGAACTCGCCAGATCGGTGCCAAAGGGCTTTTCCATAATGATGCGGGAACGCTCGACGAGGCCCGCTTCGTTGAGCATGCCAACTGCGGACAAGGCAGCATTCGGCGGTACGCTCAGATAGTGCAGCCGCCGGCACTCACCTTCGAGGGTCTGTTCGGCCCTTTCAACCGCGACCTTAAGCGCCTCCGCACCCGCGGTCAGCGGCAGATAGTCGAGATGCGCAGCAAACGTCTCCCATTCCGACTCAACGATCTTGCGAGAAGAAAACTCATCGAGCGCTTCGCGGGCTATGCGGCGAAAGTGATCCACTTCGAGGTCATCGAGCGCGACCGCAATAAGCCGGCAACCCGGGATGAAGCCCGCGCGCGATAGATGGAACAGACCGGGCAATAACTTGCGTCGCGCCAGATCGCCGGTGGCGCCGAAGAGGACGACGACCTGTGGAAACCGCGGACCCACTCCTGGGGAGATCTTCGCCATCGTGCAAATCCTCGTAGGTTAGCGACGTCAAACGAAAAGGTGATGCGGTAAACCAAAAGCCGGCTCGGGTTTCAGCCAGCAATTCTACGCGGCGAAAGCTTGAGCGGCCCGTGCGGGCGCGTGCAGAGTTCGGTAAGCGCATGAATGCTTTCATGATGAAAGCATCCCGAGCGAGCGAATCACATCCGGTTGCGCTCGCGTATACCCCATTGCATCGATTTTTTTCCCGTGAAACACTCCTCTACATCTGCTGTGTCGGACGACGATCCGATATATCAGACAAACGAATATTGACGTGCGATCAACTCAAGCTCACCAGTCCGGGCAGGCCGAGGGCCAGGCTGATCGCCGTTTCCGTCCACGTGTGGACTTCTCACTCCAGATCGGGATCGAAAAATGAGAATCGTCAGGGAAAGCGCAAGACTCGCGTGTTTGTTTGCAGTCGCCGGTCTATTGGTGTTCGCAGGTTGTACGAAGATCCCCACGCCCGAACAGAGCGGCGCGGCCGATTCGGCGCTCAAGCAGGTCCTGCAGCGCGGCACCTTGCGCGTAGGCGATTGTTTGACCTTTGCGCCGTTCGGCTTCTACAACAAGGACGGCCAGCCTGACGGCTACGACGTCGACCTTGCGAAAGAGCTGGCCAAGCAAATGGGCGTCAAGCTCGAAGTCGTGAATACGACGAGCGCCAACCGCATTCCGAACCTGCAAACCAGCAAGGTTGACGTGGTGTTCTGCAACTTCACCCGCAACCTCGAGCGTGCCAAGGAAATTTCCTTTACGAATCCGTACGTCGTGGCGAGTGAGGCGCTGCTTGTGAAGAAGAGCAGCGGCATCAAGTCGATCAACGACATGTCGAATCGCACAATTGCCACCGTCAAGGGTTCGACAAACGGCGATGAAGTGCGCGCGCTGAACATGCAGGTGAAGATCCAGGAGTTCGACAGTTCGCAGGCCGCGATCCTTGCAGTCAAGCAAGGCCAGGCCGACGCGATGATCGAGGACAACAACTTCCTCGCGTACCAGGCAACGCTCGATCCGGATCTGACCGTGACTAACGAAGCGCTGGTGCCGCTCGAATACAACGCGTTCGGCGTCAAGCAGGGAGATCAGGTCTGGCTCGATTACCTGAACCTGTTCCTGTTCAACACGAACGCCTCCAAGCTGAACGCGCAGCTTTACAAGAAGTGGTTCGGCACAGATCCGCGCTTCCCGCTTAACCCGCAGTATTGAATCTGCGCGTGCTCAACGTCGGTTTAAAGACGGAGGAACCATGAGCTATGAATGGCTGACCCTTGCTGGTTACTGGAACGATTTCGTTCGCGCGGCGTGGTTGACGCTTCAGATCACGCTGCTGGCCTTCGTCCTCGCGATGCTGCTCGGCTTGCTGACTGCACTGGCGAGCGCATCGCCTGCCCGACTGTTGCGCGGGATCGCGAGCGTCTACATCGAAGCGATCCGCAATACGCCGGTACTGCTGCAGATCTTCATCGTGTTCTTTGGCTTGCCGTCGCTTGGGATCACGCTTAACGCCTACACCGCCGGTGTCATTGCGTTAGGGGTGAATGTCGGCGCGTATCTGGCCGAGGTGTTTCGTGCGGGCATCCAGTCCGTACCGCGCGGACAACAGGAAGCGGCGTCGATCCTCGGCCTGGGGCGCTCGCAGATCTTCGTTGAGGTGGTGCTGCCGCAGGCCGCGCGTGCCGTCTATCCAGCGATCGTCAACAACCTGATTCAGCTATTGCTCGGTACGTCGCTTCTGTCAGCGATCGCGTTGCCGGAGCTGAGCGGAACGGCGACGGTGATCAACGCGCGCACGCTGCTCTATATCCAGACCTTCACGATCACGCTGATCGCCTATCTGGTACTGAGTGGTGTCCTGTCGTGGGTGGCGGGCGAGATCGGGAGGCGCGTCTTTCATCCGCCACTGGTCCTGAAGAAACGTCCGCGCCGCCTATTCTTTCTCGCGCGTCAGACCGATCGCACGTGAGCGCCGAACCCGGAGATTGAACATGTCAAGCGAATTGCTCACGACCAGCCTCGCGATCCTGATTCAGGGTCTGGTGGCGACACTTCTTCTGTCCGCGGCATCGATCGTCGGCGGTACGCTGATCGGACTGCTGGCAGCCGTACTACGATCGTTCGGACCATGGGGTACGCCGCGCATCGCCAGGCTCTATACCGAACTGTTTCGCGGCACGCCTGTGCTGATCACGCTGATGTTTATTTATTTCGGCGTGTCGTACTTCGGCTATGCGATCGATGTCTTCGCAGCAGGCGTGGTCGGCTTGAGCGTCTATCAAGGCGCCTACATTGCCGAGGTATTTCGCTCAGGCATCGAAGCCGTGCCCAAAGGACAGTGGGAGGTCTCACAGATCCTCGGGCTCAGCAAGACGCAGGCGTTCTTTTCGGTGGTCCTGCCGCAGACCGGCAAGATCGTGATGCCGCCTCTTATCGGCCAGTATTTGTCGCTTATCAAGGACACGTCGATCGTCAGCATGATCGGCATGTCGGAATTGATGCATGCGGGGCAGGCCATCGTCGACCGGGTCGGCAAACCGGTGGAAATCTATGGCCTCGTTGCCGTGCTTTATTTCGTTGTGTGCTTTCCACTCTCGCAGTGGGTGCGCCACCATGATCGAAGAAGGAGCCTGTTGTCATGACCTCTACTACCCCAAACGCCGCGACGAAGCCCATCATCAACCTCACTGGCGTCAGCAAGTCCTTCGGCGCGACGCAGGTGTTGAAGGAGATCAACCTTGATGTGCGGCCGGGCGAAGTGCTCGTGCTAATCGGGGCCTCCGGCTCCGGAAAGAGCACGGTGCTGCGCATCATGAGCGGTCTGGAAACGGCCGACGCCGGCGAGGTCTGGGTCAACGAAGTGCCGCTGCACGACGCTCGCCGGGCCAAAGAGATCCGTGGTCACGTCGGCATGGTGTTCCAGCAGTTCAACCTGTTTCCGCACAAGACTGCGCTCGGCAACGTGACGCTCGCGCTGATCAAGGCACGCAAGATGAGCCCGGCGGACGCGCGCAAGCGTGCGATGGATGCGCTCGACCGCGTGGGTCTCGCCGACCGTGCCGATCACTATCCGAGCCAGCTCTCAGGCGGCCAGCAGCAGCGCGTGGCGATTGCCCGAGCATTGGCGGTCGAGCCGGGCATCATGTTCTTCGACGAGGCCACTTCCGCCCTCGATCCAGAACTGGTCGGCGAAGTGACCGAGGTCATGCGCGGCCTGGCGCGCGACGGCATGACGATGGTCGTCGTCACGCACGAGATGGGCTTTGCGCGCAAAACTGCCGATCGCGTCGTGTTCATGGATAAGGGGGTGATCGCGGAGCAGGGCGCTCCTGAGGACATCTTCGTGAACCCGCAGAACGACCGTACCCGGCAGTTTCTGCACCGCGTGCTCGACCATTGATGGATCGAACGAGAGGGCGCTTATCGCAGCCGGTCTTCCGCGAGATGACGAGGCGCCACTCTTTACGCGGTAAACTCGCGTCACAGAAAAGCTAAACAGCGAACCCTATCGCCGACGGAGTTGAAGGAATGTCTGCACCGGAATCATCAAGAGCGAGAGGCGTTGACCGCGTCGTCGGTATTTTCAAACAGTTGCATATCGCGCGGCGTCCGATGACGATGCGCGAACTGATTGAAGCGACCGGCGCGCCGCGCTCAAGCATCTACGAACTGGTCACCATTCTCACGGAAGCCGGATGGCTTGAGACCGCGGCCGACGGAAGTGTGTTTTTTGGCCGTGAGATGCATTACTACGGCGCCGACTACGCGGTGCATAACGATCTGATCAGTCGTGCTCACCAGGCCATCCTCGCGCTGGTCAGAAACCACGATGAGACCGCGCAGCTGTGCATGCTCGAGGGCAACAAGTACACCGTGGTCCTGTCGGAGAACAGTTCGCGACCGTTCAACATCAGTTCCGATATCGGCGTGAAGGTGCCGATTCCGTGGACCGCAACGGGCCGCCTGTTGCTCGCACACCTTCGCGCGGACGAGATTCGCGCGCTGATCCCGGACGAAGACTTTGTCCTCGACAACGGCAGGCGCGTTGAATTTGAGGATTTTCTGCGCGACGTCCAACGCGCTGCGGAACAGGGTTACTGTTGCACTGAGGGTCTTTCGCACACCTTTCGATACTGCATGGCAGCGCCGATTCGTGACCGTACCGGTCTTCCGGTCGCGGCGCTTTGCTTTATGACGAGCCGCGACACCGATCCGGATAAGCGCGCGAGGATGCTGGAAGACCTGATCTCGTCTTCGAAAGCGTTATCGCAGCCCTATGTCCGTTTGTAGATGGCGGGCGAGTCGGCGCTCGCCACCTAATGCGGCAAGCGGACATTGAACTTGAACGTCACAAGCCGCGCGAGCAGGATGAACGCAGTGGCGATCAACACGCTATAGACCGTATCGAAGTTGATGTAGTCCAGCAGCAGGTACAACCAGCATCCCAGGAACGCACAAGTCGCATACGGCCTCGAATCCCGCAGAATCAGCGGGACTTCGTTGCAGAGCACATCGCGAATCACGCCGCCAAATACGCCAGCCAGAACCCCGATCATCACCGACGTGAACCACGGCATTTGCGCGTCGAGCGCCAGCGAAGTGCCGGAAATACTAAAGAGCCCAAGCCCAATCGCATCCGCTACTAACAACACCTGCTCCGACAACAACCTCGATGTCATCTTCAGTAACATCGGCGCGAACAGTGACATCACAAAGATCGCGATCACATACGGTTGATGCTCGACCCAATAGAACGGCCTGCGCTCCAGCAGCACATCGCGTACGGTGCCGCCGCCAAAGGCGGTCGCCATCGCCACAAGAAACGTTCCAACCGCGTCGAGCTGCCGTGTGCGTGCTTCGATAAAACCAGAGATCGCGTAGGCGAAGATCGCCAGCGCCTCCATGATGGTGAGCGCAAGCGTAAGCCTCGGATGCATTAACGGAGCCCTGTCACGTTTTAGGATGAGCGACTTGCGCACCCGGCTGCAACAGCACGAGCACAGCCCCCGCGCCGCCGTCATGCGCTCTCGCCTGGCAGAACGCAATCACTTCTTCCTTCTGCACTAGCCAAGCCCGAACTTTGCCCTTCAGCACCGGCTCCTTGCCGACGGACCCAAGCCCCTTGCCATGAATCACCCGCAGGCAACGAAGCCCACGCTTAACCGACTCACGAATAAACTCGGCCAAAGCCTCACGCGCTTCCTCACGCCGCATCCCATGCAGATCCAACTGGGCCTGCACAATCCACGCGCCGCGCCGCAACTTACGCACAACCTCCTGGCTCACGCCTGGCCGGCAATAAGAAAGCGTTTCATCGGTCTCGAGCAAAATTTCCGGATCGAACTCATCCGAAATCGCCTCATGCAGCACAGCTTCTTCATCGAGCTTGGTCTGCGTCGGTACAGGTGAGGGTGGAGTACGCGCCGGCGGCACCCTGGGCGGTACGACTAGCGGCGCGACAGCGCCGATCTCCCGCCGGAACAGATCAGCATCCGCCGACGCTTCACGCTGGGCCTGCGCCGCGGCAACGCGTTCGCGGTCACGCCGCTCGGCATCGCCTTTCAGCGCAGCACGCAAGGCGCCCAGACCGGCAAGCCCAGCCGCCGGCTCGATCTGTGGTTTGGAGGGCGCAACCGGTACCGGCGTCGGCTGAACAGCAGCCGCGCGGGGGCGTTTAGGTTCGCTAGGATGAGGCAGGTTCTTTGCCATAACGGTGACACGTTGGAAAGTAGATCGTCGCGTGAGGCAATCACGCGCCTCGCAATGCATTCATTCGCAGGTCAAAACTGACACGCAGCCGCGACAAGGCAACAAGACGCAAAAAGGGCCGCCAGCTTGCCAGCCGCGGCCCTTCCCAGGGTGTGATGCGTGCGGTAACCGGTAAGCGCTCAGGCCCAAGCCCGAGTGTCATTTTACCTTTCCCGCTTCACCGAGCCGGCCTGTTTGCCCGGCTTAATTGCCCCGCTTAACGCTCAGCTTCGGCGCTCATCACGCGCTCGCCGATCATCTCATCAATCGTTTCGAGGTAACGCTGAGCGTCCAACGCAGCCATACAACCCGTGCCGGCGCTGGTAATCGCCTGACGATACACGTGATCCTGCACGTCGCCAGCTGCAAACACGCCCGGCACGCTGGTACCCGTCGCGTTGCCCGACAAGCCGCCATTAGTAATGATGTAGCCGTTCTTCATCTCCAGCTGACCTTCGAAGATATCGGTATTCGGCTTGTGACCAATCGCGACAAACAGGCCCTGTAGCGCGAGATCCGTCGCTTCACCGGTCTTCGTATTCTTGATACGCAGGCCAGTCACGCCCGATTGATCGCCGGTCACTTCGTCCAGCACGTGGTTCCACTTGATATCGACGATGCCTTCCTTTTCCTTCGCCAGCAGACGGTCGATCAGGATCGGCTCGGCGCGGAACTTGTCGCGGCGGTGGATCACCGTCACTTTCTTCGCGATGCCGGCGAGGTAGAGGGCTTCCTCGACTGCGGTATTGCCGCCGCCGATCACCGCCACGTGTTGCTGCTTGTAGAAAAAGCCGTCGCAGGTCGCGCAGGCGGACACGCCCTTGCCCATGAACGCCTCTTCCGACGGCAGCCCAAGGTACTGCGCCGATGCGCCGGTCGCGATGATCAGTGAGTCGCAGGTGTATTCGCCCGAATCGCCAATCAGGCGGATCGGCTTCTCATTGAGCTTCGCGGTATGGATGTGGTCGAAAATGATCTCGGTGTTGAAGCGCTCAGCGTGCTCCAGAAAGCGCTGCATCAGCTCCGGCCCCTGCACGCCGTTGCCGTCCGCCGGCCAGTTTTCGACGTCCGTCGTGGTCATCAGCTGGCCGCCTTGGGCCAGACCCGTGACGAGCACCGGGTTCAGGTTGGCGCGCGCCGCGTAGACGGCGGCCGTATAGCCTGCGGGGCCGGAACCGAGAATCAGGACTTTGGCGTGTTTCGTGGTGGATGCGGGCATGATCAGAATCCGTAAAAAGCGCCCGGCTCGCCCATGCGAGGCCGCGCGGCTACAGCTGTTCTTGAACTGAGCTGTAGATGGGTATTAGAGCGGCATTATAAAGGTCCGCAAGCAGGCCTGCTTCATGATGCTTGTTGATCGTCCCGATAGCCCGTTGCCGCAGTTTGGCCCGAAAACCACGCTCGCTGGCTCCAGTTACCGTCATTTACAGCCTTGCGCACGACTCTACGTTTACAATAGCCCGGATCGAACGACCCGGCGGCCACGACCGGGCACCCAGCACCGCCTGGGGGCGCGCATTTTGGCCTCACCCGCAACAGGATCAATGGCAAAAGCTCCTTATTCCGCGAGCGCGCAGGCATTGCCGCACCGCATGTCGCGCCTCTTCACCGAAATCCGCTGGATCCTGCAGGTCGCGCTCGGCGTTTTCCTGCTGATGGCGCTTGTCAGCTATAGCCGGCACGACCCCAGCTGGACGCACGCGGCGCAGGTGGACCGCATTGCCAACTGGGCCGGCCGCGTCGGCGCCTGGACGTCTGACATTCTGCTGCTCCTGTTCGGCCTGTCCGCCTACTGGTGGGTCGTGCTGCTCGGCCGCAGCATCTCGGCCAATTATCGCCGCATTACCCGTCACGAGACGGAGCCCGAGGACAAGCCGCGTGATGTGACCTGGCTCGCTGAGATTTTCGCCTTCGTGCTGGTGTTGCTCGCCAGCGACGGCATCGAGGCGCTGCGGATGTGGTCGCTCAAAGTCCAACTGCCGCGCGCGCCGGGCGGCGTGATCGGCGAGGCCGTGGCGCGCGGCGTTTCGCACGCGCTTGGCTTCACGGGCGGCACGCTGGCGCTGCTGGTGGCGCTGGCAATCGGCTTGTCGCTGTATTTCCGCTTTTCCTGGCTCTCTGTGTCTGAACGGGTCGGCGAATCGATCATTTCCGCCGTCACGTTTGCCCGTCTGCGCCGCGAAGCCGGCCGCGACCGCAAACTGGGCGAGGCTGCCGCCGTCAAGCGCGAAGGCAAGGTGGAGCAGGGCCGTGTGCGTATCGAAGAGCACGAACCGGTCATGATCGTGCCGCCGGTGGTCACGCCGGCCAAGTCCGAACGCGTCGAGAAAGAGCGCCAGGTGCCGCTCTTCACCGACCTGCCGGGCGATTCCACCCTGCCGCCCATCTCGCTGCTCGACGCCGCGCCCGCCATGCAAGAAACAATTTCACCCGATACGCTCGAATTCACCTCGCGGCTGATCGAGAAGAAGCTGAAGGATTTCGGCGTCGAAGTGAGCGTGGTCGCCGCCTATCCGGGCCCGGTCGTCACACGTTACGAAATCGAGCCGGCCACCGGCGTGAAGGGCAGCCAGATCGTCGGTCTGGCGAAGGATCTGGCGCGTTCGCTGTCGCTGGTGTCGATTCGCGTCGTCGAGACCATCCCCGGCAAGAATTTCATGGCGCTCGAGTTGCCGAACCAGCGCCGCCAGACCGTGAGCCTCTCCGAGATTCTCGGCTCGGCTGTCTACGCCGACGCCGCATCGCCGCTCACCATGGGCCTCGGCAAGGACATTGGCGGCAAGCCGGTGTGCGCCGACCTGGCCAAGATGCCGCACTTGCTGGTGGCCGGTACGACCGGCTCGGGGAAGTCCGTGGGGATCAACGCGATGATCCTGTCGCTGCTCTACAAGGCAAGCGCCGAGCAGGTCCGGATGATCCTGATCGACCCGAAGATGCTCGAAATGAGCGTCTACGAAGGTATTCCGCATCTGCTGTGTCCGGTCGTTACGGACATGCGCCAGGCCGGTCACGCGCTGAACTGGGCGGTCGCCGAAATGGAGCGCCGCTACAAGCTGATGAGCAAGCTCGGCGTGCGTAATCTGGCCGGCTACAACAACAAGATCGACGAAGCCACCAAGCGCGAAGAAAAGCTGCCGAATCCGTTTAGCCTGACGCCGGACGAACCAGAACCGCTCACGCGTCTGCCGAACATCGTGGTCGTGATCGACGAACTGGCTGACCTGATGATGGTGGTCGGCAAGAAGGTCGAAGAGCTGATTGCGCGGATCGCGCAGAAGGCGCGGGCGGCCGGCATCCACCTGATTCTGGCGACGCAGCGGCCTTCAGTCGACGTCATCACCGGCCTGATCAAGGCCAACGTGCCGACGCGGATGGCGTTCCAGGTGTCGTCGAAGATCGATTCCCGCACGATTCTCGACCAGCAGGGCGCGGAATCGCTACTCGGCATGGGCGACATGCTCTATCTGCCCCCCGGCAGCGGTCTGCCGGTGCGGGTCCACGGCGCGTTCGTCTCCGATGAGGAAGTGCACCGCGTCGTCGAAAAACTCCGGGAGCAGGGCGAGCCGAACTATATCGAGGGCATCCTCGAGGGCGGTGTCACCGGCGACGGCGACGAAGGTTCCGCAGGCGCCGAGGGAACTGGAGCGGCCGGCGGCGAGTCGGACCCTCTATACGATCAGGCGGTGGAAGTCGTCATCAAGAATCGCCGAGCGTCGATTTCGCTGGTGCAGCGGCATCTGCGGATCGGCTACAACCGCGCCGCGCGCCTGCTCGAGCAAATGGAGCAATCCGGGCTCGTATCGGCGATGTCGTCGAACGGTAATCGCGAGATTCTCACGCCCGCGCGTGAAACCGATTAAGCGGCCCACCCCCTCGCCTTGACAGGCGGTGACGCCCACCCCGCGTTCCACCGCCTCTGTCCCTGGTCCGATCCAATCCACGGAGAATGATATGCAGCAATACGCCGGGCACAGTGCCCATCCTGGCCGCCTCGGTCAACTGGTTCGAACGCTAGCGCGTGGGATTGGCAGCGTCGCGATCGGTGCGTCGTTGCTGGTCGCGCAACAGGCATTTGCGAGCGGCACCGAGCAGCTCAAGGCGTTTGTCGCACTGGTGCATTCGGCGCGCGGCGATTTCGTGCAGCAGGAAGTGCGGGCGCCCAGCAAGGCGCAGCAAGCCGCAAGCGACGCCGCGCAGATCATGCCGAAAAACACCACGTCGAGCGGCACGTTTGTGTTCGCGCGTCCGGGCAAGTTCATCTGGTCGTATGAGAAGCCGTATCAACAGGTGCTGCAGGCCGACGGCGACAAGCTCTATGTGTACGACAAGGACCTGAACCAGGTGACGGTGCGCGCGCTCGGCGGTGCACTAGGCGCGAGCCCGGCGGCGATCCTCTTTGGCAGCAACGATCTGGACAAGAATTTCACGCTGCACGATGCGGGCGTGAAGGGTGGCATCGACTGGCTCGAACTGATCCCGAAAGCGAAAGACACGCAGTTTCAAAGCGTTGGGATTGGCTTTAAGGACGGCAATCTGCAAGCCATGGAATTGCACGATGTGTTCGGCAACGTGACTTTGCTGACGTTCTCGAACATCCAGAAGAACCCGCCGCTGCCCGCGGATGCGTTCAAGTTCACGCTGCCGAAGGGCGCGGATGTGATTAACGGCTAAGCGCGTACGTCGCCGGGTAGTGCGAAAGGCCACGCAGGTTTTGCGTGGCCTTTTCTTATTGCGCGTGAGTTTCCGATTGCGTTGTCGCTTCCGTTTGCGGTTGCAGAACCGCTAAGCGGCGTCCCGGCGCGCGTTATTCGTCCGCCTCGGCGCCGAGCGGAGGATGCGCGGCCTTCATATCGTCGATAAACGCTTCGACAATATCCGTGCGATGCTGCCGCGCCCGCGTGACCATATGGAACGCAACGCGGTACTTCATCTGCGCGGGGTTCAACGCCGCCAGCAAACCTTCCTTGACGTACGGCGCGGCGAAATGCCCGGGCAGATAGCCGAGGTGATGGCCCGAAAGAACCAGCATCGCTACCGCTTCCATGTTGTCGGCGACAGCGGTTACGTTTTGCGGCGTCGTCGAGCTTTCGGCCTCGGGTAGCGGATAGCTTCGCCACGCCCATTCGTGTTGCGCCGCTTCAGCAGGTGCAACCTCGCCAGCCTGCTCGAACAAGGGATGCCCCTTCGCGCAATAAGCGAATTGCTCCTCGGCGAACACCTCCGTGTATTCGAGCGACGGCACCCGGTGCCAGAAGTAGCCAATGCCGACCTGAATGCGCCCGTTCAGCAGCAACTCCTCCAGTTCGCCCGGCGAGCGCACCAGAATCGAAAAGCGTACGGACTGATCGCGTGTGCGAAACCGCCCGATCGCACTGCTGATGCGCGCGCTCGCCGACACCGGCGTGTGCCCGATCATGCCGATGTCGAGCGTACCGACCAGCTTGCGGCCGACGTTGCGCGCCTGCATCCCGAAGGTATCGACAGCGGCCAGCAGCGCGCGAGCCGCTTCGATGAACTGCTCGCCGCGTGCCGTCAGGCTGAAGCCGCTGCGGCCGCGCTCACACAGCCGGTAGCCGAGACGTGTTTCCAGCGTGGCAAGCTGGGTGCTGATGGTCGACTGCCCGACATTGAGCGTCGCCTGAGCGGGCGAGACGCCGCCGGCGTCGACGATCGCGAGGAAAACGCGGATCAGGCGCAGGTCGAGATCGGTAAGTTGCGAGAACATGGGGCGGATACATCGCTTGAGATCGATGTGAAGTTTATTCTGTCGGCATTTTATATTGATACGAAGTGCTCAAAAATGACAATAAGTCTTGCGAGTCGATCAAATCGCTGCCCGGTTTGACCGCTTTTTCATTTCATTGCCGAGTCACGATGAATACCTCCTCCTTCATTTCCCCCGACCTCACCGACCGCCCCCAGCCGCTGTCAGGCAATGTGATGCCACGCTGCGGCGGCATCGCGACGATGATGCGCTTGCCGAATGTCGGCTCGGCCGAAGGGCTCGACGCCTGTTTCGTGGGCGTGCCTTTCGATCTCGGCACGTCGAACCGCACCGGTGCGCGCTTTGGGCCACGGCAGATCCGGAGCGAATCGGTGCTACTGCGCCCGTACAACATGGCCACGCGTGCTGCGCCGTTCGACTCGCTGCGAGTGGCGGATATTGGCGACGTTGCGATCAATCCGTACAACCTGCTCGATTCGATCGCACGCATCGAAACCGCTTACGACGAGATCCTGCAGCACGGCACCAAGCCGATTACGCTCGGCGGCGATCACACCATTGCGTTGCCGATTCTGCGTGCGATTCACCGCAAGTACGGCAAAGTTGGCCTGATTCACGTCGACGCGCACGCGGACGTCAACGACACCATGATGGGCGAGAAGATCGCGCACGGCACGCCGTTCCGCCGCGCGGTGGAAGAGGGCTTGCTGGATTGCGAGCGGGTGGTACAAATCGGGCTGCGCGGAACAGGCTACGAAGCCGAAGACTTCGACTGGTGCCGCGACCAGGGCTTCGACGTGGTGCAGGCCGAGGCTTGCTGGAACCAGTCGCTCGCGCCGCTGATGCAACGCGTGCGCGAACGCATGGGCGAGGGCCCGGTGTACATCACGTTCGATATCGACGGCATTGATCCGGCGTTCGCGCCAGGCACCGGCACGCCTGAAATCGCCGGGCTGACCGTGCCGCAAGCGCTGGAGATTATTCGCGGCTCACGCGGCCTGAATATTGTTGGCTGCGATCTGGTGGAGGTCGCGCCGCCCTACGATCCCTTCGGTACGACTGCTCTGCTGGGCGCCAACCTGGCGTTCGAACTGCTGTGTGTGCTGCCGGGCGTGGAGTATCGGCCTGCCCGGCGCTGAGGGTTATGCAATGAGGTCTTCGAGCTGCCGATTGACCTGCGGCTCGAGCTCACGCGCTTCTTTCGCCAGGTTGACCTGTTTGGCCGATTTCGCCACCTCGAGGACATCGGACTTGATGTCATAGCCGCCTCGCGTGTTCAACCATGCGAGGACGTCCCACAGATGCCAGACCGATGGGTTGCCTTCGTGGACCGGAATCGGGAAGTCGGCAGCATGACTGAGCATCAGCTTGCGCATGTTCTGGCGCGAGACGCCCGCGACGTCGGCCACGTCCGTGAGGCCGACGAAGTCCGGTGCCGCCTCGACGAGGCGGGCGGATGGCACCGCGCGCTTTACGTCTTCGAGCGCGCTCATCAGCGCGGCAAGCGCGGTGGAGCCATCGCGGGCGAAGACGAGTGCGATGCGCCCCGGTTGCCCGACGCCGATGGTGGCGTCGTCGCAGCCTGCTTCAGCCAGGCGTTCCACAATCTCGTCGTGGTCGCTGTCGTCTGCTGCAAGCTGGTATTTCAGCGTGAATTCGTATTCCATGCGTTACTCCTGCGTTTCGGCACGTTGGCGTGTGCCTTGAGGCGCGCGCTTTTGCCGATGTGTCGTGCAATTGTCGACCACCCTTCTGAGAAGCCGAGCGTGATTCCCTGGATTCCTGGGCGTGCTCCAGACACTGGTGATGCAGAACTCTCCGCACCGGCATTCTGAGTCGTTGTACGGACAGTACATTTTTCCCCAGGCGTGCCCTTTGCCGCCGCTCTTGACGCGCCAGCCGAGTGCTTCGGCATAGGCCAGTGCGTCTTCTACTTCTTTCTTTGAGTGCGTCCCTCGAATCATTAATGGCCTCATCTTAAGTTCGTTAATCAAGGTTGTCAAGTGACAACCAAATTCGATGAAGGCACGCACAGAATGCGCCGGTGGTTCGTTTTCGGAAGTAAGAGAGTAGGAGTGAATCTATCTCCCAAATGCGCGTGCCAGATAGGAACTACATCATGGAGGAGGGTCTTCCGCACCCTGAACGGAAGTTATAGGACGAACGGAATATTGGATTGTGGACGGCTTGCCGGGGGAGAATGCGGCGGCCGGAAAATCAGGCAAACGGCCCGCGTTGCACGGGCCGTCGAGGCGTTTCTGCTTAGGCGTAGGCGGTCTTGCGCGCCGACACCATGACGTAATAGCACAGCGCGCCGATTGCCAGCGCGGGCAGCGTCGCGCCCAGGTTCGGCAACCATTGATTGATGACCTGATAGGCGACGATCCCGATCGCCCATGAGATGAAGGCGCTCAGATGCCATCCGCCCGAAAAGCCATAACGGCCTTGCAGGTCGGCGAGGGCTGCGGCTTCGATCCGGCGCTTGCGCAGGATGAAGTGATCCACCAGCACGACGCCGAACAGCGGCGCGAACACCGAGCCGATCAGGAGCAGGAAGTTCTGGTACTTCGCCATCGGCACGAGCAGGGCGATCGCCGTGCACAGCGCACCGAATGCCGCCGACAGCAGCGGCACAGTCGCCCGCGTCCAGAAGGTGCCGGTCGAGACCGCAGCGGAGTGGATGTCGGCGAAGGCGTTATCGACTTCATCGATGAGGATCAGCAGCAGCGCGAAGCCGCCGCCCGCTTGCGCGAGCGCGCCGGTCAAGAGGGCATCGCCGCCGCCCGCGGCGAGCCCGTAGATCGCACCGAGCGCATAGAACCAGATGTTGGCGATGCCGTAGCCGAGCAGCGTGCCGCGGAACGACTCGCCGGCGCGGCGGCCGAAGCGCGTGTAGTCGGCGATCAGCGGCAGCCACGACAACGGCATGGCAACGACCAGATCGATTGCGCCGCCGAACGACATGTCGCCGGTACCGGGGCGTCGCATCAGCGCGGCCAGATCGTGCCTCGCCAGCAGGTTCCACGACAGCCACGCCGCGCCTGCCAGCAGCAGCCAGATGCCCCAGGTCCGCAGGAAGCGGCGCACGAACGACAGCGGGCCGCTGATCGCGAGCAGCGTCGCAAGCAGGCCGAAGACGATCGTCCAGATGAGCGGAATCGACAGGCCGAAGGCCTGTTTGGCGAGCGCGTCGGCGGAATCGCGCATCACGATCACTTCGAACGAGCCCCAGCCGACCAGCTGCACGGCATTGAGCACTGCGGGCACGGAGGCGCCCCGTACGCCGAGCGTGGGCCGTAACGACGACATGGCCGCGAGCCCCGTATCCGTGCCGATTACGCCAGCGAGCGCAAGCAACACGACGCCGATCACGCTGCCGATGCCGATGGCCGCCAGCGCATGCGGCAGCGACAGCCCCGGCACCAGCAGCGCGCCCGCCTGGGCGACCAGCAAGCCGATGCCGAGCGAGAACCACAGCGCGAAAGCGTCGCCGGTGCGGAACGCGCGGCGCGCGTCGGGCACCGGCGTGAGCGGGGCGTAGGTGGAACCGGCGTCGCCGGCGAGTGGATCTTGTGCCATCTGGTGTTGTCCCTGTTTTGAAGCTGTCATACGCTCCCGGCTCGTCGCGGCGCGGTCACTGTCATAATGCAGCACCGGGCCGCAGACTGCGCGCCGGCTGTTTCGCTGGCCGGGCGCGTGTCGTGCTGGGTTCGCGTCATATTGCCGAGCCATGCCCGGAAAGCCGAGATTATCCACAAAACGCCATGTTTGAAGAAACCCGTGCCAATGTCCCGCTCGCTGAGCGACTGCGCCCCCGCAATATCGACGAAGTAATCGGCCAGAAGCATCTGCTGGGTCCGAACAAGCCGTTACGGGTCGCTTTCGAGTCGGGCGAGGCCCATTCGATGATCCTCTGGGGGCCGCCCGGCGTCGGCAAGACCACGCTCGCGCGGCTGATGGCCGATGCCTTCCACGCGGAATTTATCGCACTTTCGGCGGTGCTCTCAGGCGTGAAGGATATCCGCGAAGCCGTCGAGACCGCGCAGGTGCATCGCGCGCATGGGCATCAGACGCTGGTTTTTGTCGACGAAGTGCATCGCTTCAACAAGAGCCAGCAGGACGCGTTCCTTCCACACGTCGAGTCGGGCCTGTTCGTATTTGTCGGCGCGACGACCGAGAACCCGTCGTTCGAGGTTAACAGCGCATTGCTCTCGCGAGCCGCGGTGTATGTGCTGAAGAGCCTTGACGACGACGAGCAGCGCGAACTGCTCGATCGCGCGCAGCAGGAACTCGGCGGCCTCACTTTCACCGACGAAGCCCGCGACGCGCTGATCGGCTCCGCCGACGGCGACGGCCGCAAGCTGCTCAATAACCTCGAAATCGTTGCGCGGGCCGCGGCGCAGCAGAAGACCACGGAGATCGACGGCGCATTGCTGGGCAGCGCGCTCGCCGAGAACCTGCGCCGCTTCGACAAAGGCGGCGACGCGTTCTACGACCAGATCAGCGCGCTGCACAAGTCGGTGCGCGGCAGCAATCCGGACGGCGCGTTGTATTGGTTCTGCCGGATGCTCGACGGCGGCGCCGACGCACGCTATCTCGCACGCCGCATCGTGCGCATGGCGTGGGAAGACATTGGACTCGCCGATCCGCGCGCCGCCCGTATCGCGCTCGATGCAGCCGAGACCTACGAACGGCTCGGCACGCCCGAAGGCGAACTCGCGCTGGCGCAGGCCATCATTTATCTGGCCGTGGCGCCGAAGTCGAACGCCGGCTATATGGCGTATAACGAGGCACGGCGCTTCGTCAGCAAGGATCAGTCGCGCGGCGTGCCGGTGCATCTGCGCAATGCGCCCACCAAGCTGATGAAGGAGCTCGGCTACGGCCATGAGTATCGCTACGCGCACGATGAACCGGACGCGTACGCGGCAGGCGAGACCTATCTGCCCGACAACATGCGCGAGCCGCACTGGTACGAACCGACGCCGCGCGGCCTTGAAGGCAAGATCGGCGAGAAGATGGCGCGTCTTGCCGATCTCGATGCGCAATGGCGCCGCGAGAACAAGCCGAAAAAGAACTAATCCCCGGATGCGCCGGCAGCCCGCGCCGGTGCGCTAAAATCCCAAACTCACACAACGAATACCCGCCCCATTCCATGCTCGACATCCAGCTGCTGCGCAAAGACCTCGACGGCGTCGCGAAGCGCCTCGCCGACCGCGGCTATACCCTCGACGTGGCGGCTTTCACCGCCCTCGAAGCGGAACGCCGTGCCGTTCAAACCCGCACCGAAGAGCTGCAGGCCCGCCGCAACAGCCTGTCGAAGCAGATCGGCGCGATGAAAGGGCGCGGCGAGGACACCTCGGCGGTGATGGCCGAAGTGAGTGGCCTTGGCGACAAGATGAAGGCGTCGGCGGTTGAGCTCGAAGATATCCAGAACCGCCTGTCCGACCTGATGCTCGGCATGCCGAACCTGCCGCACGAAAGCGTGCCGGCCGGCAAGAGCGAAGCCGATAACGTCGAAGTGCGCCGCTGGGGCACGCCGCGCCAGTTCGACTTCGAAGTGAAGGATCACGTGGACGTCGGCACGCCACTCGGCCTCGATTTCGAGACGGGCGCGAAGCTCTCCGGTGCGCGCTTCACGATGCTGCGCGGACAGATTGCGCGGCTGCATCGCGCGCTGGCGCAGTTCATGATCGACACGCATACGCAGCAGCACGGCTATACCGAAATCTATACGCCGTACATCGTCAATCCGGAGATCCTGTACGGAACGAGCCAGTTGCCGAAGTTCGCCGACGACATGTTCCGGGTGGAGAAGGGCGGCGCGGAGAACACGGTGACGCAGTATCTGATCTCCACTTCGGAAATTTCGCTGACCAACACGGTGCGCGAGAGCATCGTCGAAGCGGACGCACTGCCGATCAAGCTGACCGCGCACTCGCCGTGCTTCCGTTCGGAAGCGGGCTCGTATGGGCGCGATACGCGCGGGATGATTCGTCAGCATCAGTTCGACAAGGTGGAGATGGTGCAGATCGTCGCGCCGGAAACGTCGTATGACGTGCTCGAGCAGATGGTCGGCCATGCCGAGGCGATTCTGCAGAAGCTCGAGTTACCATATCGCGTGATCACGCTATGCACGGGCGATATGGGCTTTTCTGCGACGAAGACGTATGACCTCGAGGTCTGGTTGCCCGCGCAGAACACCTATCGCGAAATCTCGAGCTGCTCGAATACCGAGACGTTCCAGGCGCGCCGGATGCAGGCGCGTTATCGCAACGCGCAGGGCAAGCCTGACCTCGTGCATACGCTCAATGGTTCGGGGCTGGCTGTGGGCCGTACGCTGGTCGCCGTGCTGGAGAATTTCCAGAACGCGGATGGCTCGGTGACGGTGCCCGAAGCGCTGCGCCCGTACATGGGCGGCGTGGCTCGCCTCGAAGCGGCGTCCTAACGGCGCCTCGCCGCCGTTAGGACATGCGAATTTTCCGGACCTCGAAATTTGCTCGAGAGAGGGCTTGTAAAATTCAAAAAATGTTCTATAATCCTCGCTTCTCCGGTCGCCGACCAATACCGGAGAGGCAGTAAAAAGGCAGTATCCCGGAGAGGTGGCAGAGTGGTCGAATGTACCTGACTCGAAATCAGGCGTACGGTTTCCCCGTACCGTGGGTTCGAATCCCACCCTCTCCGCCAAGATTCAGAAAAGCCCCGTAGAAGAAATTCTGCGGGGCTTTTTGTTTTTCGACTGACGATCCGGTTATCAAAAAAGGAGCGCTCGGGCCGCGGCAACAAGATTTGAATTGCTCGGACCTAACTCCCGAAGTTTCCCTAAGCATGACTAATTACATTGCCAAATCGTGCGATGCCGCTAGTGATATTGGGAGGCCGGAGTTTCGTGCATCTGGTACCTTTTCGTTCCCCCTCAACCGCTACCTGCTCACCACCCCGCCACCGGAGTAAAATTACGGTTTCAGTAACCCGCAACAAAACACTTTGGTGCTGCGATGAACACCCCTCCTACAGATCAGCGGCCACGCAAGCAACCGTCAAAGCGGACGCTGACTATCCTGACGTGGCTCGTCGCGATCGCAACGCTTGGCGCGGGTGTCGGCTGGCTGGTCTATAGCTACTACGTCGATCTCGAAGTGCCTTATTTCGCCATTCCTCTGGTCCTGTGCGTGCCGGTGATCGTGGCCGTCGCATTCCGGAACATGTGGGACTAGCGCATCGGCAGATCCACCCACCGCGTTAGTCGCCACTACCCAAACCCCACGCCTTCACCGCCTGCGGCGACCCGAACATCGCCGCAGCGTCGTGCCCAACTCCGGGCACCCCGATCAGCTTTCACCCGAACGCCCAACTGTTGCGTTTGGCAACTTCCTCAACCGCTTGAAACGCCCTTGTCCCACGGAGATAGCGATTCTGCCCCTTGGGCTTCTGCCTGCGGGCCTTGTGCGAGCCCGCGCGTGCGGGTGTCTTCCTGTCCTGTCCGAGCAGCCCGGTTAGCGGCTCTGCCACTCATGAAAGCATGGCGGTAGCCTAAGCGCTGTCCACGCGTTCGCTCCACGTCGCGGCCGCTTCCTTTCACGCGACTTGCGCACGTTCTCCGACCCACCGGTTCGTCTGCCAGTGGGAAATTATGCCCGTCCGCGTTGCGCGCCCGTCTCTTCCACGGTTCGCCTTCTTCCTGGCGGAGCCATCCCCCTGAGTCTTCACGCCGCCCTGCATCCGATCCAGCCCCTGCTGCGTATTTCGATCATGGGCGCGCAAATCAAGCCAATTCCTGCTCCTATGCACACCCGTTTCATTCCGGAGACCCAGCCATGAGTCACCCCGCTTCGAACCCCCAGCCACGCGGTCAACGGATCGCTGTCGTCGGCGCCGGCATTGCGGGACTGGCGAGCGCCTATCTGCTGTCGAAGCACAATCAGGTGACGCTCTTCGAGGCCGGCTCTTATCCAGGCGGTCACACCAACACGGTCGATGTGACGCTCGAAGGTCACACCCATCCGGTCGATACCGGATTCCTCGTCTTCAACGATCGCACCTATCCGAATCTGATCGCGCTGTTCGCCGAACTCGGTGTGCAAGCCCATCCGAGCGAGATGACGTTCTCGGTTTCGCTTGACGGAGGGCGCCTCGAATGGGCGGGCACCAATCTGAACACTGTCTTCGCCCAACGCCGCAATATGTTCTCGCCAAGCTTCATCGGCATGCTGCGCGACATCATGCGTTTTAACGGCAGCGCCGAGCGCAATCTGGACGTCGCGGTGCAAACCGGCGCGTCGATGGGTGACCTGCTGTCCGCGGGCGGTTACGGCGGTGCGTTCCAGCAGCACTACCTGCTGCCGATGGCCGCCGCTATCTGGTCGAGCGCTACCGCCGACGTTCTGAGCTTCCCCGCCACCACCTTTCTGCGCTTTTGCCTGAATCATGCGCTGCTCCAGGTCAGCCGTCGTCCGCAGTGGAAAACGGTGGTGGGCGGCGGACGCGAGTACGTGCGGCAGATTGTTAGCAAGCTCGACGACGTGCGCATCGAGACGCCCGTGCGCGGTGTGCGACGCTATGCGGATGGCGTCGACGTGTTGACAGATACCGGTCCGCAGCGCTTCGACGCGCTGGTACTGGCCACCCACGCACCCGACACGCTGGCCATGCTCGACGACGCGGACGACGCCGAGCGCAGTGTGTTGCAAGCCGTGCGCTACCAGCCGAACGTCGCAGTGCTGCATACCGATACGAATCTGTTGCCGCGCCGCCGCCGGGTCTGGTCGGCCTGGAATTACCTGGGCGGCCGCCATCTCGACGGGACGCGCCCGGTCTGCGTCAGCTATCTGGTCAATCAGTTGCAGCCGCTACCGTTCGACACGCCGGTGGTCGTCACGCTGAATCCAGTTGCCGAACCGTCGCCAGGTACCGAATTGCGCCGCTTCGTGTACGACCATCCGCTGTTCGATCTGGCCGCCATCGACGCCCAGCGCCGCCTGCCGTCGCTGCAGGGGCGGCGTCGCACCTGGTTCGCGGGTGCATGGACGGGCTACGGTTTCCATGAGGATGGCCTGAAATCGGCGCTGCGCGTCGCCGCCGATTTCGATGCGCTGCCGGAGTGGGCCAAGCTATGAACCGCGCGCCAACGGAGCGGCCGGATATCGCGGCGTGGCTGATGATTGGCCGGGTGATGCACGAGCGGCTGCGGCCGCGGCCGCATCGCTTCGCGTATCCGGTGTTCTACGTGCGCTGCAACCTGGCGCGTCTCGCAACGCTCGATAGCTGGTGGTTTGGCATCAACCATTGGGGGCCACTCAGCCTGTTTGCATGCGACCACGGTCCTTGCGACGGCAGAGATCTCGACACATGGATGCGCGCGCAACTAGTTGAGGCCGGCGTCCCGGCCGACGGCGAGATCTGGCTGCAGGCCTTTCCTCGTGTGTTCGGCTACGCGTTCAATCCGGTCAGCTTCTGGTTTTGTCACGATCGGGACGGCGCGTTGCGCGCCCTGTTGGCCGAGGTGCGCAACACGTTTGGCGCGCGCCACAGCTATCTGTTGACCTCCACCGACGGCGCGCCGATTGAAGCGTCTACCGAACTGGCTTGCCGCAAGGTCTTGCACGTATCGCCGTTCTGCCGGGTTGAAGGTGGCTACCGGTTCCGGGTGCGCGAGACGCAAAGCGCGTCATCCGTGGCCATTGACTATCGCGATGCCGAGGGCTTGCTGATCCGCACTGCGCTCGGCGGCCGTTTGCTTCCATTGACGCGCGCTGCAGCACTCGGCGCACTGGCGCGGCAGCCGTTCCTCACGTTGGGCGTCGTGGCCCGCATCCACTGGCAGGCGCTGCGACTCTTCGCCGAAAAAGTCCCTTTTTACGGCAAACATCCTGCGCCGGGCCGCGATCCCGAGGTGCCCATCCATCATCGTGGCGCGGATCATCCGCTAGAGGCCACACATCATTCTTCATCGATTGAGGAGATTCAGCCATGACGCTTTCCAGGACCCTGAGCGGCGCCCAGGCCGCCCCCGCGTCGGGCCGTTTGTTTTTGTCGTTGCTCGGGCGGATTCGCGTCGGGCACCTGGTACTCATCACGCCCGATGGTCAGCCCCGCGTGTTCGGCGATCCGCATGCAATGCCCGGCGCGCGTCTGGAGTTGCGAGACTGGCGTGCGTGCGGCGCGATCCTGCGCAAGGGCGATATCGGCTTTGCCGACGCCTGGCGTCAATCCTGGGTCGATACGCCGGATCTCGGCGCGCTCTTGCGCGTGGCGATCCGCAACGAACGCGCCTTGCAACGCACCGTCTATGGCGGCTGGCTCGCGCAAGTCTGGTACGGCCTGCGCCACCGCCTACGCCGCAATACACGCTCCGGCAGCCGTCGCAACATCCACGCGCACTACGACATCGGCAATGCCTTCTATGCCCGCTGGCTGGACCGGAGTCTCACCTATTCGAGCGCCGTGTTCGACGGGAACTTCGAAGCGTCGCTCGAAGACGCGCAGCACGCAAAATACCAGCGCATCATCGATACGCTCGGCCTGCGCGCCGGTATGCGGATTCTCGAGATCGGCTGTGGATGGGGCGGCTTCGCGCTGCATGCGGCGCGTCTTGGCATTCACGTCCACGGCGTGACCATTTCGCTCGCCCAGCTCGAATTCGCCCTGCAGCGTGTGCATGAGCAGCGCCTCACCGATCGCATCAAGCTAGAACTGCGCGACTACCGTACGCTGACCGGCCAGTACGACGGCATCGTGTCGATCGAGATGTTCGAAGCCGTCGGCGAACGGTTCTGGCCCGCTTACTTTCGCATCCTGCGTGAGCGGCTCGTACCTGGAGGCCGGGCGCTGGTGCAGACCATCACGATCGACGATTCGCACTTCGCCACCTATCGCGCCACTAGCGACTTTATCCGCGAGTACATTTTCCCGGGTGGCATGCTGCCGAGTCCGGAACGGTTCATCGCGGTAGCGAGGCGCGCGAAACTTGCGGGTCAAGTATCGCTCGCGTTCGGCCGCGACTATGCGGAGACGCTGCGCCGCTGGCGCAATGCCTTCGAGACCCAGCTCGATGCGATCCGCGCGCAGGGCTTTGACGAAACGTTCGTGCGGACGTGGCGTCTCTATCTCGCGTATTGCGAGGCGGGTTTCGACGAAGGCCGTACTGACGTGATGCAGTTCGTGCTCGATCCGGCCAAGTGAGATGCAGATGCGCGCCTTCGCTGTTTTGATGCTGCTGCCGTGGGCTGTTTCAGCGAGGGCGATTTCAGTGCGTTCGGCTTGGCGAAGCGGATTGACTTCCCGTTCACCCCAAAGTCTGCAGCAACAGCACGACATTCAAGGCCAGCACGGCAACGGTACCCGCCACCGCGCCGAGGTTCGTCAGGCGGCGGTTCCGATAGACGCCCATCAGATCGCTACGTGACGTGAACCACACCAGCGCGATCATCGGCACAGGTAGCGCGATACTCAGTACTACCTGGCTCAACACCAGCGCGTGGGTTGCATCCACGCCCCATGCGACTACCGCGAAGGCCGGCGCCATGGTGAGGAGACGGCGCACGCCGACCGGAATGCGAAAACCGACGAAACCCTGCATGATCATCTGCCCGGCCATGGTGCCCACCACCGAACTGGAGATTCCGGACGCAATCAACGCAGCAAGGAACAGCCCCGCTGCGGCGCTGCCAAGCAAGGGCGTCAGGGTATGCCACGCCGTCTCGATGCTGGCGATGTCCGCGTGACCCTGATGAAATGCACTGGACGCCATGATCACCATTGCCATGTTGATCAGGCCGGCTGCACCGAGCGCAACGACGACTTCGATGTTCGAAAACTTCAGCAGCTTTGACCGTTCATGCTCGTTGCGGGGCGTGACGCGATTTTGCGTGAGGCCCGAATGCAGGAACAGCACGTGCGGCATCACGGTCGCGCCGATGATCCCCACGGAAATGGTCAGCGCATTGCTATCGGGGATGCTTGGTCTGACGGTATGCAGAAACACCGCGGGCCAATGCACAGGCGCGATCAGCAACTCGGCCAGGTACGACAGACCGATCACGCCCACAAGTGCCGCAATCACCAGTTCAAGCGGGCGGAAACCCTTTCTCTCGAATTGCAGCAGCCCATAGGTGAGGGCGCCGGTGACCAGCATGCTCGCCATCATAGGCAGATGCAGCAGCAACGATACGCCGATGGCCCCGCCGACGAATTCGGCAAGATCCGTCGCCATCGCGGCGATTTCGCTCATGCCCCACATGGCGTACACGTAGCGGCGCGGCAACGATTCGCGGCACAGCTCAGCGAGATTGCGGCCGGTGACCAAGCCGAGCTTGGCGGATAACGACTGAAACAGCATGGCGACGATATTCGCGACGGCCACCACCCACAGCAGTGTGTAGCCGTAGCCGGCACCCGCCTGGATGTTGGTCGCGAAGTTGCCGGGGTCCATATAAGCGATCGAAGCGACCACCGCCGGCCCGGCAAAAGCAAGCATTACACGCGCTCCGCGGCGGCGGCCTGCGAGCGCTTCGCGCATGTGGAGGCAGGTTTGCTCGCTCAGTGTGAGCGGCGCGACCGCTTGAGTCATGGCTTCGTCCATGACGTCTCCTGTGTGTCGTCAACCGAGGTCAAGCTGTTGTGTGTTGTGTAGTGAAGGCCCGGCCAACGGGGCCGCAAGCGCCGTTCCTGCGATCCGTTGCCGGTATTCCAGAGGATGCTTCAGGCATGCATCAGGCGCTCATATTGAGCGCGCCGTTCACACCGTTCGGGAAGAAGCCGCCCTTCACCGCCGCCGTACTGGTCAGATACACGATGTTGAGCACGTCCGAGTACGAGCGTCCGAACGCGAGGCCGTTGCTGTCGAGCGGCACGATGTTGGACGTACCCGCTGTGGCGCCGGTGATGCCCTGGTCGTCGTTGCCGACCTGATCGAGGCTGTCGCGTGCCGCGGAGATGGCATTGGCCGCGGTGATCAGGCTCGCGGTGTCGAGGCCTTTCGCGTACAACGTTGTGCGCACGAGGCCAGCGTGATATGCCTCGGCCGCGAGAATGCCGGCCGCAGCGCTCAGGAACGTCTTGCTCGCGAGTAGCGGAGCGGCGCCTTTATAGGCAGTCACGCCGACGTCTTCGAAGATGAATGCGCCGAGCAGAAAGTTGTTGTCGCTCGCATACGGGTCGAACGCAACGCCTGAGGCGACCAGGCCCGCGGCGCGTGCCGCCACCGAGAATGCGCCATTCGGATTGGCGCCGCTCACGTCGATGGACGGCATGGCGACCGCCGCCGAACCCAGTGCGCTGCGCAGGAAGGCAACGTGCTCGCGTTCATCGTTCGCGATCTCATTGGCGTACGCCTGCACCAGCGGATCCTGGAACGGCACTTGCGCGCCGGCCATGACGGTGCCTTGAGTGCCCACGCCGGAGAGCATGCTGGCCGGCAGACCGCTGCCGGTCGTAGCATAGGTATAGAACTGGGCTTCGAGGTACTCGAGGTTGAGGGCGAAGTTGAGAATCTCGTCGTCGGTCGGGGCGGCCGTCTGAGCCATGGAGGAGATGCCGGAGCCGCCGCCGCAAGCGCTGATCAGCGTGCCGCCTACGAGACCCAGACTGAGGCCGCCTGCATTCCGGAAGAATTGTCGACGTTGCTTGCGCCGTTCGACCCGGCGATCAAATGTACCCATTAGTTCTGCTGAATTACTTTGGCTCTGTTCTGACTTTTCTGACATGACCGTGCTCCTCACATAGACCGCAGGGAAAGCCGCGCCATTCGCGACGCAAACGCGTACACAACAGGACAACTGACGCGATGCACTGACGCAAATCGCGGACACGAAGACGCATCGCTCCTCACTGACGCATCTTTGGGCAATGCAGAAGAGGCGAGTCCTCAACGCACTTTACGAACCGAATCCGCCTGTGGATGCAGCGCGCACAAAAGATATTTGCGTGCGCTCGCAGCAATTCATGCGGATACGCGGGGTTCACGCGTATGCGTGAACGTCTCGCAACGCGTTGTGCGAGGGTTCGCCATGCCATGCGTCAGTACCTCGCTGAACAGGCGTGAGGCGGCCTGAAAGTGCCCCTGCCGTCATCCTCTGTACAATTCCCTGATCGATGACCGGATTGGGAGGGGCTTGCGCGAGTGTTTAGCGCAGCAGCACGCTCCCGCCGGTTTGCCTTTCGCATACGAACGCGAGTAGCGGGTTTGCCGCCACGCGTTCACCAACCGCCTTTGATTTCATGGCCATTACCTACAAGACTCCCGACGATATTGCGGCGCTGCGCATAGCCGGACGGCTTGCCGCCGACGTGCTCGCGATGATCGGCGAACACGTGCGTGCCGGCGTATCGACGGACGACCTCGACGCGCTGTGCAACGACTACATCGTCAATACGCAGAAGGCGATTCCGGCGAATGTCGGCTACCTGGGCTTTCCGAAGACGGTTTGTACGTCGGTGAACCAGGTGGTCTGCCACGGCATCCCAAGCCGGGCCGAAATCCTGAAGGACGGCGACATCGTCAATATCGACGTGGCCGTGATCAAGGATGGCTATTTCGGCGATACGAGCCGCATGTATTGCGTCGGCAAGCCGAGCACGGTGGCGCGGCAACTGATCGACACGACCTACGAGGCGATGCTGGCCGGCATCCGCGAGGTGAAACCGGGCGCGACGCTGGGCGACGTGGGGCACGCGATCCAGAAGGTCGCGCAGCGCGATGGCTTCTCGATCGTGCGCGATTACTGCGGGCACGGCATCGGCAAGGTCTACCACGAAGATCCGCAAGTGCTGCACTACGGCCAGCCGGGGCAGGGCGTGCGCCTGAAGCCGGGCATGGTCTTCACCATCGAGCCGATGATCAACGCTGGGCGCGCCGGTACGACCGTCCTGCGCGACGGCTGGACGGTGGTCACCAAGGACCGCTCGTTGTCGGCGCAATGGGAGCATATGGTGACCGTCACGGAAGACGGATTCGAGCTGCTGACGCCCTGGCCGGACGGCACCGGCAGTTACGAGGCACCGTGAGGGGCCTGCTATAAGCGGCCGCCGTCAAGGCCGTCTGCGCACAAATCACGAAAATAAGGATTTGACTCGCGCGCCGGTTCGGTTAAAGCTACGCCTTAGTGTTACAAGGGGTTTTCGTCTGCATGAGTCCGTCATTGACCGTTCGCCGCATCGCCGCTGATCAGGGCGCAGTTTTACGCGAACTTCGTACCGCGTCGCTGCGGGAGGCGCCCTACGCCTTCGGCGAGACGCTCGAGGACGCCCTCTCGGTCGACGCCGCAACCTTCGATGTCACCGCTGCGGACCATGCGGTCTCGAACGGGGCTACGTCGTTCATCCTCTCCACCGAAGGGCATCCCGCCGGGCTGATCGAAGCGCATTTCGAAGACACCGCGGCGCGCCGCGCGTTCGTCTGTGAGCTCTGGGTGGCCCCGGCGGTGCGTCATCTGCGCGGCGGCGAGTTGCTCGTCAATACCGCCAGCGAGTGGTTAGCCGGTGCGGGTGCCGAGGAAATCTACGCGTGGGTCGCCGACGCCAACCGTAATGCCATGCGTTTTTACGAGCGCCTCGGCTTTGGCCCGACCGGCGAGCACGCCCGCACGGCGCGCTGGCCCGACCAGTCGGAAAGCCTGCTGGTGCGCCACGTGCAGCGTGCCTCGCAAGCCTCCTCCCAGTGATCCGGCGAGCGGTCCCGCCGGGTTCCGCTCCCTTTCTTCCCGCGTCGCCGCAGTGTCCTCCGCCCATGATTGGGACGCGCCGTCCATTCGTGGCTCCGAAAATACTGGCTCCTCGCGTGGACGCCTGTAAAATACGCAAAATTTTTTGCCGAACGCTATGTCGCCCAAGAAATCGCCATTTTTCGAACTCCGCAGTGGCACTGTCGACACGCTCCTGTTCGTGGTCAAGACGACCGACCTCGACGCCATGCGTGCCGAACTGACCCGGCGCTTCGAGGCGACCCCCGAATTCTTCGCTAACGACGTGGTCGCCATCGACGTGCGCCGCCTCGCCGACGAGGAGCGCGTGCCGCTCGCCGAGATCGCCCAACTACTCGACAGTGTCCGCATGCGCCCGGTGGGCGTGGTGGCGAACCCGCAGCAAGGGTGGGCCGCCGAGTCCGCCTTACCGCTGCTCGAAGCGCGCGATCGGCGTGGCGCAGGCGCCAAAGCGGCGGCCGAAGAGGACGCCCAGGGCGCTCCGGGCGCTGAAAGTGCCGCGGATGTCGAAAGCACCGGTCCGGTACAGGGTGAATTGCCGATGGACGTGCCGGCGACGGCCGTCGAGGTCGTGGCGGGCGGCCCCGCCGCGGGCGCCCAGGCAGGAGCGGCAGGCGAGGGCGCGAAGCTCGTCACCTCGTCGCAGACCACGGTGGTCGACAAGCCGTTGCGCTCGGGCCAGCGCATCTACGCCAAGGGCGATCTGGTGGTGCTGGGCCTCGTGAGCTACGGCGCGGAAGTGATCGCCGAAGGCAACATCCATATTTACGCGCCGCTGCGCGGCCGGGCGCTGGCCGGCGTGCACGGCAACCACGACGCGCGCATCTTCTGCACGTGTCTCGAGCCGGAACTGATCTCGATCGCCGGTATCTACCGTACGACTGAGAACCCGCTGCCGCCCGACGTACTCGGCAAGCCGGTGCAGATCTGGCTCGAAGAAGAAAAGCTGATGATTGAACCGCTGCGGCTCACCTGATCATCCGTTGCGCGCGCCGTGCCCGGCGCGTGCCTGATCCTGGCTGCCGCCGGACTTATTTGAACGAATTTGACGAACACAGGGTAAGGGTAATGGCAAAAATCATTGTGGTGACTTCGGGCAAGGGTGGCGTGGGCAAGACGACCACGAGCGCGAGTTTTGCATCGGCCCTGGCGTTACGGGGCAGCAAGACGGCCGTGATCGACTTCGACGTCGGCCTGCGTAACCTCGATCTCATCATGGGCTGCGAACGCCGTGTGGTGTACGACCTGATCAACGTGATCCAGGGCGAAGCCAATCTGAACCAGGCGCTGATCAAGGACAAGAAGTGCGAGAACCTCTTTATCCTGCCGGCTTCGCAGACGCGTGACAAAGACGCGCTGACGATGGAAGGCGTCGAAAAGGTCATCAATGACCTGATCGCGATGGACTTCGAATACATCGTCTGCGATTCGCCCGCTGGTATCGAATCGGGCGCGCTGCTGGCCATGCACTTCGCCGACGAAGCGCTGATCGTGACGAACCCGGAAGTCTCTTCGGTGCGTGACTCGGATCGTATTCTGGGCATTCTGTCGTCGAAGACCAAGCGCGCTATCGAAGGCAAGGAGCCGATCAAGGAACATCTGCTGATTACGCGCTACAACCCGAAGCGTGTCAGTGAAGGCGAAATGCTCTCGCTTACCGACATCCAGGAAATTCTGCGTATCGATCTGATCGGCGTGATTCCGGAATCGGAAGCGGTACTGCATGCGTCGAACCAGGGCTTGCCGGCCGTGCACCTCGACGGCACAGATGTCGCTGAAGCCTACAAGGATGTCGTGTCGCGTTTCCTCGGCGAGCAGAAGTCGCTTCGCTTTACCGATTACCAGAAGCCAGGCCTCCTGCAGCGCCTCTTCGGCACCAAGTAAGGGGAGCGCACGTAATGTCGATTCTTTCGTTTTTGCTGGGCGAGAAGAAGAAGTCCGCGTCAATAGCGAAGGAACGCCTGCAGTTGATCATCGCGCATGAGCGCGCCGGCGGCCATGCGCCTGCCGATTATCTGCCTGCGTTGCAACGCGAACTCGTCGCCGTGATTTCCAAGTACGTGAAGATTTCCGATGAGGATATTCGCGTCAGTCTCGAGCGCCAGGACGATCTCGAAGTGCTCGAGGTCAAGATTGAAATTCCGCAGGCCTGATTCTCCAGAAGTGTGGTCTGTATGAACTGTGTCGCGCACCCGTTGCCTTGACGTGGACGGGTGCTTCAGTGCGATGCGCTTTGTTCTCGTCCCGTCTTTTCTGTTGCTTCTCCACGCCCCTCGTTGCGCCCCGCCTGTTCCGCCGCTTGCCCCCTGACACGTCCCTGTCGCGGTGGTTTAATAAACCGCCTACGCGCGAAATATTCCGTTGCACTTGAGGGACGCCCGTTACGTCTGCCACGTCAGCCAAAACGACGTCTCGCGCATTAAACGGATAACGCCTTCACTGGCGCTTTTTACCAAGAGGGGAATATGAACAAAACTTTTCGCTTGCTGCTCGCTCAGGCGGTGTTGATCGCCGCGGGCGCCTCGGTCGTCGGTTCGGCATCCGCCGCTGAAGTCGTCGTGATTGCGCCGTCCGCTCCGCCGCCGGCGCGCTACGAAGCGATGCCCGCACCGCGGCATGGCTTTGTGTGGGATCACGGTCACTGGCGCTGGGATCACGGCCGCTATGTGTGGGTGCCGGGT
Source organism: Paraburkholderia sp. EB58 (assembly GCF_050436665.1). Lineage (NCBI taxonomy): Bacteria > Pseudomonadati > Pseudomonadota > Betaproteobacteria > Burkholderiales > Burkholderiaceae > Paraburkholderia > Paraburkholderia sp. EB58. Next base: position 93,987 of record NZ_JBNDMQ010000018.1, on the reverse strand, counting down.
CACTGGCAACCCGAGCGCGTCGGCTACCACTGGGTGCCGGGCCACTGGGTCGCACACGGTCCGAACTACCACTGGGTTGAAGGGCACTGGGCCTGAGTCTTCTCTACGACGCGTTGTTTTCACAACGCGCCAAGGCGGTCCGAGAACTGGCTAAGCGCTGCGTGACGGCATACCACGCCTGAGTGAATGCCCGCGCAGCGCAGCGGGCCCGATACGGCCCGCATACCACCCATACATTGAGCACACAGCCACGCCGCGCGCCATCGGCGTGCTGGCTGGCTGCGCGCTCGCGGAGAGTAAAAATGAAACGGAATTTATTGGCCATCGCCTTGCTGGCGATCACGCTGGCCGGCTGTGTCGTCGTGCCGGGGCGACCGATGTATGTCCGCGCGACACCCGTCGTGATCTATTGATCAGACGATTGAAGACGTGAACGACGCGCCTCGCGATCAGACAAACTAGCGGGGTGGCGTGTCGGCTTTATCGGCTGCATCTGCCACATCCGCTTCCTTCGCTTCCTTCGCTTCCTTCGCTTCCGGTTCGTCATCGATCAGCGCCTCGGGCACTTCCGGGACCGGCGCGGGTGTCGGTTGCGGAAGGGGCGCCATATAGCGCTGCGATAGCGCTTCGTACAGCGGCGGTGCAAAGAAACGCGAGACACGGCTGGCGATCAGCGACGTCGCCATCAGCGAGATCACGAGCGCGTGGCCGTTGATCATCTCCATCACGATCACGAACGACGTAATTGGCGCCTGCGTCACTGCGGCCAGGTAACCCACCATGGCGAGTGCGATCAGCATCGGCAATTGCATGCTGCCGAAAACCATGTGCAGCAGATTGCCGAAACCCGCGCCGATCGACAGTGATGGCGCGAAAATCCCGCCCGGGATGCCCGGCAGATACGAGCCGACCATCGAGATCATCTTCAGGAACGAGTAGAACACCGACAGTTGCTCGCGCCCATCGAGCAGGCCGCGCGCTTCCGCGTAGCCGCTGCCGAAGGTCACGCCGCCCGAAATCAGGCCGACGAAGGCAATCGCCAGCCCGCACAGCGCGGCAAACGCGACCGGGCGCTCACCATGCAACTTGCGCAGCGGTGCGGGGATCCAGCGCGCGGTATTGAGTATCAGCCAGCAAAAGAAGCCGCCGGCGATCCCGGTCACGACCGCGGTGAGGACGACGGCTACCGCCAGCAGATCTGGGAAGTGCGTACCGATCTCGATCGTGCCGAAATAGGTGTAGTTGCCGTTCACCCCGAGCGCGATCACCCCCGCGATGATGATCGCGGTAATCAGCACGCCGCTCGCGCGGGCTTCGAAGCTGCGGGTGAGTTCCTCGATGGCGAAGACGATCCCGGCAAGCGGCGTATTGAACGCCGCCGACAGACCGGCCGATGCACCGGCCAGCACGAGTTGCCGCTCAATCAGCGCGTTCGAGCGCGGGTAGAACCGCCGCAGGTTGAACATCAGGGCCGCGCCGACCTGCACGGTCGGTCCTTCGCGGCCGATCGTAAAGCCGCCGAGGATGGCAAGGAACGACACGAGGATCTTGCCGAACATGATGCGGAACGACAGCAGGCGCTCGCCGTATTCACTAGGTTTGGCGTGCAGGGTGGCGATCACCTGCGGAATACCGCTCCCTTCCGCGCCGCGAAAGAATTTACGCGTGAGCCATGCGCACAGCGCAGCGACGGCTGGCGTCACGAACAACGGCAGCCAGATATGCCGGTGTTGCATGGCGCGGAACTCGGCGTAGCCGAAATCGATGAGCTTGGCGTAGAGCACCGCGGTGAGGCCAACGACAATGGCGCCGAGCCAGAACACACCGTATTGGCGCCACAGGCGGCGCGTGCGTCGGGCGACGCTGGAGGAGAGAGGAGGGAATGCCCGCATGAGGTAATTGCTCAGGCAAAGCGTGAATTATAGCGATCGGACGGGGCGTTTGATCGTATGAAAGCAGATTGAAATAAATGTGACAGGTAGCCCGGTTGAGCGATAATCCGCCGTTCGCCTTGCCGGGCCGCGCTGCAGTAAAACCGCCGCCGCGTGTATATGATGAAAGCATGGTCGGCTAAAATAGCGGTGCGACCGAAACTATGACGGGCTACTTAATGAAGCGAATTCTTATCGTCAAGGTGACTTCACTAGGCGATATTGTGCAGGCCCTACCGGTCATTGCCGACATCAAGCGTGCATTTCCAGGCGTGCAGGTCGACTGGGCCGCAGACGAGGCATTTGCCGAAGTGGTTCACTGGAGCCAGAGCGTAGACCGCGTGCTTTTTGCACCGCTGCGCCGCTTCAAAAAGTCACGCCGCTGGGTGGATCTCAAGGCGATTGCAGCATCCATCGGCGAGTTGCGGGCCTACCGCTACGATTGCATCATCGATATTCAAGGCGTCTACAAGAGCGCGATCATCGCCTTTCTGGCCCGCTCGTCGCGCCGCTTCGGCTATCGCAACAAGGACCTGGGCGAGCTCGGTGCCGCGTTCGCTTATACGGGCCGCTTTGGTCCGCGCCCACCCGGCAACGCCTGGCAAGGCATGCGCATCAGCGCGGGCGAAGCGCTGGGCTATCAGCCGGAAGGGCCGTCCGTCTACGATATGAAGCTGCCCGAGGATGGCACCGCGCCGTTCGAGGCCGGGGACGCACCCGTCGCGGCGCTGTTTCACGCCACCTCGAAAGACGACAAGAAATGGCCGGTCACGCACTGGGCCGCCGTCGGAAACGAACTGGTGCGGCGCGGTTTTCGTATCGTGTTGCCGTGGGGCTCGTCCGGCGAGCGTGAAGAAGCTGTCGCCATCGCGGCACAGGTGCCGGGCGCAACCGTTTTACCGCAGATGAGCGTGACCGGGATCGCCCATATGATCGACGCCTGCTCGCTCGTCATCGGTACGGACACGGGCTTTGTCCACGTCGCCCATGCCCTGCAAAAGCGCACGGTGATGATCTTTGTCGCGACCTCGCCTTCCCACTTCGGCATTGAAGCGCCGCATCGCTCCATCTCCATTGGCGACGGTCATTCGGTGCCGCCCGTGAGCGAAGCCTTGCAGGCCATCGACTACGTGCACAGCGACCCGCTTGACGCCACTGCGGTGAAGCGTCCGGTCACTGCCATCTGATTCGTTTCTGCCGGGCCGCCGTTTGCGCGCCTCACGGGCGTGAGTGAGAACAGGTGGCCCGCGTCTCGTCAAAAGAAAAAAGGCGTGACGTACAGCCCACCCAAACCAGCGAGCGCTGCCACGGCACGCCTCTAAAAGCGCCCGCGTCGGGGAACGACGGGCGGAGAGGATCCTGCAATGAACACAACAGAACTTCACTCATAGAGACTGCTTGTGGCACGCTGAGTTCAATCGCGCCCAGCCGTACCGGTCCGTTGGTTGCCGCTCCAGGCCGGCGGGAAGCAGGCGCGGTACGGGCGCATTACATGGCTGTTAAAAGTGTCGCTTTTCGTAGGCTCCCTACACGCAGCTTACGAATGGCATATGCCTATGGATTGGGCCAAGCAAGCCTGAATGCAGGGCGCGTTTCAATGCGCCTCGCCGGTGCTGGCACACACCGAGCGCCCGTCAGAGCGCCTCAAGCGGCGGCCGCCGCCGGGGCAGTGTGGCGTCGTCGTATTGAGACCGGCGTATGCGAGACCACCGCGACGATCTTTACTTCGGGCGCGGCATCCATCCGGGACCCGCAAAACCTGTAACGCCGCGCAAATCATCGCTTACAAAATGCAACGCCCGCACAGGGCCGCTTCGTGTCCAATCAACAGCATTCGAGGCTCACTCGACAAACACTGAAACGATTGGAGAACGACGTGAAACGCTTGACGCTAACTTTGATTGCAGGTGCATTGCTGGCTGCTGCGCTGGGTGGTTGCGTAATAGCACCGGCACCGGGTTACTACGGCGGGGGCTACTACCATCATGGGTACTACTATTGATCCGTGCGGGGAGTCGTAGCGTGCGCGGCAAGCCGGCAGACGCCTAGCTCAGCATCAGCTCGAACGCCACCACCGCGACGATGGCCGCCGCGTTGGCGGCGAGCGCTTCGAGTACGATCGCTTTCCAGCTGGAAGGGCGGAAACGGATGGCCAGCAGCAGCGAGCACAAGAGTGCCAGCGCAATGATCATCACGACGTCTGAGTTCTGGAGATAGAGCCTCACCGTGGCCTCCCTGCTCATCGGTTATGTGACTTGAGTATAAGCAAGTCAAAAAGCCGTGCAAGAGGGGAAACGCACCAGGTGAAGGAGGTGGGCGAGGCTGCCCGCGCACCTGCGCGGCGGGCAGTTCATGCCAGGTTCGCGCTTACATCAAACGGGTGTCGCGCGTCTCGTGCATGCACAGCACACCGAACAGACTGACGGCGGCGGCGATTGACACGTAGGCGCCGACCCACGACAGCCCTCCGTGCGCGGCCAGCACCTGGGCAATGTACGGCGCCACCGACGCGCCGAGAATCCCGCCCAGGTTGTACGACACGCCTGCACCCGTATAACGCACGTTGGTCGGAAACAGTTCCGGCAGCAGCGCGCCCATCGGCGCGAAGGTCACGCCCATCAGGAACAGTTCGATCACGAGGAACAGCAACACGAGCGGCATGGAACCGCTGCCGAGCAGCGGCGCCATCGTGAAGCCCGACAGGATCGCCGCGATGATGCCGACGATCAACACCGGCTTGCGGCCGTAGCGGTCGCTCGCCCATGCGGACAGCGGCGTGGCGAGCGCCATGAACAGTACTGCGACGCACAGCAGGCCGAGGAAGTTCTGACGCGGAATGTGCAGCACCGACACGCCGTAGGAGAGCGAGAACGTCGTCGCGTTGTAGAACAGCGTGTAGCAAACCACCATGGCCAATGCACCCAGCAGCGTCGGCCACCAGTATTGCGAGCAGAGCGTCGCAATCGGCACGCGTACCCGTTCTTCGCGTTCGATCGCGGCACGGAAGGCAGGCGTCTCAGCGATCTTCAGACGCACATACAAACCGAGCGCGACCAGCACCGCGCTGACGATGAACGGCACGCGCCAGCCCCAGCTACGGAACTGTTCGTCGGAAAGCGAGAGTGCCAGGCCGAAGAACAGCCCATTGGATGCCAGAAAGCCGATCGATGGCCCAAGCTGCGGGAACATGCCGAACCAGCCGCGTTTGCCGGCCGGGGCGTTTTCGGTGGCGAGCAGCGCCGCGCCGCCCCACTCGCCGCCGAGCCCAATCCCCTGGCCGAAGCGCAGGATGCACAGCAGGATCGGCGCGAGGCTGCCGATCGAGTTATAGCCGGGCACGAAACCGATCAGCGTGGTCGACACGCCCATTACCAGCAGCGAGGCGACGAGGGTCGATTTGCGGCCGATGCGGTCGCCGAAGTGGCCGAACAGAAACGAGCCGATCGGTCGCGCGACGAACGCAATGCCGAAGGTGACGAACGCGGAGAGTGCCTGCGCGGTAGCGGAACCGTGCGGGAAGAACACCGGTCCGATGACGAGCGCGGCGGCCGTCGCGTAGACATAGAAATCGTAAAACTCGATCGCGGTGCCGATGAAGCTTGCGAAGATGATCCGCGCACTGCTGTTTTGACCGGCCGCGTCAGGCTGGGCTGCGGATATCGGCGAAGTGGACATTCAAGGTCTCCAGTTTCGTGATGCAGCGTGGCGCGCCCGGTAGGCGACGCGCTCGTACAGCATCGTATTTTGTTTGCACTCGTGTGCGCCGCGGCGCTCGGCGGCCAGCCATGGCCGCAAGTTGCGCGGGCAACGATTCGACAGCTTACAACGACGGACGATGGCCGGCGTGCCGGGCTACGGCTGTACCAGGGAAAAACCAGGATGGAGCGCAGCGTCGGTGACGGCGGTGACAGCGGCCAGACAGAGGGGTGCAAAGCGCGCGGGTGGCGCGGCGACGCGAAGGGCGGACTGCGCAGCGCCGGCGGGTGAGCGGGCGGCGACAGCCGTACCGGAAGGTTCCGGCGGGGATGGGAAAATTATAGCGTGAGGGTGCCGGAGCTGTGCGGCAAGGGAGCAAGGTCGAGCGGTGGCAGCGCATCGACGTGCAAGGCAGTTCGGCACTGGCGAATGCGTGCAACGACCTGCTTTCAATCGATCGTTTGTGCTTGCGGCGAGGCGAACTCGCGGAGCTGGAACTTGCCGTTGTCGTTGAACAGCCAATCCTCGAACAACTCGACCTGGCCGCGTGCGTTGAGCAGTTTGGCGGGCGGCAGCGGCAGCGGCGACGCGCGGCGCAGGGTCGCGAGCGCGGTGCTTTCGGCTTCGTCGTCGCCATTGGTGCGATACACGGCTGATTGCAACACCTGGCCGTCGCGGTCGACCGTGAAGGAGACCACCACCAGCGAACGCAGCATCGGCTGCAGCGTGCCTTGCAGCACGTAGGACGGATTGCGATCGAGGATGCGTCGCGCGACCGCGATGCGGTATTGATCGAGCGTCGCGCTATTCACCGCGGCAGGAGGTGTGATGAGCAGCGGCCGATCTGGCGGCGTGATCGTGCAAGCGGCCGCCGCGAGCGCAACAGCAAGCGTGAGAGCTGCGCGGCGTGCGCGCGACAGCCACGAGCCACCGGCTGATGTGATGCAACGAACTGGGCGTGTGCGGGTGAGCATCGCAGGAGAAGCTCGAGAGCAAGACGTATCTTCATGGTAGTCAAAACCCGCCAGGTTTCAATGAGCATTGGCCCTGAATAGCGTGCTTCGGATGCTTGCCGGGCGATCCGTGCACAGGCCGTCCAGGTGGCGTAGATACGACCGACGGTCTCTGTCAGAATCGTGAAGTCATTGACCTGTGCGATTCCCTTTCGACGGACGCCATGAACCCACCCATCTCACTGGTCCTCTTCGACCTCGACGACGTGTTGTGCCACTACGACCGTTCAGCGCGCATCGCGCATATTGCGGCCGTCGTCGGCCATGATGCGCAAGCGGTCCGCCAGGCGATCTGGGACTCGGGTCTCGAAGGGCGCGCCGACGCGGGGCTGGTTAGCGATGCCGACTACATTGATGAACTCGGCGCGCTGTTGAGCTATCCGCTCACGCTCGACGATTGGCTCGATGCGCGGCGTGCCGCGATGACGCCGGACCCTGAGGCGATTGCCCTCGCGCAAGCGGTCGCTGCTCACAATAGGGTTGCGGTGCTCACCAACAACTGCTGTCTGCTCGCCGATTACATTCATTATTTATGTCCGCCTGTCGCCCAGGTGTTCGGCGCGCAGGTTTACGCGTCGGCTTCGTTCGGCGCCGCGAAGCCTTCCCCCGAGCTGTATCGGCGTTGTGTGGCGCATCTCGGGGTGGCGCCTACCGAGACGTTTTTTATCGACGATGTTGAAGCGAACGTCGCAGGTGCGATCGAGGCAGGCCTGCGTGCTTACCGATTCATCGGCAACGAAGCGCTTGCACGCGAACTGGCTTACCATCGCTTGCTGTAGTAACGCGGCTATGGGCGCGCCGGGCAGTCTGCGCATGCCAAAAGTCACTCAAAAGCTCCAAGGAACCTCAACGATGATTACCTGCTATCTTCGCTACATCATTGATCCCTACAAGCTCAAGGAGTTCGAGCATTACGGCAAGCTTTGGATTCCACTCGTCGAAAAATTCGGTGGCCAGCATCACGGCTATTTCATGCCGTCGGAAGGCTTCAGCAATGTTGCGCTCGCGATGTTTACCTTTCCCTCGCTGGCGCTTTACGAGGAGTACCGTAACAAGTCCTTCGCTGATCCCGATTGTCTGGCTGCGGTGGCTTACGCCGAGCAGACGCGCTGCATCGTCAGTTACGAGCGTAGTTTTTTCCGGCCTGTATTCGGGTAAGCCGCTTTTTGCCGGGATGTCGGCGAATGCGTCGCCGCGCAGTGAGCGGGCGGGTGGCCGCACGATCGAATCGTGCGTCGAACGTGTAACTTCGTAACGTCGCGAAACAAGATCGTAGCCAAACTGTAGCTTCGGGTCTCTAGGATGTCGACATCGCCTATGCATTGACCAACGGAGGTGTCGGATGCTGAGCCATCACGAACTCGCGACGCTCATGTCGATCCGGGATACCGGGCGGCATCTGGAAGAACTCGACCCTGATGTTCTTGCGTTGCGCCACTATGAGCTTGTCGAAGTACGCACGCACGACCGTCACGGCTCGACACTGCAATTGACCCGGCGTGGCCGCGAGCTGCTGCAGCGACTGCATCTGCACGGCGGCCGGTTGCAATAGGGACGTTTCACGCGCCATGCGGCACACCTGCTGCCACCTCACGGCATCTGCATCCCCGTAAGGCGCCTCGGCCCGGCGCGTTGCGGAACAAATCCTGCTGCTCCGTTCATGACAAACACCTTGCGATGTAATGCGCTGAAAAATACGCAAGGTCTTAAGTAATTGTATTGCGGCTCGGAGTGGAATAGCGTTCAGTAGTACTTTGGGACACCATGTCGGTGCCGGTTTCTGTCGTGGAGAGTGTTGTGAAAAGGTTGAATATTTTGCTCGGAGTGGCAGCCGCGGCGATGGTCTGTGCGAGCGGCGTGGCAAATGCAGCACATGTGGGGGTGTTCATCGGGGGTGGAGGCTATTACTACGCGCCAGGGCCGTATTACTACCCGTACCCGTACCCGCCGGCGGTCGCAGTACCGGTACCGGTTCCGGCGCAACCGCAGGAGTACGTGGAGCAAGGGCAGGCCGGTGCGGCTCCGGCGCAGGCCGCGCCCGGGCAACAGAGCGCCACCTGGTACTACTGTGACGACTCCAAAACCTACTACCCGTACGTGAAGTCTTGCTCGTCGGGTTGGCGTCCGGTGCCCGCGCAGCAGTCGCAGGGCCCTGCAAATTAAAAAACGCAATACCGCAAAGAGAAGCAAATGAAATATTCAAGGTTAGCTTTGATTGCCTCGCTGAGTTTTCTCGGCGCGTGTTCGGTCATGCCTCAGGGCCCTAGCGTCATGGCGCTGCCCGGTACCGGTAAGACTTTCGACCAGTTTCGCGCTGACGATAATTCATGTCGGCAATTCGCGTTTCAGCAGGTGGGTGGGGCAACCACCAACCAGGCGGCGACCAACAGCGCGGTGGGTAGCGCGGTTGTCGGCACGGCGCTCGGTGCGGCGGCCGGTGCGGCTTTCAATGGCGGCAGCGGCGCTGCGGTTGGCGCAGGTGCTGGCTTGCTGGCTGGCACCCTGTTCGGTGCAGGGGCTGCGCAGGGTTCGGCTTACGACGTCCAGCGCCGCTACGACTATGCGTACCTGCAATGTATGTACGCGAACGGTGACCGGATTCCGGTGCAGGGTCGGATGCGCACCATGCAGTCCTCCGGTGAGGGTAGCGGTTACGTGACCGCGCCGCCGCCCCCGCCGCCGGGCTCCCCGCCGCCGCCTCCGCCCGGCGCGTATTGACCGGATCGAAACTGCCCGAGGTGTTTCACTCGAACGCGGCTGCCGCTTCCAACGGCAGCCGCGTTGTCATTGGGGCGGTGGTTTCAGGCCGCCGCGCGGCGCTGGCCCCGCGAGCGCATCCGGGACTGCAGGCGGTCGATATACAGATAAACCACCGGCGTTGTGTAGAGCGTGAGCAACTGGCTGACAATCAGCCCGCCGACAATCGAAATGCCGAGCGGCCGGCGCAGATCGGCACCCTCGCCGTGGCCGAAGGCCAGTGGCAGCGCGCCGAGTAGCGCGGCGCACGTCGTCATCATGATCGGCCTGAAGCGCATCAGGCTGGCGCGATAGATGGCATCGCGCGGCGACATGCCTTCACGCTCGGTGTCGATGGCGAAATCCACCATCATGATGGCGTTCTTCTTGACGATGCCGATCAGCAGGATCACGCCGATCAGCGACATGACCGTGAATTCGACATGAAACGCCATCAACGCGAGCAACGCGCCGACACCCGCCGAGGGCAGCGTGGAGAGAATCGTCAGAGGGTGGGCGTAGCTTTCGTACAGGATGCCGAGCACGATATAAACCGCCGCGAGCGCCGCCAGAATCAGCAGCGGCTCGTCCGACAGCGATTGCTGGAAGGTGCGCGCCGTGCCCTGAAAACCGCCGTGAATCGAACTGGGCATGCGAATCTCGGCCATGGTGCGCGCGATCGCGGCGACGGCGGTGGAGAGGGGCTCGTTCGGCGGCAGGTTGAACGAGATCGTGGTGGCGACGAAATTGCCTTGGTGATTGACACCGAGCGGCGTGTGGCCCGGGTCCCAGCGAGCGAAGGTGCTGAACGGAATCATGGTCTCCAGCGCCGTGCTGACGGAGGTGCCCGCCGAAGCGCTGGAATGCCCGCTGGCGGCCAGCGAATTGATCGCGAGGTTGCGCGCCGAGTCAGCGGCGATCTGGGCTGCGGTGGTTGCGGAGGTGGGGACGCTGGAACTGCTCGAGCTCGTGGCCGTCGAGACCGTACCGGCCACCGCATTGGTCGATTGCGTGCCGCTTGGCGTGCCGCCTGAGGTGCTCACGTACAACTCGTCGAGCGTCTCCGGATGCTGCCAATAGCGCGGCGCCACTTCCATCACGACGTAGTACTGGTTCAACGGGTTATAGATCGTCGACACGAGCCGCTGGCCGTACGCGTCATAGAGCGTGTTGTCGATCTGCGATGGCGTGATGCCGAGGCGCGCCGCGGTGCCGCGATCGATATCCACATTCGCTTCGAGGCCGCCTTGTTGCTGGTCCGAGTTGACGTCCTCCAGTTCGGGCACGTTTTGCAGCGCCTGCGTGAGGCGCGGCGCCCATGTGTAGAGTTCGGCGGTCGAATCGCCTAACAGCGTGAACTGATATTGCGCGTTGCTCTGCCGGCCGCCCACGCGGATGTCCTGCACGGACTGCAGATACAACCGGCCGCCCGGTACGGCGTTGAGCTTCGGGCGCAGCCGGGCGATCACCTCGTCAGCGGTTTCACTGCGTTGCGACAGCGGCTTGAGCGCCACGTAGACGGAACCGGTGTTGGTCTGCCTGCCGCCGGTGAAGCCGACCACATTCTCCACGGCCGGATCGTCGCCAATGATCTTCATGACCTGTCTGAGCTTCGGCTCCATCGCCTGGAACGACGTACTCTGGTCAGCCTGGATGCCGCCGGTCAGACGTCCCGTGTCTTCCTGCGGGAAAAAACCTTTGGGAATCGTCACGTACAGGTAGACGTTCAGGGCCATGGTGGCGACGAGCGTCATAAGTAGCAGAAACGGATGGCGCAAAGACCATTCGAGCGAGCGCGCATAGCCGTCATTCAGGCGCTGCAACGGCACGGCAAACAGCCGGCCGACCCGGGTGGACGTCTTCGGCCCGGCGGTGCGCAAAAGCCGCGAGCATATTACGGGCGTGGTGGTGAGCGAGACCACCAGCGACACGGCGATGGCGAGCGACAGCGTCACCGCGAATTCGCGGAACAGGCGGCCGATGATGCCGCTCATCAGCAGGATCGGGATGAACACCGCGACGAGCGAGATTGAAATCGACAGCACGGTGAAGCCCACCTCGCGTGCGCCGACCAGCGCCGCCTGCATGCGCGGCATGCCGGCCTCCATGTGGCGGGCGATGTTTTCCAGCACGACGATCGCGTCGTCGACCACGAAACCCGTGGCGATGGTCAACGCCATCAGCGAGAGGTTGTCGATCGAATAGCCGAACAGATACATGAAGCCGAACGTGCCGATGATCGACACCGGTACGGCCGCACTCGGAATCAGCGCCGCGCGGCCGCTGCCGAGGAAGATGAACACGACGAGGATCACGAGACCTACCGCAATGACCAGCGTCGCTTCAGTGTCGTGCAGCGAGGCGCGGATCGTGGTTGAGCGGTCGGACGCTTCGATGACGTCGACGTCAGCGGGCAACGCGGGCTTGAGTTGCTCGATCTGCTTGCGCACGCTGTCGACGGTGCTGATGATGTTGGCGCCCGGCTGGCGGTACAGCATCACGAGCACGGCCGGCTGGTTGTCGCGCGCGAGGCCGAGGTTGCGCAGGTCCTCGACCGAATCGACGATCTCGCCGACATCGGAGAGCTTGACCCCCGCGCCGTTGCGATACGCAATGATCAGATCCTTGTACTGGTCCGCGATGCGCGCCTGATCGTTGGCGTAGAGCTGATAGCGCTGACCGTAACTTTCGATAATGCCTTTTGGACTGTTGGCGTTGGCCGAGGCGAGCGCGGCCCGCACGTCTTCAAGACCGATGCCGTAGTGATAGAGCGCGGTTGGATTCAGCTCCACGCGTACCGCCGGATTGGCCGAACCGTTGACATCGACCTCGCCGATGCCGGGCAACTGGGACAACGATTGCGCGAGAATCGTCGAGGCCAGATCGTAGAGCTTCGGGCGTGGCAGCGTGTGCGAGGTGAGCGCGAGAATCAGGATCGGCGCGTCGGCGGGATTGACCTTGTGATAAGTCGGATTGCTGCGCAGGCTGGACGGCAGATCGGCGCGCGCCGCATTGATGGCCGCTTGCACGTCGCGCGCCGCGCCGTTGATGTCGCGATCCAGCCCGAACTGCAAGGTCACGCGCGCTGAACCCACCGTGCTTTGCGACGTCATCTCCGTCACGTCGGCAATCTGTCCGAGGTGCCGTTCAAGCGGACTCGCGACGCTGTTGGCAACCGTGTCGGGGCTCGCGCCCGGCAGGCTCGCCTGCACGGAAATAGTCGGAAAATCGACTTGCGGCAGCGGAGCAACGGGGAGTTTGATAAACGCGAAGACACCGGCGAGCGCCACGCCCAACGAAAGCAGCGTGGTCGCAACGGGGCGTTCGATAAAGGGACGTGAGAGGTTCATCGACAGGAGGAGGGGGCTGGCGAGGCAGCGTCTGTCGATGCTAGAGGACGAGATTCTTGCGGGCGTTACCTGCTTTTTTCCACGGGTTACGGGGTAACGGCCAGGAAATAATTGTCAGCTTCGAGCCCGCAGAATCAAGCGCGGGTGATGGCTTGATCACAAGCGGTAATGAAGCGGGCGGCTTAGCGCGGAACTACACGCGTGGTATGCGCTTCGCCCCTCAACTGGCTCCAGGTTGCATTGCGCCGGTGTAATCGTCCGAAACATAGCTGCAACACTGCGGCGCTCAAATCCTTCTACACTGCAATTGCCTCTCTCAAGGAGGCATCGGTGGAAGGTCTTTATTTTGCCCGCTTCGTGCGGGCATTCTTTTGTGCCTTTCCACCGGAGTGTGACGCGCACCGCACAACGCTAGAGCGTGGCGATGCGCGTGTGCTTACCGGCGCCAGCCGCCACCCCAACCGCCGCCCACGCCAATCCCGACGTTGACCGCTGGCGGTGCATAGTATCCGTACGCTGGACCGTAGCCATATCCGTACGGTGCGGGTGCGACAACGCAACCACCGAGACTGGCTGCAAGTGCGATAAGCGCGATGACTCTGAGCATGATGATCCCTCCTTTGTAACTTGGAGCCACGCACCGAGGCCTTCGTTCGGGTCGACTCGAGCTGTCGTATAACGGCGCATTACGCGGCTGATGACGCGGATTCCGCCTGTGGGGCGGTTGCGCTGTGTGCGCCGCGACAATGGGGGGCGAGCCCTATTTACAGATGCTTACGTTCCATGTGGTCTGACGAATGCGCCATTGCGCTGAAAACGCATGGTCGTTCGACGGTTACGCTTGTGGAAAGTCCCAGGTGTTGCGCGCGCGCTACCTTGCAACGCATGCGGCGTTGCTATGATGGAGTCACTGTTCCTCGGGAGCGGCAAACATGGCGATCAGAGATTTGACCAAAAGCGAGCGGCAGCATGCCGCCATCGCCGAAGCACGCAAGCTGGCAGACAGCGGTGCGTATCACGACTACACCGACATCGAATACGTGTTGCGTTTTGACCAGGGATTGACGGATGTATCGGCCTTGCTAGACAGCCAGGCGATCCACCGCGATCTGAATCGCCGTTGCGCGGATGCGCGCGAGAAGCAGACCTTGGTGGCCGTGTGAGCGCGTCAGGGGATCGTTCGGACGGCACCATAAAAAAGCCCGCCGGTCGGGGCGGGCTAAGCTGAGGAGATTCACACAACATACCTCACGGGGGATGAGGTGAATCCAGTGTAGCCGTGAGTGAAGCGCATTGGGTTTCATAAGCTCTTACAGCTATTACGCTCCGTGACGAAGGCCTCATGGCGTTGCTGCGGAGCGTGCTTACTTGTTGATGTTGACGCGCTCTTTCAGATCTTCCCCGCTCTTCCTGCTTCGCGCGCTCTTGACGCTGCTTCGACGTCAACCTCCTAGCTTCTCTCACGCATCACCCGCGCCATGACACTCGATACCCTTGACACGCCTGCTGCGCTGATCGATCGCTCGCGCATGCTGCACAACATCGCACGCATGCAGCAGCGCATGGATGCGCTCGGCGTGAGCTTCCGGCCGCACGTGAAGACCGCGAAATGCATCGAAGTGGCTGAGGCGCAACGCGAGGCAGGCGCACGCGGCATCACGGTGTCGACGCTGAAGGAAGCGGAGCAGTTCTTCGCCGCGGGTTTCACCGACATCCTGTACGCGGTCGGCATCGCGCCGTCGAAGTTACCCAGGGCGCTGGCATTACACCGGGCTGGCTGCGACCTCAAGCTGCTGGTGGACAATCCCGACGCGGCGCGAGCGATTGCTGCATGCGGTCGCGAGCACGGCGAACGCTTCGAAGTCTGGATCGAAGTGGATACCGACGGCCATCGCTCGGGCATCCGTCCGGAGGACGACACGTTACTGGAGATCGCCCATCTTCTGCATGACCATGGGATGCACATTGGCGGGGTGATGACGCATGCCGGTTCCAGCTACGAGTTGAACACGTTCGCGGCCCTTGTCACGCTGGCTGAACAGGAGCGCGCCGGCTGCGTCCGCGCGGCGCAGCACCTGCGTGATGCGAACCTGCCGTGCCCAGGCGTGAGCGTCGGCTCGACGCCGACGGCCCTGTGTGCACAGCATCTCGAAGGCGTCACGGAGGTGCGCGCAGGCGTCTACGTGTTTTTCGATCTGGTGATGCACAACGTTGGCGTGTGCGAGACGAGTGAGATTGCGTTGAGCGTGCTGACCACGGTGATTGGCCACCAGACGGAGAAGGGCTGGACGATCGTCGACGCCGGATGGATGGCGATGAGCCGCGACCGTGGCACGGCTAAGCAGGATCACGACTATGGCTATGGTCTGGTGTGCGCGCTCGACGGATCGCCGCTGGATGGCTATGTGATGATTGGCGCGAATCAGGAGCATGGGATCGTGGCGCTCGCGCAGCCTGCGGGTGAAGGTGAAAGCAAAGGTGGCGTCCGGGGCGTCGCTGCGAACGACATTGCAACCCGCTTGCCGATCGGCATGAAGTTGCGCATTGTGCCCAATCACGCCTGTGCGACGGGGGCGCAGTTTCCCGAATATCACGCGCTATCCAATGATGGCGCGATCACCGTGTGGAGTCGCTTTCATGGCTGGTAAGGAGCGGGATGTGCGCTTGCGCGAACGTTCGCGAGCGAGGCACGCAGCGATCTGAAGCCGACCCATCCCCAGTAGACCCGATGATGGACGATCAGTCCGTCGGCGAGATCCATCATCTCGACCAGATCCACCTGGTCGCCATCCGGCGTGTGGCGCGGATACTCCCAGGTAAGCTGTGTGCCGTTGCTGAAGAAGGTGCCGGTGCGGTACCAGCGGCCCAGATCGTTGGGCGGCGCGCGCAGGCCGGCGTCGAAGAACGGTCTGATTTGAGCTTTGCCAGTCAGGATTCCGCTCTCCCGGTCCGACCATGTGGCGAAGATCAGCGGGCTTTCGAGGGTGGCTTCGTCGGCATACAGCGCCATTAACGCTTCCAGATCGCGCCTTTGGACCGATTCGTGCCATTGGTCGTAGATGTGGCGAATCTCGGCTTGCGTGGTTTCGGTCATGGTCGGCTTCCGTCGTCGTTATAGGACTTCGAGTCTAGGGTGCCCCCCGACGGAGTGTTTCGACGCGTACCGAACGATGCGGACTGCTTTTTAGTGAATCGCCAGCGCGTTCGACTGCACGTTGCTCGCACCTGAGGCGACATTCACGCCGACATTGCCACTTACATGCGACAACGCGCCTGCGCCGAGTGTGGCGGTGTTTTTGCCGGTGACCGAGGCGGTGGCGTGTGCATCCTGCAGGGTGTTGACGTCGGCGGCTGGCGAACTGATCAGGGCGATCTGGTTGGACTGCGCATTCAACGCGCCGGCCGCGACGTTGACGCCGATGTTGCCGGTCGCGCCGCGCAGCACATCCGCGCCGACGGACGCCATCGATGTGGCGACGGTCGCGTTGCCGCTCGTTTGTTGGACGGTCGTCAGTTTCGTCGAGCCGAACAGTGAGGCGACATCCGGGTCGGTGGAGGCCAGCGCGTTGACGAGAGCGGGTGAGGCGCCGACGGCGACGGAGATGAGCAGCGTGAAGACGGGACGAAGTTTCATGTGTGGCTCCCAGACGAGTTTTTGATGAAACTCGTAGCTGTGATATCGGCTGGGTTGGGGGGAAGTTAAGGGGGATGTACGGAGGTGAGCGGCGGAGCGGATGAAAAGGCGGGTGGACGTCCTGCGAAAGGCACGGGTGTGTGCCGCGCAAGCGCTAGAGCGGGCGGTGGGCGGACGTCGGGGATTCGCGGCGTGCTGTTGCGACGGGCACGCTGCGATTGGCAGACTTTTACGCTAATGCGGCGCGGGTTCTTTGCCGGGTAAAAACGAAAAACGGGCCGAGAGGCCCGTATTCATTGGTGTTCTGGCGGAGGCGGTGAGATTCGAACTCACGGAAGGATTGCTCCTTCGCCGGTTTTCAAGACCGGTGCCTTAAACCGCTCGGCCACACCTCCAAGCCCGAAATTGTAACCCGAAATCTCTCCAGCCCGGCAACTCCGCACGCAAAATCACTGCGTGGCTATGACTGCGGGTCCTTCAAAAACAGCGCCTGCAGATCATTCAGGAAAGCCTGACCAAGCGGCGTCGGTGCGATCTTTTCATAATCGCGCACGATCAGCCCACGCTGTTCCGCTTCCTGCAACGCCGGTTCGATCGACGTCATCGACATGCCCGTGCGCTCGATGAACCGATGCACCGGAAATCCCTCCACCAGCCGCAACGCATTCAGCATGAATTCGAACGGCAGATCGCGCGTCCCGACTTCGTTCTCTTCATGCACTGGCGTACCGGCTTTGGCCTGTTCGATGAAGGTCGTCGGATGCTTGTAGCGCATCTGCCGCAGGATGCGATTTGGAAACGACAGCTTGGTATGCGCGCCGGCGCCGATGCCCAGGTAGTCGCCAAAGCGCCAGTAGTTGAGGTTGTGCTGGCTTTGCCGATGCGGCTGCGCATAGGCCGACACCTCATAGCGCCCATAACCGGCTGCCGCGGTGCGTTCGTGAATCCAGTCTTGCATATCGGCGGACGAATCGTCGTCCGGCAGGGGCGGCGGGAATTTCGCAAACAGCGTGTTCGGCTCGAGCGTGAGGTGATACAGCGAAAGATGCGGCGGTGCAAACGACAACGCCGTTTCGATATCCGCCTGACATTCTGCGAGCGTTTGCCGCGGCAGCGCGAACATCAGGTCGAGATTGAAGTTGTCGAAGGTGTTGGCCGCGACTTCCACCGCATGGCGCGCCTGTGCCGAGTCATGGATCCGACCGAGCGCCTTCAGATGCGCTTCGTTGAAGCTCTGGATACCCACTGATAACCGGTTCACGCCGCTTGCGCGAAACTGCGCGAACTTGTCCGCCTCGAACGTGCCGGGGTTGGCTTCGAGCGTGATCTCGGCGTCGGCATCGAGCGGCAGCAGCGCGCGCACATCGGAGAGCAGCCGATCGAGTCCCGCCGCCGACAGCAGGCTAGGTGTGCCGCCACCGATGAACACCGTATGCACCTGGCGGCCCCACACGAGCGGCAACGCCAGTTCGAGATCGGTGCGCAGCGCGTCGAGGTATTCCTTCTCGGGGAACGCATCGCCTTTCCACTCATGCGAGTTGAAATCGCAGTACGGACATTTGCGCACGCACCACGGGAAGTGCACGTACAGCGCCAGCGGAGGCAAGGACGTGAGATGGATGCGACCCGGCGCCGTGAAAGCCTTGATCACCCCGGCGCCGCTCTGGCCGGCGGGCTGGATGGGAATCACGCTTCCTCCGTCAGACGCGCGAGCAGTTGTCGCAACGCAATCGCGCGATGGCTGCTGGTGTTTTTCACTGTCGGATCGAGTTCGGCCGCTGTTCCACCAAGTTCCGGCAGGAAGAAATGCGGGTCGTAGCCGAAGCCGTGCGCGCCGCGTGGCACGTCGATGATCTGCCCGGGCCAGCGGCCTTCGGCGATCAACGGCTCGGGGTCCTCAGCGTGGCGCACGAGAACCAGGGCGCAGAAATAGTACGCGCGGCGGTCAGCTTCGCCCTGCAGTTGCTCGACGAGACGCGCATTGTTCGCCGCATCGCTCTTCGGGCCGCCGGCCAGTTGCGCGTAGCGAGCCGAATACACGCCGGGTGCGCCACGCAGTGCACGCACGCAGAGTCCGGAATCGTCGGCCAACGCGGGCAACCCTGTCAGCTTCGCCGCATGACGCGCCTTCGTGAGCGCGTTCTCGACGAAGGTCGGATACGGCTCTTCCGCCTCCGGCACGTTGAGCGCGCCTTGCGGGATCAGTTCGATGCCGGCCGCGCCAAGCAGCGCGGCAAACTCCCGCAGCTTGCCCGCATTGTTCGAGGCGAGCACCACTTGGCCGACCCCGAGCGACGCTTGCGCAGCGTTCGAGGCCCGCGATGCCGCGCCGCCGGCGCTTTGACGATCATTCACCCTTCAACTCCAGCGCTTGCTTCTGTTTCGCGACCAGCGTGCTGATGCCGTCGCGTGCGAGATCGAGCAGCGCGTTCATTTCGTTGCGCGAGAACGGCGTCCCTTCGGCCGTTCCCTGAACTTCGACGAAGCCGCCTGCGCCTGTCATCACCACGTTCATGTCGGTGTCGCACTTCGAGTCTTCGTCGTAGTCGAGATCCAGCACCGGCAGGCCGTTGTACACGCCCACCGAAATCGCCGCCACGAAGTCCGTAATCGGTGAGCTTTCGATCTTGCCGCTGGCGAGCAGCTTCGTCACCGCATCGTGCGCAGCCACAAACGCGCCGGTGATGCTGGCCGTGCGCGTACCGCCGTCGGCCTGGATCACGTCGCAGTCGATATTCATCGTACGTTGGCCGAGCTTCTCGAGATCGAACACCGAACGCAATGCACGGCCGATCAGCCGTTGGATTTCCTGGGTGCGGCCAGTCTGTTTGCCGCGCGCGGCTTCACGGTCGTTACGGGTGTTGGTGGCGCGCGGCAGCATGCCATATTCGGCCGTCAGCCAGCCCTGGCCGCGATCGCGCAGGAAGCCGGGCACGGTTTCGGCAACGCTCGCCGTGCAGATCACCTTGGTGTCGCCGAATTCGACCAGCACCGAGCCCTCCGCATGCTTCGTATAGTGGCGCGTAATGCGCACATCGCGCAACTGGTCGGCGCGGCGGCCGCTGGGGCGGCCTTTGGAAAATGCGGTGGTGTCGTTCATCGTTGGGGATCGGTGTGGGGAGAGAGGGGGAAACGATGATTTTACCGCCTATCCGTTTGACGGGCTCCCCGCGCGCCCCGGAAGTCTCCGTGGGACGGCCTCTCCGCCAAAAATGGGATAATGCCGGTTCCACGCCCCGCGTCTCGTACACGCCGGGCGATTCGACTCTTCCGGCCATCCCAACCAACGGCATGGCCTCCATCGCGAGACAAATGATGATCTACAGCATGACTGGCTATGCGAGCGCGACGCGCGAACTCGCAGCGGCCTCAGGCAACGGCGGCGTGAGCGTATCGGTCGAACTGCGCACGGTGAACTCGCGCTTCCTCGACCTGAACTTCCGGATGCCCGAAGACGTGCGCGTCTGTGAGCCGACCCTGCGCGAAATGCTGATGAACAAGCTCTCGCGCGGCAAGGTGGATATCCGTATCAATCTGCAGCGTAGCGAACAGTCGGCCAATGCCGGCGCGATCAATCATGATGCACTGAGCCAGCTTGCGCTGCTGGAACGCGCGGTAGTCAACGCGTTTCCGGAGGCGGGTCGCCTGCGGACCGGCGAAATCCTGCGCTGGCCAGGCGTGCTGTCCGAAAGCAACGTGCCTGCCGAAACGCTGCGCGATGCGGTGCTCGCATGTGGCAAGCAGGCGATTACGGATCTGATCGACGTGCGCGGCCGCGAAGGCGCCCAGCTGGCGACCATGCTGCTCGCGAACGTCACGGAGATGGAAACGATCGTCGCAAAGATCACGCCGCTGGTGCCGGAACTGATCACCAAGCATCAGCAAAAGATCGTCGAGCGGCTGCAGGAAGCGCTGGGAATCGCCGCGCCGGATACGGTGACGACCAGCATCTCGCGCGAGGAAATCGCCGAACGTATCCGTCAGGAAGTGACGATGTACGGCATCCGCATTGATATCACGGAAGAGCTGTCGCGCCTGACCGCCCATCTGAACGAAACGCGTCACGTCATCGAGAAGGGCGGCAAGGTGGGTAAGCGCCTTGACTTCATGATGCAGGAGCTCAATCGCGAAGCGAACACGCTCGGCTCGAAGGCTGCCGCGAAGGAACTGGCGGATTCGTCGATGACCCTGAAGCTGCTCATCGAACAGATGCGCGAGCAGGTACAAAATCTGGAGTAATTCTCGAGCCACTCTCGGACAACGATTGCAATGACCGACCACACACGCGAAAGCAGCGCACCGCGCAACCCCTACGCCGGGGCGTATCCCGGCAACCTGTTCATGGTGGTCGCGCCTTCGGGCGCGGGCAAATCGACGCTCGTCAACGCGCTACTCGCGCGCGACGAGGCGATCCGCCTGTCGATCTCCTACACGACGCGCCCACCGCGTCCGAAGGAGAAGGACGGTGAGCATTACCACTTCACCTCCGTCGACGACTTTCTCAAGCGCCACGCAGAGGGCGAGTTCCTCGAAAGCGCGGAAGTGCATGGCAACTACTACGCGACCTCGCGTCTGTGGATCGAAGAGCGGATGAAAAGCGGGCATGATGTGCTGCTCGAAATCGACTGGCAGGGCGCGCAGCAGGTAAAAAAACAGTTTCGCAATGCTGTCGAAATCTTCATTTTGCCGCCCTCGCTCGAAGCGCTGGAAGAGCGTTTGAGAAAGCGCGGCCAGGATGAGCCGAACGTGATCACGCGGCGCCTGCTGGCGGCCGGTAGCGAGATCGCGCACTCGGCTGAAGCGGAGTACGTGGTGATCAACGAGAACTTCGACCGCGCACTGGCGGAGCTGCAGTGTCTCGTTGCCTCGACGCGCTTGCGCTTCGCCTCGCAATACGCACGCCACACGGACCTTTTTGTGCAGCTTGGCATCCACCTCCCGCACGCGTGATCGCGGCGAGGTACCGAGCACATAAGGTAGAATAAGCGACATACTGAGAAGGAATCCAACATGGCCCGCATTACCGTCGAAGACTGTCTGAAAATGATCCCGAATCGTTTCGAACTGGCACTTGCCGCAACTTATCGCGCACGCCAGCTCGCACAAGGGCACACGCCGAAGATCGAAAGCCGCGACAAGCCCACCGTTGTCGCGCTGCGTGAAATCGCGGCAGGCCAGGTTGGCGTCGAGATGCTGAAGAAGGTACCGGTCTAAGGTACGCTTCATCCACATTCGATTGCCATGTAATTCAACACACGCGTGCAGACCGGCGTCCAACCTGATACGGAGGCGAATATGAGCACCAATCCCTCGCCCCCCATCACGGAAGTGGAGCACGAAGCCCACGAAGGCGACTCACCGGCTTCTGCACGCAAGTACATCGACGCGGTCCTCGAACAGTCGTTTCGCCATCTGTTTGGGCCGACCGCCACGCCGGAGCAGCCGCGCCGGCATGACGTCGTTTCGATCGCCAAGCTGACCTCCGCTTTGTCCGGCTACCTGTCGCCGGAAGAGATCAAGGACGTCAAGGCGGCGTTCCACTTCAGCGACGAGGCCCACCTCGGCCAGTATCGCCAGAGCGGCGAGCCCTACATTACGCACCCGGTTGCTGTCGCGGAGACCTGCGCCAGCTGGAAGCTCGACGCCCAGTCGATCATGGCGGCGCTGCTGCATGACGTGATGGAAGACCAGGGCGTGACCAAGGCAGAGCTCGCCGAGCGCTTCGGCGCGAAGGTCGCGGAACTGGTCGACGGCTTGTCGAAACTGGACAAGATGGAGTTTCGTAATCGCGAGGAAGCGCAGGCGGAGAATTTCCGCAAGATGCTGCTCGCGATGGCGCGCGACGTGCGTGTGATACTCGTCAAGCTGGCCGACCGGCTGCACAACATGCGCACTCTCGGCGCGGTGCCGCCGGAAAAACGCCGCCGCGTGGCGCGCGAAACGCTCGATATCTACGCGCCGATCGCCCACCGGCTGGGTCTGAACAATACCTACCGCGAGCTGCAGGACCTGAGCTTCGCGAACTTCAACCCGCATCGCTACGCCACGCTCGAAAAGGCCGTCAAGGCGGCGCGCGGCAACCGGCGGGAAGTGGTCGGCAAGATTCTGGAGTCGGTGCAGCGCGCCATTGCGGACGCGAAGCTCGACGCCGAAGTCACCGGCCGCGAAAAAACCATCTTCAGCATCTACAAGAAGATGCGCGACAAGCAGTTGTCGTTCTCGCAGGTGCTCGACGTCTACGGGTTCCGCGTCGTCGTCGACAGCGCGCTGGAGTGCTATACCTGTATCGGCGCGCTGCATGCGCTCTACAAGCCGGTGCCGGGCAAGTTCAAGGACTACATCGCCATTCCGAAGGTGAACGGCTACCAGTCGCTGCACACCACGCTGGTCGGTCCGTTTGGCGCACCCATCGAGTTTCAGGTGCGCACGCGCAAGATGCACGAGATCGCGGAAGCGGGCGTCGCGGCGCACTGGCTGTACAAGAACGGCGGCGCTGATCTGAACGACGTGCAAAAGCGCGCCCATCAGTGGCTCAAGTCGCTGCTCGATATCCAGAGCGAAGCGGGAGATTCGAGCGAATTCCTCGAGCACGTGAAGATCGATCTGTTCCCGGATGCGGTCTATGTGTTCACACCGAAGTCGAAGATCATGGCGCTGCCCCGCGGCGCCACCGCGCTCGATTTCGCGTATTCGATCCACAGCGACCTGGGCAACCAGTGCGTCGCGGTGAAGATCAACAATGAACTGCTGCCGCTGCGTACCGAGCTGAAGAGCGGCGATATCGTCGAAGTGATCACGGCGCCGTATTCGAAGCCGAATCCGGCCTGGCTCGGGTTTGTGCGAAGCGGCAAGGCGCGTTCTGCCATCCGTCACTATCTGAAGACGATGCGTCTGAACGAGTCGGTGCAGTTGGGCGAGCGGCTGGTCGATCAGGCGCTGAAGGGTTACGACCTGGCGTTGTCGGATGTAACGCCGGAAGCCTGGGAAAAGCTCGTGCAGTGGACCGGCAACAAGAGCCGTCAGGAAATTTTCGCGGATATCGGCCTCGGCCGGCGCGTGGCGGCGGTGATGGCCAAGCGCATCGAGGTCCTGATGAGCGGCCACGACGCCGACGACGACAGCCCGCGCTCCGAATCCGGCCACACGTCGCATGCGCCGCCGGTGGTGATCACCGGCACCGAAGGCATGTCCGTCCAGCTATCGGCCTGCTGCAGACCGATTCCGGGCGACGACATCATGGGCTATATCGGCATCGGCCTTGGCATGGCCATCCATACCACCGATTGCCGCGTCGCCCAGCGAATCCATAAGCGCGATCCGGGCCGCTGGATCGACGTGGCGTGGGCGCCGCAGCCAGGACGTCTGTTCGACGTGGCGGTGAAGGTGCTCGTGAAGAATACCAAGGGCGTCTTCGCCCGCGTGGCGGCGGATATCACCTCCGCTGACGCGAACATCGTCCACATTGCCATGGACGAAGACCTGTCGCAGGAATCCACCGTCTTGCGCTTCGTGATTCAGGTCAGCGACCGGGTGCATCTCGCCAACGTGATGCGTCGCGTCAGGACCAATCCGGACGTGATGCGCATTGCGCGCGAACGGCCGAGCGAAGAAGGGCATCACCGTCATGATGGCGGGATGCGCATCGATCGCGAACGGGCCGATTACTGACGGTCCGCGCTCCGCAATACTCAAGCCTGAACACTCTCTCCGGATTCGAGTCTCACCCTGTTCTTGAGGGGGAATGCGATGAACGTAGCTGACCTGACCGGCATGGCGCTTGACTATTGGGTGGCCCGCAGCCTGCACGACTTCGTGCGCGAAATTCACTTTACCGATAGCGGAGAGACCGTCTCGATTCGAGGCGAGGCCCACGGACGTCCATGGGATGGGCGCTTCACGCCCTCGACGTCATGGGAAGCTGCGGGAGTGGTGCTGGAACGCGCCCAGCGGCTGGAGGTGCGCGAGCACGTGAACCGCCAGCAGGCGCACTGCATCGCAGACTTCGAAGGTGGCCACAAGACGGTAGAGGGGCGCGGCGACACGCTGCGTCTTGCGCTACTGCGGGCGTTTGTGGCCAGCCGTTTCGGCGATACCGTAGATGACGTGCTGCAGCAGTCTCAGGCGCTCGCCGGCTTGAGGGCGGAGCCTATCAGCGAAGAGACCCGGGACCTCGCTGTGGAAGACATCCCGACTCCCGATGGGCAGATCGGCGACATTCAATCGGCGCCGCGGTGAAGGGTGCGTCTCTTCTGGCCTGAAAGAGGGCCGATGGCACATCGGTCAGGAATGCAATGACGTCGACGCGCCGAACGCGTCGCGATCCGGCGAACCAAAAACAAAGGGCCTTCCGTCTGGAAGGCCCTTTATAGGTGGTGCGGCTGGCAGGATTCGAACCCACGACCCCTTGGTTCGTAGCCAAGTACTCTATCCAACTGAGCTACAGCCGCACGCTAAACAGGTACAACGCGGGTATGAAAATAAACCCGGGTGAAACGAAAGGGCCTCCCCGGAGGGAGGCCCTCGAAATAAGTGGTGCGGCTGGCAGGATTCGAACCCACGACCCCTTGGTTCGTAGCCAAGTACTCTATCCAACTGAGCTACAGCCGCACGCAGAAAAGAGATTATAGCAAAGCTTCAAAAAAAGGGAAGCCGCAAACTGCGATTTGTCTCATTGTCCCGATCGTGTAACCTTGATAGGCAGGGTTTGCTGCAGTCTATGGAAGATCATGAACAAGGCCTTTGTCAAAGAGTCGAGTGAAGAAAATGACGACGACCTCGACGTCGCGCAACCTGCGATTCCCGCAGGTGCGAAGAACTACATTACGCCCGCTGGCTACCGCCGCCTGCGCGATGAACTGCTGCATCTGATCGACGAGGACCGTCCGGAGGTCGTGAAGCTGGTGTCGTGGGCGGCCTCGAACGGCGATCGTTCGGAAAACGGCGATTACATCTATGGGAAGCGGCGTCTGCGCGAAATCGACCGGCGCATCCGCTTTCTCACCAAACGCCTCGACCTGGCGGAGGTTGTCGACAGCAGCAAGCAGGAAAACGTCGATCAGGTGTTTTTCGGCGCCGCCGTCGACTATGCGACGCAGGACGGCGAGATGCACACGGTAACGATCGTTGGCGTCGACGAGGTCGACCTGGATCTCGGGCGGGTGAGCTGGATCTCGCCGGTTGCGCGGGCGCTGGTGAAGGCCAGGATCGGCGATCAGGTCACGCTGCATACCCCTGCGGGGCCCGAACCGATCGATGTGATCGACGTTCGGTATCCGCCGCCTGATACGGGCGGCTGATCGGCGAAGGCGCGGCCACACTCGGCCGCACGGCGGCCACCGGGGCATCGCTCTTCCACCTAAGAGCAAAAAAAGGCGCCGCAAGCGGCGCCTTTCGATACTGCGTGTACTGCCAGATGCTTTAGAAGCGGTGACGCAGACCAGCCGTCACAGCAACTTGATCTTGCGTTGTCGAAGCCGAGCTCAAACCGTTCATATAAGGTCCGATGTTTGCCGGGTTCGAGCTGACATGCTGCCAGTCGCCTTGCAGGTAAACATCGGTGCGCTTCGACAGCGCGTAGTCGGCTTGCAGATTGACCTGGTTGTAATTCGGGTTCACGCCGCCGCCGAAGTTCGCGCGGGTGTACGTGTACGAACCCGCCAGGCTGACGGCCGGCGTCAGAGCATAGCGGATGTTGCCTTCCAGGTTCTGCAGGCGGGCGCTGTTTGCTCCGAAAGCGTAGCCGGCGCTCGTGCCGGATTGCACCGCCGAAATGCCGCCGCCGAACGTGTCGGTCAGGTTGGTTTGCGTGTACACGATGCCAGCCGTTGCCGGACCGAACGTGTAGCTCGCGCCGCCGCCGAACGTGCGTTGACGGCCAGCCGCGAACGTGAACGTGCCGGTCACTGCGCCCGGATCGGACGCGCTTGCCATGGCCAGATTGTTGACGTCGTTGTTCAGTTGCAGGTAACCCGCACCAACATTCAAGCCGCCGTAGTTGTACGATGCGCCGAAGCTATACGCCCGGTTGTTCGAGAAGCCGTCGGCCGTGTTCGAGAAGCCATACAGGCCGCCGAACGTGAAACCACCGTAGTTGGCGCTCGTGTACTTGATCGAGTTGTTGATACGGAGCGTGTTGTCGAGGTTGTCGTTGTCGAACGGGTGAGCGGCAATGGTGCCGCCGAATTGCGAGCCCGTTGCAGAGAGCGGGCCGACATAGTCAACCACGCTGTCGTATTGGCGACCGAGGGTCACTGCACCGTACTGGCTGCTCGACAGACCGACGAACGCTTGACGGCCGAACAACCGGCTGTTTTGGCCCAGGTTGCCGTTGGCGATGTTGAAGCCGTTTTCCAACGTGAAGATTGCCTTCAGGCCGCCACCCAGATCTTCCGAGCCGCGCAGGCCCCAACGGCTGCCGTTAACCGTACCGCTCGTTTCTTGCCAGTTGGAGTGACCGCCTTGGTTGTTCGTGTAGGTGATGCCTGCATCGATCAAGCCGTACAGCGTGACGCTGCTTTGTGCGTGCGCTGCAGTTGCGAAAACGCCCGTCAGGGCCGCGACCATGAGTGTCTTTTTCATCTTTGTAACTCCGAGAACAGGATGGGTTTTGGAAACCCAGGCTTCAAGGAAACGTCACGCTTACGCTGCGAGAGGCGATGTGATCTGCGTGAAAACGCGCGGTACATCAAGCGCGCTTGTTTCCGGACAGGCAAAGTTTAGGGACGATGGTCGCCCGGCTGACATTCCGATTTGCGCAATAAAGTATTACTTGACGCGCAATTATTGGCGATGCCTGTCGGAGCCTTGCTGGAAAAGGCTTTGCGGGGATAGGGCGGGGCGGGCGGGGTGGTGTCAACCTTGGTGCGTTGTTCAATTGCTACATCAAATGATGTAAAAAAACAACGCGAAAAGAATGAAAAATCAGCATTGTTGTCGCAACCGCAATAGATGATTGCCGATTGCGCCGCCAATCATCAGATGCTTCGGCGGTATACTGAGATTTCTGCTTTCCGAAGCAGACTTTTTCGTTGACGAAAAAGATCTCCAAACCTTTGTCGGCGCGACTTCCCAGTCGCGCTTTTTTTGCCCGCGTTTTTCTGCGTAGTTTCTAGCGAATCTGGGTAGCCACTCCGGCCGCCGCGAAATCCATATCGGTCACCACGCTCCAATCTTCCATTACATAGTGGCGTGCGTCCATTGGGGAAGACAGCAGGTTTTGCCAGTGATCGCCGTGCCACATTGGATCGAAGTCGAAAACTGAGCTGATTGTGGCTGCTTGCGTTGTCGCCTCTGTGGGCGCCTTGTGGAGCAAGCGGCCAAGCCAGGCGGCGAGGCGGTGGTATTCATTCCGTAGCATGGCAATCTCCTGATACGACCTGCGCATACTCATCATGAGCGGAGCCCATTACGGTAACAACTCGGACAAACACTTACGATTGACATGATTTGTTACAGATAACGGAAAAAATTCCCTTGAATACGCGAAACGACTATTTACTGGGTAAAAACGACGCGGTGTTTATTCGGTTGTTACTTAAGAGACAGCCGGATATTGCGCCACGTCAGGTATCGTTTCGTAATGGTTTAAACTGATAAGCGATGATTAAAAATTCTCTTGACGGCCGATCTGCCTTCCCCGTATAACGGCAATGCTGAATTTTCGATTAGCAGACGTGATGATGTATCGTCGCCACGTACCTCTATCAGGGCGTATCGTAATCGGCGTAAGGGCATTGCCCGTTTTAATCATTAAATCTCGAGGAAAACTGGAATATGGAAACCGGTATCGTAAAATGGTTCAACGATGCTAAGGGCTTTGGCTTCATCACATCGGACTCCGGCGGTGACGACCTGTTTGCTCACTTCTCGGAAATTCGCAGCGAAGGTTTCAAGTCGCTCAAGGAAAACCAGCGCGTTTCCTTCGAAGTGAAGACCGGCCCGAAGGGCAAGCAGGCAGCGAACATTCAGCCCCTGTAAGTCGTACGGGCGGCGCAGTCGCACGTACTGCATCGCGGAAAGAAGAAAGAGCCCTCGGATTGCCGAGGGCTTTTTTATACGTACGAGCATTCGCTTTCCTGTTTTCCGAAGCCTGTACCGGCGACCCGCCGTCCTCACCCTGGCATGCCGGAAGCTCGTCTAAAAAGCTCGCGGTTTCGTTTATATGGGATGCCCTAACTTATATGGTGTCGTGCTACAACGTTTTACCTAGGGTTTTCGAGTATAAAAATCACCGGCTTTTGGATATCGAGGTCATAAAAATATAATCTTGTGGCGGTGCCTGCGACTCCTAACGGCAACCATGTAATGGCGGCGGACTGCTCGCAGAGGCGTTAAAAGACCATGCCGCGTACATGCGCAGGCGCCAACTGGTGCATACTTGCCGCAAGCTACGCACCCAAATCTATTCTTCCCCATGTCTGAACAGTTTTTGCAGAACCCCGCGATTGGTGCGCCGATCGCGTTCGTCGATCTCGAGACCACAGGTGGTTCGACCGGCGAGCATCGCATTACAGAGGTCGGCGTCGTCGAAGTGGGGCCGGAAGGTGTCTCTCGCTGGAGTACGCTAGTCGACCCCCAGCAATCCATCCCGCCGTTTATCCAGCAGTTGACCGGCATCACCGATGCGATGGTGCGCGGCGCCCCCACCTTTGATGCCATCGCGCCCGCCCTGTTCAAGCGCCTGGACGGCAAGCTGTTTATTGCGCATAACGCAAGTTTCGATCGCGGCTTCCTGCGTAGCGAATTCCGCCGCGCGGGCCTCGCCTTCAATCCGGACGTGTTGTGCACGGTGCGTCTGTCGCGCGCGCTCTTTCCGGCGGAAAAGCGCCATGGACTCGACGCGCTGGTCGAGCGTCACGCACTGGTGCCGTTCGACCGGCACCGTGCATTGGCCGATGCTGATCTGCTGTGGCAGTTCTGGCAGCGTCTGCATGGCCTCGTTCCGGTCGAGGTGTTGCAGGCGCAGATCGAGCGCACGCTGCGGCGTTACCGGCTGGCGGGCGAGATCACCGAAGACCTGCTCGACACGGCGCCTGCCGGCTGCGGCATCTATGCGTTCTTCGGGGAGGAGGATGTACCACTCTACGTCGGTCGCAGTGTGCGGGTTCGACAGCGCCTGCGCTCACATCTGACAGGCGAGCGCCGTTCGTCGAAAGATGTGCGGCTGGCCCAGCAGGTGCGGCGTGTCGAGTGGCTCGCGACGGGCGGCGAGCTTGGCGCCATGCTGGCGGAGGCTCAATGGATCGCGACGCTGCGCCCGGGGCAAAACCGTCTGCCGCGGGCGGCGAAAAGCGACCCGGTCGACGCGCCCTGGCCGTTCGACGGTCCGATTGTCTTCGAAGAGCGCGATGCGGAATTGCAGACGCGCGCCTTTCACGTGGTCGATCGTTGGCGTTACGTCGGCCACGCCCCCACGCTTGCCCAGGCGGCTAGCTTGCACGCGTCGAGCGTGACTAGCACCTGCACGTTCGAACTCTCCACCTACCGGATTCTGCAAACGCATCTTGCGCGTGGTTTGCGGGTCATGCCGCTTGGCGTTTCTGTCACCACGGGCGCCGTCACCGCGGGTACGGTGAGCATCGCCTAGCCGGTCGCGCCGACTCCGCCCGATTCGCACACGTGGCCGAGCGCATGGGTAAGTGCGCCCGAGCGCGCGGAGTCGTAGCGCGTCAACGTCTTCCAGTTAGCAATCCCCTGAGCGACGCGCGACGGACAGTCGGGCGCTGTGCGCAGCGTCTGCACGCGCGTAAGCCCGGCGATCAGCGATTTAGTCAACTGATCGAGTTGAGGCCGGGTGCTGGTGGCGAGGTCGGGCGGTGCGCCTTCGGGTGGCCGGGTGCTGCGCCAGGTTGCGAACAGGGCGTTTTGCACTTCCTTGCTGGCGTCGATCTGGTCCTGGAAGAATGCGCGGGCGAACTCCGGGTCGACTTGCGCGGCAGCGGCGCGTTTGGCGACATCGGCGAGTAACGCGGCTTCACGCGGCGGGTCGGCGATGTCCTGATGGTTTGCCCATTTCCAGCGCGCCACCGGCTCGGCCAGCGCGAGCCGTTGCGAGACGAGCGAGATCAGATTGGTCAAGGCGGTGTCGTCGCTGTCTGCGTGAGCAGGTGCCGGCGCAAGAGTCAATGCGGCGCACAACGCGAACGCGCCCAGCACGCTACTGCGATACAAACGGTTCATGAAGGAAGGGCGACCGAACGGTCGAAGCGGAAAAGCCTGAAGAATAAACGATGCGAGGGTGAAGCGGCGCGGATGCGGTTGCGAGACGCGCGACCACCCGCGCTGAACCGAATGGCCCGGCGCGTACGATTGACTAACGCGACCCGTAACGACCTGCGTAACGAGCGCGCATGCAGCCGCAGGTTACGCACAGGGTGCGTCTCCCCGATGTGACAGCGCGCCAGCTAATAGTTACTTCTGCTCGCACGACTTGCGTTGTTCGTCGAAGAACGCTCGAACATGTTCAGGCAGTTCGGCGCCCAGGAACTCAACGCCAGCGGGTTCCGGATCCGGACTGAAAACTTTATCCGGGGTCGGAATCTTGGGCGGTTTGGCATCCATGATCTTTCTCCTTTACGAACCGATTATCTGCCTCGGTCCCCGTTTTACACCAGCGCTGCAAACCCATAACGCTGCTTTTCATCCGCCATTTGTTGCTTTAACGGCACAGCGTCACTTTGCTTGAATTCGTTTGAATAAAATTTAACGGTTGTCCTGCATTTACGAACGATCGCACTAATCAACGCACGCCGTTTGTGCGGTGTCCCTCACGTTCGCAGCAGCGCGTATCATCCGATCTTGCGACAGCGTGGCGCGCACCGCCTTCGATCCCGCTCGCTCCAACTCGAAACTTGCATCTGCTGACGCCTGGCGCTTCATCGTCGTAAGTACCCAAGGTGCGCCAAATGCGTTTGACCCCATGCCCGCAGCGCTGGATTGGTGCGATGCAGCGTACAACTGCACTTCTCGCGTGTATCTCGAAGAGCGAGTCATGTCGCTCCGCGCAGCCTTTGCCGCAGCGCGTGTTGCACCTCAACCCGCCGCGCTTCGTGCCACTTCAGCCGGTGGTCAGGAGCCTTAATCAATCCGTTTCGCTGCACTGCACACACATCGATCGATACGTATGGTTTCCGTTCGCCGCCTCATTCAAAGCATCGAATTGCACCTTCAATTTTTTGTTAACGATGGATTAGCGGATTCCGTTGACGCGTCTAACGTTCTTTTACTTATGCATATGAAAAGAGGAATGCACGCCGCATCCAGATTGAAAGCGGCGTGCAATTATCGAGCGGTGAAAACGGTTACAGGACTTAGCCTGACGAATAAGCGTTTTATCGATACACCTCGAGCCGCGTGCAGATGCCCCTCGAGCTGCGCGTGCTGACCGATTTCCTGCAGGGCAAGCCGAACCGGCGTTGACGGCGCGCCGCAACGCTCACTCCACTATCCGTTCCTTCAGATACGCGGCCGTCCGGCTTGCGGCGACCCGCACGACCTCGGCCGGCGTGCCGCTCGCGACAACCTTGCCGCCCGCCTCGCCGGCCCCCGGTCCCACGTCGATGATCCAGTCGCTTTGTGCTGCGACGCGCATATCGTGTTCGACGACCACCACCGTATTTCCAGCATCCGCGAGGCCCTGTAGCTGCACCAGGAGCCGGTCGACGTCGGCGGGATGAAGACCGGTGGTCGGCTCGTCGAGGATATACAGCGTGTCGCCGCGTTGCGCGCGTTGCAATTCGGTGGCGAGCTTGATGCGCTGTGCTTCGCCGCCGGACAGTTCCGTGGCGGGCTGGCCGAGCCGCAGATAGCCGAGCCCGATGTCGCGCAACACCGTAAGCGCGCGCATCACGTGGGGTTCTCCCGAGAAGAGCTCGCACGCGGCATCGACGGTCAGCGCGAGTACCTCGGCGATGTTCTTGTCGTGCCACTTGATTTCGAGCGTCTGCGCGTAATAGCGGGTGCCGTGGCACGTCGAGCAGGGTGCATAGACGCTCGGCAGAAACAGCAATTCGACGCTGACGAAGCCTTCTCCTTCGCACGTGGGGCAGCGTCCTTGTGCGACGTTGAACGAGAAGCGCCCGGTGCTGTAGCGCCGCTTGCGCGCGGCGGGCGTCTCGGCAAACAGCTTGCGCACATGATCGAAGAGGCCAGTGTACGTAGCGAGATTGGAGCGCGGTGTACGGCCGATCGGCTTCTGATCCACGCGCACCAGGCGGTGCACGGCTTCCATGCCTGCGACGATCTGACCGCTCGTCGGCACATCGGGCGTGGTGAAGAGCGGATCCTGTTCGTCGTCGTCAGCGGTCTCGATGACACGACCCAGGCGATTCGCGACGAGTTCCGGCAACGCCTGGCTGACCAGACTCGACTTGCCGGATCCGGACACGCCTGTGACCGTGGTGAAGCAGCCAAGCGGAAATCCGACGTCGAGACGATGCAGGTTGTTGCGGGTGACGTGGGCGAGCCGCAACCAGCCGCGCGGCGAGCGGGGCGCACGCAGACTCGGCGCGGGCCTGGCAAAAAGATGGTGGCGCGTCTGCGACGCAACGACCGCCGCGAGGCCGGCGGGCGGCCCGCTGTAGATCACGTGCCCACCGGCTTCGCCGGCAGCCGGGCCGACGTCGACCAGCCAGTCGGCCCGGCGCATCATCTGCAGATCGTGTTCGACGACGAACAGCGAGTTGCCGGCTGCCTTGAGACGCTGCAAGGCGGTGAAAAGCGCTTCGCCATCGGCCGGATGGAGCCCCGCGGACGGTTCGTCGAGCACATAGACGACGCCGAACAATTGCGACGACAACTGGGTCGCAAGCCGCAAGCGTTGCAGTTCACCCGAGGAGAGCGTCGGCGTGCTGCGTTCCAGTGCGAGATAGCCGAGACCCAGGTCGATGAGCGTCGCGAGGCGCTCGAGCAATTCGGTGGCGATCCGTTGAGCGGCGAGGCGTTTTTCTTCCGAGAGATTCGGCGTGCGCCGCACATCCGGCGCCGCTTGGTGCGCTGAGCCGCCAGCGGCAACCCGGCGGGCAGTCGCATCGCGTCGGGCGGGCTTGCTGAGCACGCTGCTGTTCGTCGCAGTACCGGAATCGGGCCACTCGCCTTGCGCTACCGGCTCCAGGATCGCGGCGAGGCGTGCGAGCGGAAGTTGCGCCAACTCGCCAATATCGAAGCCCGCGAAAGTCACCGAGAGGGCTTCCTTTTTCAGGCGCTTGCCGTGGCACGACGGACATTCGCTGCTGATCATGAACTGTGAGACGCGCTTTTTCATCAGCGCGCTCTGCGTATTCGCGAAGGTATGCAGGACATAGCGGCGCGCGCCAGTGAACGTGCCCTGGTAGCTTGGCTCCGCCTTGCGTTTGAGCGCAGCGCGCGTTTCCTTCGGAGAGAAGCCGGCGTAGACGGGCACGGTTGGCGTCTCGTCGGTGAAGAGGATCCAGTCGCGATCTTTCTTCGGCAGATCGCGCCAGGGGGTGTCGACGTCGTAGCCGAGCGTCACGAGGATGTCGCGCAGGTTCTGTCCGTGCCATGCGGGTGGCCACGCGGCGACGGCGCGCTCGCGAATCGTCAGCGAGTCATCGGGCACCATGGATTTTTCGGTCACCTCATAGACCCGGCCGAGGCCGTGACAGGTCGGGCAGGCACCCTGGACCGTGTTGGGCGAGAAATCTTCGGCGTACAGCATGGGTTGCTTCGGCGGATAGCTGCCGGTGCGCGAATACAGCATGCGCACGAGACTGGACAGCGTCGTGACGCTGCCGACCGACGAACGTGCGCTCGGTGAGCCGCGTTGCTGTTGCAAGGCCACCGCGGGCGGCAGGCCTTCAATGGCATCCACGTCGGGCGCGCCGACCTGTTCGATCAGGCGCCGGGCGTAAGGCGCCACTGACTCGAAGTAGCGCCGCTGCGCTTCGGCATAGAGCGTACCGAACGCCAGCGACGATTTGCCGGAGCCCGACACACCGGTAAATACCACCAACGCATCGCGCGGGATCTCGACATCGACGTTCTTCAGATTGTGCTCGCGAGCGCCGCGTACGCGCACGAAGCCTGAGGGTACGACGACGGTTGACTCGGACGGCGCAGGGCGAGCGCGCGTTGCAGCGGCCGGCGGTGTGGGCGTTTTTTTATCGGAAGAGGTCATGTCAAACCATGAGGGTTGGCGTACGAGCTGGGCAGCGCGGCGCCCACAGCGTGACCTGTCACGTGAGATAAGACGGGCGCGTCACTTCCTGGTTTTCTTCGGGATCAGTATGTGCGCCAGTTCCTGCAGGAACCGTACGGGTCCCTCTGCGTGCAGCGCGCGCCCGCTGCTGAGTGCGCCGTCGATGACGGTTCCCATCCGCAAGGCAAAAGTCTCCGGCTCATCGATGCGCATGGCTCGTGCCAGCTCCGCGAGTCTGCGTCGCAGTTCCCGCTTATGCGCTACCGCGACCTTGCGAGCGGGGTGGTTATCGTCCGCATATTCCGCGGCGATGTTGATCTGCGGGCAGCCGCGATAACCGGGACGTGCGATGCGTTCGCCAATCCATTGAAGTTGCGCGTCGAGCTCTTCGCGCGGCGCGCCCTTGTGGTGTGCGGCGACCGCATCCCAATGCTGCCAGAAGTCGTCATCCTCAAGCAGAAGAAAAGCTTCGATCAGATCATCCTTCGTTCCGAAGTGACGATACAAACTCGTCTTGGCGACACCCGCCCGCTCCACGATAAGGTCGACGCCAACTGCACGCGTGCCCTCGCGATAGAAGAGTTCGCTGGCGGTCCGCAGAATGCGCTCGCGCGTATCAGGTGTGGCTCCGCGCGCTTGTTCTCCCTTCTTCATTCAGGCTCAACCTCAAAGATTTGTGATGCCGAAACAGTGGTTTTGATCATAGCACTCGAAGATTGACGGCGCTACAGATCTGTACTATAAAACAGACAGGTCTGTAGCGTACCTAATCCTGGAGTGGAGACAAACATGAACGACAGAATGACTGTTGCAGTCTATGGGGCCTCGGGTCACACGGGAAAGTTTGTCGTCGCGGAATTGAAGCGGCGTGGTGTTGGGGTGGTGCGGATAGGGCGAGATGCTGCGCGTTTGACGGAAAGCAGTGCTGACGATGCGACTCCATGGCGCGTCGCCGCCATTGACGATCCCGCGCAACTCGACGCGGCGATCCGCGGTACCGATGCCGTCATCAACTGCGCCGGACCTTTTCTCGATACTGCGTTGCCAGTCGTGGATGCAGCGTTGCGCGCCGGCATTCCGTATCTCGACGTGATGGCGGAACAAGCCGCGCTCCAGGCGCTAATCGAGCAACGCGATGCGAGCGCACGCGATGCGGGGGTGAGGCTCGTCCCTGCGGCGGCGTTCTATGGCGGACTCGCCGATTTGCTCGTCACGGCCGCCGCAGACGCAGATACGCCGCTCGACAGGGTTGATATCGCCATTGGCCTCGATAGTTGGCATCCGACGCCTGGAACGCGGCTGACCGGCGAACGCAATCGCGCGAGACGGCTGATCCAGGAGCAGGGGAGACTGGCGCCTGTCCCGCAGCCTGCGCCCGAAGGCGTGTGGTCCTTCCCGTCGCCGCTCGGCACCATGGACGTGGTGATGCTCCCCTTTACGGAGGTGCTCACCGTCTCCCGTCACTTGCGCGTTAGCACGCTCGAGTCCTGGCTCGCTCTCTCGGCCCTGCGCGACATTCGCGATCCCAATACGCCAGCGCCCCGTCCTAACGATGAGCAGGGGCGATCGGCTCAACAGTTCGTGGTGGACGTTGTGATTGAACAGAGCGGGACGACGCGCCGTGTGACGGCAGAGGGACGTGACATCTATGCAGTCAGTGCGCCGATCATCGTGGAGGCGACCGAACGGTTGCTGAGCGGGAAGGCCGCGCCGGGAGGTGGTGTCTCGAGTCTGGGAGAAATTTTTGATGCGAGGGATTTTCTTGCCGCGCTTGATATGGTGACGGTTTCCTATGGCGCCGTATCCAGCCCGATCCTTAAGAGGAGCTACGCGTAGACAATGGCTCGTTGACCGAGTCCGCCACGCTGCGGATGAATATCAAGCCGAAAAGCAAAAAGCCCAGTCACGAGGACTGGGCTTTTTGCTTGAATCTTGTGGTGCCGGAAAGAGGAATCGAACCCCCGACCTTCGCATTACGAATGCGCTGCTCTACCGTCTGAGCTATTCCGGCATCAGGAGAAACGAGATTATAGGGACTTCATTGGCGCTTTGGCAAGCCCCTGGCTCAATTTTTGTTGCGAGTTAATGGGTTGTCCGGTTCTGTAGCACGCCATCTGTCCGGTTCATAGTCTCCTCAACGGGAGGACGACATGACACGGACGGTACTGCTACAGGAGATCCGGAAAATGAGATTCGACGAGGCTTACGAGGGATGGGACTCGGGCAGGTTGACGCAAGGCCAGGCGGCGGAGCTTCTAGGGATGTGCGAGCGCAGCTTTCGCCGCTATTTGACGCGCTACAAGGCGAGCGGCCTGGATGGCCTGATCGATCATAGACTGGAGCAGGTGTCGAATCGACGCGCTCCGGTCGACGAGGTGTTGGCGCTGACCACGCAATATCGTGCGCGACATGTCGGCTGGAACGTCAAACATTTCCATAACTGGTACCAGAGGTCGGGCGGGCTGCGCGGCTATACGTGGGTCAAGATGCGTCTGCAGGAGGCCAGGCTGGTTCCCAAGGCCGCCAGGCGTGGAGCGCACCGGAAGCGGCGCGAACGGCGTCCGCTGGCAGGCATGATGATCCACCAGGACGGCAGCCGGCACGAATGGGCAGCCGGACAGATGTGGGACCTGATCGTGACGATGGACGACGCCACCAGCGAGCACTATTCGATGTTCTTCGTTGCGGAAGAAGGCACCGTCAGCAGTATGCGGGGTGTCTACGAAGTGATCGCCGGGCATGGCCTGTTCAACTCGTTTTACAGCGACCGTGGCAGCCATTACTGGCATACGCCGCAGGCTGGTGGCAAGGTGGACAAGGACAATCCGACCCAGTTCGGGCGCGCCATGAAACAGTTGGGCGTCGACATGATCGCCGCCTACTCGCCAGAAGCGCGAGGACGCTCAGAACGCGCGTTTGGTACCCACCAGGGTCGGCTTCCACAAGAACTGGCGCTCGCAGGCATCACGGACATGGCGCAGGCCAATCGATATCTGGCGACCGTCTATATGCCGGCCTTCAATGCCGAATTCGCTCAACCGGCGATGGAGGAGGGTTCCGCGTTTATTCCGTGGTTCGGCGGCAGCCTGGAAGATATCCTGTGCGAGCAGTACGACAGAGTCGTGGGTTCCGACAACTGTGTCCAGTTCGAGGGCCTCGCGCTACAGATACCGGCGGATCGCCATCGCTGTCACTACGTCAAGGTGAGAGTTCGAGTGAACCGATACCCCAGCGGCGCTTTGGCGGTGTTCCACGGACCTCGCGGCCTGGCTTACTTCACCCCGCAAGGATTGACGATCACAGAGGAAGTGCAACAGGTTGCCTGAACCGTTCGCCAGGTACGCCGTCTGAGGCGGCAAGCAGCATCGGGCTACGCCCTCAACTGCTTCCCGCCTCAAGTCAAAAAAGCGGACAATTCATGTGCTACAGAACCGGACAGTTCTACAAACCCCTAACAGCCCCTGGCTCAATTTTTTGTTTCGAGATGGTAGCGGGTCACGCGATCCACTTCGTTCTTCGAGCCGAGGAACACCGCCACGCGCTCGTGCAGGCTTTTGGGCACGATGTCGAGGATACGTTTCTCGCCGTTGGTCGCGGCGCCGCCCGCCTGTTCGACGATGAACGCCATCGGATTCGCCTCGTACATCAGGCGCAGCTTGCCCGGCTTGTCCGGCGTGCGCTTGTCGGCCGGGTACATGAAGATGCCGCCGCGGTTCAGGATACGGTGCACGTCGGCCACCATCGACGCGATCCAGCGCATATTGAAATCCTCCTGACGCGAGCCATCCTTGCCGGCCTTCAACTCGCCAATGTACTGCTGGACAGGCGGGTACCAGTGGCGCTCGTTCGACGCATTGATCGCGTATTCGCGCGTTTCGACCGGAATGGTCATGTCGCTCTGCGTGAGCACCCACGAACCCAACTCACGGTCGAGTGTGAAGCAGTTCACGCCATTGCCGGTGGTGAGCACGAGTACGGTTTGCGGACCGTAGACGGCGTAGCCCGCGGCGACTTGCTGCGTTCCCGGTTGCAGGAACGACTGTTCAGTCGGCTGCTGCCCGTCCGGACAACGCAGCACCGAGAAAATGGTCCCGATCGACACGTTCACGTCGATGTTCGACGAACCGTCCAGCGGATCGAACACCAGCAGATATTCGCCCTTCGGATAGTTCGCCGGAATCGGCGAGAACTTCTCCATTTCTTCGGACGCCATGCCGGCCAGATTGCCACCCCATTCGTTCGCTTCCAGCAGGATGTCGTTGGACAGAATGTCGAGCTTTTTCTGCACCTCGCCCTGAACGTTCTCGCTGCCCGCGGTGCCGAGCGCATCGCCCAGCGCGCCCTTGCTGACGTGGTAGCTGATCGCCTTGCAGGCGCGCGCAACGACTTCGATCAGGAGCCGCAGATCGGCCGGCAGGTTGTTGGTCTCGCGCTGCTGCTCGATCAGGTACTTCGTAAGAGTGGTACGACGTTGCAAAGCCATTGCAGTACTCCGGTAAGGCGAAGGAATAGTCCGATTTTACCCGCTCGCTGTGACTTTCCTGTGCTTTTGAGACGGAATGTGCACGCCGTGTTGGCCCAGGCGTTGAATCTCAGGGCTTGCGCCGGGGTTTGACAGCGGCCACGCTGCCGGACACCTTCGCAGCAAGGGCAGCAGCCTGTGCGTGACCGCGCGGCATTCCGGGCAGCTTCGGGCGCCGCGCCCGAGCGAGCGGTTCGATCTCGTTTGCGATCTGCTCGCCGGCTGCTTCGGTGGCGATGCGCAGGTCATAGTCGATCTGCAAATTGAGCCAGAACTGCGCGCTCGCGCCGAAATAGCGGCTAAGGCGCAGTGCCGTGTCTGCCGAGATGACGCGCTTGCCGAGCATGATGTCGTTGATGCGCGGCGTAGGCACATGCAGAGCTTTTGCCAGTGCGTTGACCGACATGCCGAGCGGGTCGAGGAATTCGCTGCGCAGAATCTCCCCCGGATGGACCGGCGCAACCCGCTCGCCGGTGTCGATGTCCGAAAAGTCGATGCTGTCCAGCTCGGAGCGTTTGATGACCATGCTGGTCTCCCAATCAATCAGTGAAAATGGACGATCTCGACATTCAGCGCCTCACCGTCCACGAAGTGGAAGCAGATACGCCACTGCGCGCTAATGCGGATGCTCCATTGCCCACTGAGTTGCCCCTGCAGCGACTCCAGCCGGTTTCCGGGTGGAGTGTAGAGGTCTTCAATCGAAGCCGCGGCATCGATCGTGAGCAGCTTGCGATACGCGACGTGCTGGATCTGCGTGGGCACGGAACGGACGAAGCTGCCTCTAAATAACACTGCTGTGGCCTTGTCGCCAAATGTTGTGATCATGGGAAATGTATAACGCGTCGCGTTAAATGCAAACCGTTAAATGGATGCGTTTACTTTCACCCATGCAGCCTGACAAAAACAGTCATCCGGATGACTAACTAATTCCCGCAGCCCCTCTTGCAGAGCAGTTCCTACGGGCGAAAAAAAGCCGGCAACGGGTGCCGGCTTTTCCTTACCTGAGAGCGCTTGCGAAGATCAGGCCAGGGCCTTCTCCACGATCTCCCGCACATCGCGCGACTTCGCTTGCGCGGCCACTTTCTCGAGCGCTGCACGCATGCCTTCGCGCAACCTGGGGGTAAAGCGCCGCCACAGTTCGAGGGAGCGGGCGAGACGCGCGGCGACCTGCGGATTCAGTGCGTCGAGCGCAATCACCTGTTCTGCCCAGAACGCATAACCCGAACCGTCTTCGGCGTGGAACTGCGCCGGATTGGCCATACAGAAACTGAAAATCAGCGAACGGGCGCGGTTCGGATTCTTCAGGTTGAACGCCGGATGCGCCATCAGCTTGCGCACGCTTTCGATCACCGGCTGCTGGGTGCTGCCGCGCTGGGTGGCCTGCAGGGCAAACCACTTGTCGATGACGAGCGGCTCCTGCTCGAAGCGCCGATAGAAGTCGGCCAGTGCATCTTGCGCCTGCGTACCGCCGCCCGCTGCCGCCGCGTTGAGCAGGGCGGAAAGCGCTGCCGAGCGATCGGTCATGTTGTTCGCCGCGGCGTACTGCGCCGAGGCAAGCCGCACGGCGTCGGCCGGATCGTCCAGTTCGGCGAGGTAGGACAGCGCGAGGTTCTTCAGCGCGCGATGACCGCTGGCCTTCGACGTAGCCTCGTACGCACCCGGCGTATGGTGTTGCTCGTACACCGTGAGCCATTCGCCCTTGAGGGCGGTGGCGAGGCGCTTGCGCACGAACTGACGGGCGGTATGAACGGCGGCGGGGTTCGACTCGGCCATCTGCTCGGCCAGATACGCCTCAGACGGCAGGATCAGCGCCAGTTCACGGAACGCCGGGGAGAGCGACTCGTCGGTCAGCACGCGTGCAAACGCGGCGACGACCGAATCGTCCAGTTGCAGCGGCACGCCCGTTGCAGCGCGCCCGGCCAGTGCGAGCAACTCACGCGTTGCGAGCCGTTGACCGGCTTCCCAGCGGTTGAACGGATCGCTGTCGTGGGCAAGCAGGAATGCCAGTTCGTCGGCGGTATAGTCGTATTCGACGATGACCGGCGCCGAGAAATTGCGCAACAGCGAAGGCAACGGCTTCTCAGCGACATCGACGAACGTGAAAGTCTGCGCAGTCTCCGTCAATTCGAGCACGCGCGTGGTGCCCGGCGCAGCGCTCGCTTCGCCTTCGAGCCGCAGCGGCAGATCGGCACCGTCCTTGCCGATCAGGCCGATCGCAAACGGGATCAGCAGCGGGCCCTTTTGCGTTTCGCGGGCGGCCGGTGCGGCGTCACCATAACCCTGCGTGAGCATCACGCGGTAGCTGCGCTGCGCGGCGTCGTACTCGGTCTTGACTGATACACGCGGCGTGCCTGCCTGGCTGTACCAGCGCTCGTATTGCGCGAGGTCGCGGCCGTTCGCGTCCGCCATCGCATGACGGAAGTCGTCGCAGGTCACGGCCTGCCCGTCGTGCCGCTTGAAGTACAGATCCATGCCCTTGCGGAAGCCGTCGCGGCCGAACAGCGTCTGATACATCCGCACGACTTCCGCGCCCTTTTCATAGACGGTCATCGTGTAGAAGTTGTTGATCTCGACGTAGCTTTCCGGGCGTACCGGATGCGCCATCGGACCCGCGTCTTCGGCGAACTGCATCTGGCGCAGCACCCGCACGTCCTCGATCCGCTTGGTGGCACGCGCGGCTTCGTCGGTCGCGCCGCCTGCCATGTCGGCCGAGAACTCCTGGTCGCGGAACACCGTCAGGCCTTCCTTCAGGCTCAACTGGAACCAGTCGCGGCAGGTGACGCGGTTGCCGGTCCAGTTGTGGAAATACTCGTGGCCGACCACCGCTTCGATGTTGGCGAAGTCGGTGTCGCTCGCGGTTTCGGGGTTCGCCAGCACGTACTTCGTGTTGAAGATATTGAGCCCCTTGTTTTCCATCGCGCCCATGTTGAAGTCGCTCACGGCGACGATCATGAAGCGGTCCAGATCCAGCTCGAGCCCGAAGCGCTCCTCATCCCAGCGGATCGAATGGATCAGCGAATCCATGGCGTGACGGGTCTTGTCCAGGTCGTGCGGTTCGACCCACACCTGCAGCAGCTTTTCCTTGCCCGAGCCGCTCTTCACGCGCTCTTCGATGCACACCAGCTTGCCCGCCACGAGGGCGAACAGGTAGCAGGGCTTGCGGAACGGATCTTCCCAGCGGGCGAAGTGGCGGCCGTCGGGCAGATCGCCTTCTTCGAGCAGGTTGCCGTTCGACAGCAGCACCGGGTACGCGGCCTTGTCCGCCCGCAGGGTGACCGTGTAGGTGGCCATCACGTCCGGCCGGTCGAGGAAATAGGTAATGCCGTGAAAGCCTTCCGCCTCACATTGCGTAAAGAAGTTGCCGCTCGACACGTACAACCCGGAGAGCGTAGTGTTTTCAATAGGCTTGCAAATGCTCGTGAGCGTCAGCTCGAAGGCTTCCGGCACGTTCTCGACCGTCAGGCCGTGTTCGTTCGGGCGCACGGCGGTATACGGCTTGCCGTCGATGGACGCGCTGACGAACTCGAGGCGCTCGCCGAGCAGTTCGAGGTGCGCGGCGCGGCTGGCGTCGGGGTTGCGGCGCACGCGCATCGTGTTCTTGACGACCGTGCGCTCGGGCACGAGATCGAATTCAAGTGCTACGGTATCGATCAGGAAAGCGGGCGCCGCATAGTCGGCGCGGCGGATCACAGTGGGTGTTGCGGTATCAGCCATGGTATTTTCTAAGAATAGGGTCTCGAGCCGGCCGCGCACCCAGTGCGCACCGGTATACCGAGCCATTGTACAAAGCTCGGGCGTGCTCTGCGCGCCGAACTTTTTCTTCAGGGGCCAGGTCAGCGTATGATCGGGCCGCCGCGCGTGCGTGCGGCGATTAAACGTAAGAATGAGGAAGACCATGAAATCAGACCGTTGGACCCGGCGCGCGATGCTGATGCTGTTTGCGCTGACGGCAGCGCTCTCCGGCTGTACCAGTTACGTGACGACTCAGGTGACGGCCTTCTCGGACTGGACCGGCAGCGATGCGAGCCGCACCTATGCGTTCACGCGCAGCCCCGCGCAGCAGAACAGTCTGGAACAGCAGACCTACGAAGTGCTGGTGGCCAATGATCTGGCAACGCGCGCGTTCAGGCAGGTCGACGAGCAGCAGGCTCACTACCTGGTGGGCCTCTCGTACGGCACCCGGACCGACACCATGAACGTCACCCAGCCCGTGTTCTACAGC
Organism: Paraburkholderia sp. EB58; assembly: GCF_050436665.1. Lineage (NCBI taxonomy): Bacteria > Pseudomonadati > Pseudomonadota > Betaproteobacteria > Burkholderiales > Burkholderiaceae > Paraburkholderia > Paraburkholderia sp. EB58. The sequence continues at coordinate 50,729 of NZ_JBNDMQ010000018.1, read as the reverse complement.
AGCCCGTGGCCCGGCCCTTACTGGGGCCGCCCACTCGACCCGTGGGGGCCTTACGGGGCGTTCCCGCCGGCTTATGTGAGTCAGTCATACCCGGTGTTTACGCATACGCTCGGCATCCGCATCACGGACCGTGCAACCGGCAAGGAGGTCTACAACGTGTTGGCGCGCAATGCGGGCGACGAACCGTCGCTGGTGCGGGCAATGCCGTACCTGGCGCATAGCGCGCTGGCGGACTTCCCGCTCGGCAACGGCGCGGTGCGCACGGTCAAGCTGCCGGTGGACAAGAACGCCGGGGTGTCGAACGAGGCGGCCGGTGCGCCGGCGCCTGCTTCGCCGGCTTCGGGGCCGGTGGTCGTGCAGTAAGAGTCTGGACGGCCGCCGCCGGTCGGCACGACGCGGCACACGCAAGCAAAACGGCCCGGCAGGGCGAACCTGCCGGGCCGTTTTGCGTTGTCAGGTTGCGGCCAGAAGTCGCGGTGCAACTGTGCGCCTTTGCACTCCGATGACTGACAGCCTCCACGTATCGAGCGCTAACGCCGCGACCTCGACGCATTTACGCGGCGATCTTCGCCTTGCGCGCGGCATCTTGACGCGCTTCGTCGCGCTTGTGCACGCGCTTGCCGGCCGCGTAGGTTTCAAAGATGGCACGGTCGTCGCCCAGCAGCGCGAAAGCGAACAGCAGTTCTTCAAGGGACTCGGTGCGTCCGGTGCGGCGCGCGAGCAGCGGCGTCGCCTGCGGGTCGAGCACGACGAAATCCGCTTCCGACTTCGGCGCGAGCGTGCCGACCTTGTCCGCCAGGTCGAGCGCCTCGGCCGCGCCCGCGGTGGCGAGCCAGAACATGCGCGTGGCGGTCAGATGATGACCGGTAAGCCGCGCCACCTTGTGCGCTTCGTTCATGGTTTGCAGCATCGAGAACGAGGTGCCGCCGCCGACGTCGGTGGCAAGCGCGATCGGCATGCCGGCTTCGTCAGCCTTGTCGAAGTCGAACAGGCCGCTGCCGAGGAACAGGTTCGAGGTCGGGCAGTGCGAAGCCACCGTGCCGGTCTCGGCCATCCGCTTGCGGTCTTGCTGATCGAGGTAGATGCAGTGGCCGTAAACGGCGCGGCGGCGCAGCAGGCCGTAGTGATCGTAGATGTCCAGATAGCTGCGGTGCCCGGGGAACAGATCCGCCACCCACTTCACTTCGTCGGTGTTCTCCGCGACGTGGCTCTGGATGAAGATATCCGGATGCTGGCGCGCGAGCACGCCGCAGGCTTCGAGCTGGGCTTCGGTCGAGGTCGGCGCGAAACGCGGCGTCAGTGCGTACATCTGGCGTCCGCGGTTGTGCCAGCGGCCGATCAGCTCGGCGCTGTCGTCGTAGCCCGACTGCGCGGTGTCGCGCAGGAACTCGGGGCAGTTGCGGTCCATCAGTACCTTGCCGGCCACCATGCGCAGGTTGCGCGCTGCGCTTTCAGTGAAAAGCGCGTCCGCCGATTCCTTGTGCACCGTGCAATATACCAGCGCCGTGGTGGTGCCGCAGGCCAGCAGTTCTTCGACGAAGAAGCTCGCCGTGTCCTGCGCGTAGGCCGGGTCGGTGAAGCGCCGCTCGGTCGGGAACGTGTAGGTCTCGAGCCACGGCAGCAGACCGGGCGCGGGCGAGGCGATCATGTCCGTTTGCGGATAGTGGATGTGGGTGTCGATGAAGCCAGGCACGATCAGTTTGCCGCGCATGTCCTGCACTTGCGTGCCGGGGGCGAGCTGGGACGAGAGCGCCGCATACGCGCCCGTCGCGACAACGTGGCCGTCTTCGACGATCAGCAGCCCGTCTTCGTGGAAGACTGCTGCGTTGGAGGATTGCGCCGGGTCGCCGTTGAACGTCAGCAGTTGCGCGCGGAATGCGGTTTGGGCCGCTTGAGCCGAGTGAGTCATGGGAAAAACCGTCTCCGTTATATGAGAATGTAAAGGGGGCGCAGAGGGCCGCGCGCACCGCGCCGCCCCCCTGCTGGTCAAGCGCAACCGCGCTGGCGCCGGTCAGTTCACCTCAGCGGCGTGCCAGTGCGCATCGAGCTTGGCGATCAATGCGTCGCGTTCCGCCAGCGTAACAAACGCTGCCTCGAAGCTGTTGCGGATGATGGTGTAGACCTCGGCGTCGGTGAGCTTGAGCGCCTCGATGGTGGCGAGGTAGTTCGCGTTGACGTAGCCGCCAAAGTAGGCCGGATCGTCGGAATTCACAGTGACGGCGACACCCTTGTCGAGCAGCGCCTTCAACGTGTGTTTGGTCAGGTCGTCGAACACGCACAGCTTCAGGTTCGACAGCGGGCACACGGTCAGCGCGACGCGTGTGTCGGCCAGACGCGTGACGAGCGCGGGGTCTTCGATGCTGCGCACGCCGTGGTCGACGCGATCTACCTTCAGCAGATCGAGTGCTTCGTAGATGTACGACGGCGGGCCTTCCTCGCCCGCATGCGCGACGAGCTTCAGCCCCTTTGCACGCGCTTTCGCAAACACGCGCTCGAACTTCGACGGCGGATGACCGCGCTCCGACGAATCGAGGCCCACGCCGATCAGCCGATGTTTGTACTGGTCGAACAGAGGCAGTGCCTCCTCGAAGGTGGCGAGCGCATCTTCTTCCGAGAGGTGGCGCAGGAAGCACAGAATCAGCTTGCTGGTCAGCCCGCGCTTTTCGGCGTCGGCCAGCGCGCGCTCGATACCCGCCACGACGGTTGCAATCGATACGCCCCGTTCGGTATGCGTTTGCGGATCGAAGAAAATTTCGGTGTGCGTGACGTTGTCCGCGAGCGAGCGCTCGACGTAGGCCATCGTCATGTCGTAGAAATCCTGCTCATGCAGCAGGACGCTCGCGCCTGCATAGTAGATGTCGAGAAACGACTGCAGATCGGTGAACGCATACGCGGCGCGCAAGGCCTCGATCGAGTCGTAGGCGAGCTTCACGCCGTTGCGCTCGGCGAGCGCGAAGATCAGCTCGGGTTCCAGAGAACCTTCGATATGGATATGCAGTTCGGCCTTGGGCGCGCCTGCCACCTTGTCGGCGAGAGTGGGGGTGGTCGTTGTGTTCATGTTCGATTCTTCAATGGTCTGATTCGGGATGAGTCGATCCGTGCCGGATGTGTGTCGCTGATCGAAGCCTCATCATGCTGTCTGGGTTGCGTGAGCGTTCGCTTCTACCGCCTGCAACACCTGCGCGGCCGCGGAGATCGCTATGATTTCCGGCGACTTGTCGATGATGCCGTCCACGCCGAGCGGGCATTTCATCCGCGCAACCAGCGCGGGGTCGATGCCGCGAGCGGCGAGCCGGCGTTCGAACTGCTTGCGCTTGCTGTGCGAGCCGATCATGCCGAAGAACGCGAAGTCGCCGCGCCGCAAAATACGCTCGGCTAATTCGAGGTCGAGCGCATGGTTGTGCGTCATCACGATGAAGTACGTGTGTGGCGCAGCCTGGTCGATGGCCTCGTCGGGTGCGTCGTTCGGATCAATCGTCAAATTCGGCGCTTGCAGCAGCTCGGGCGGCGGAAATTGCGCGTCGCGCTCGTCGACCCACCGCACGTGGCATGGCAGCGTTGCCAGCACGCGCACGAGTGCCGCGCCCACGTGACCGGCGCCGAACAGTACGACGGCGAAGTCGCGTGGCGCGATGGTTTCAGTGAGCAGCGAACTGCTCTCGTCGAAGCCGGCGCCGTCCCACAGCAAACAGTCGGGGCCTTCGACGCCGGGCTCCGGGTCTGACAGCACGACCGCATCCGGCGCGGGCCCGAATGATACGCTACGCACCGTCGAAAGACCTGCCGCCACGCGCTTCACGAGCGAGCTGATCCAGCCGAGATCGCCGACATCCAGCCGCTCGAACGCGAGCACCACGGCGCCGCCGCAGCATTGGCCGAGACTCGGGCCGAGCGCGAAGCGTTCGAGCCGGCGCATATGCGGCACGCGCATGCCTTCCTTGAGGACCTGGCGTGCGGTTTCGATGGCTTTCCATTCGAGATGGCCGCCGCCGATCGTATGCCGCGCCGAATCGCGCGTGACGATCATCTTCGTGCCGGCTTCGCGGGGCGCCGATCCCTCGACGCGCGCGACCGTCACCAGCACGGCAGCATCGCCGTGGGTGAGCAGTTGTTGCAGATCGGTTAGCCAGGCTTGCATCCGGCGGTTCTCCATCCATGGCCGCACGGGGTGTCCGTGTGACCGGTTAAGCGTGGCGCTGCGCGTTCGTGTCGCGCAGCGCGTGAAAAATCATGTGGCGGTATCGACGCTTGCGGGAGCGCTGGCCGGCGTCGCTGAAGGCGCCGGCGGCACCATAGCCTCCAGCGCATCGAGAATCGCCTCCGGCGTCGCGGGGGCGCGCAATGGCGGTGCGCTACTCACCTCCGGCGCCGCCGCCGCAACCGCATCGCGAATCGCCAGGAACACCGAAAACGGCAGCAACAACGGCGGCTCGCCGACAGCCTTCGAGCGGAACACTGTCGGCTCGGCGTTTTCATTGCGGTAGAGCCGCACGTGGAACGCAGCGGGCGTATCGCTTACCGCGGGAATCTTGTACGTCGACGGCGCATGCGTCATGAGTCGACCCTCGCGGTTCCACCAGAGTTCCTCGGTCGTGAGCCATCCCATCCCCTGGATGAAGCCGCCTTCCACCTGGCCGATATCGATGGCCGGATTGATCGACTGCCCGGCGTCATGCAGCACATCGGCGCGCACGAGCTTCCATTCGCCGGTCAGCGTATCGACCACCACTTCCGACACTGCCGCACCGTATGCGAAATAGTAGAACGGATGACCGGTGAGGTTTTTCGCGTCCCAATGCACCTTGGGCGTGGTATAGAAACCGTCGGACCACAGTTGCACGCGGGCGAGATACGCGGCGTTGACGAGTTGTGCGAAGGGCATCGCCACGCCGTCGGCGTGCACCATGCTGTCCTTGAACTGCACGGCGTCGGCTGCGCCGCCGAGTTCCTTGGCGGCCAGAACGGCCAACCGGTTACGGATCGTGCGCGCCGCGGCTTCGGCCGCCTTGCCGTTCAGATCGCTGCCGGTCGAGGCGGCTGTCGCGGACGTGTTGGCCACCTTCGACGTATCCGTCGCCGTTGCCCGCACGCGCGCGAGCGGTACGCCAAATTCGTTCGCCACCACCTGGGCCACTTTCGTGTTCAAGCCCTGACCCATCTCGGTGCCGCCGTGATTGACGAGGATCGAGCCGTCCTTGTAGACGTGCACCAGCGCCCCGGCCTGATTGAGGAACGGTACGTTGAACGAAATGCCGAATTTCACCGGCGAGAAGGCGATGCCACGTTTGAGCACCGGACTCGCCGTATTGTAGGCAGCCAGCGCCGCGCGGCGGGCGCGATAGTCGCTGCTGGCGAGCAGTTCGTCCGTGAGCGGTGCGATCACATTGTCTTCCACGCGCTGGCCATACGGCGTCACGTCACGCTCGCCCACGCCATAGTAGTTGGCAAGCCGGACATCGAGCGGATCGCACTTCAGTTGCCGGGCGATACTGTCGAGCATCACTTCCATCACCAGCGCGCCCTGCGGGCCGCCGAAGCCGCGGAATGCCGTGTTCGACTGCGTATTGGTCTTGCAGCACAACGCGACAATCTCGACGTCGGACAGGTAATACGCGTTGTCGAAGTGGCACACGGCCCGCGTGGCCACGGCGCCGGAGAGGTCCGCGGAGTAGCCTGCGCGCAGCGCGATCTCGACGCGTGCGCCGAGAATGCGGCCGGTCTCGTCGAAGCCGGCTTCGTATTCGTAGACGGCGTCGTGACGTTTGCCGGTGATCATGAAATCGTCGTCGCGGTCGGCACGCACTTTGACGGGCCGCTGCAGAATCTTTGCAGCGAGCGCCGCGACGCATGCGAACAACGCCGATTGCGATTCCTTGCCGCCGAAGCCGCCACCCATGCGACGGCATTCGCAGACCACGCTATGCGCCGGCCAGCCGAGCATATGCGCGACCACCTGCTGCATTTCGCTCGGATGCTGCGTCGAACTGTAGACGAGCATGCTGTCCATCTCTTTGGGGATCGCGTAGGCGACCTGTCCTTCCAGATAGAACTGTTCCTGACCGCCGACTTCGAACATCCCCGCAATCTGGTGCGGCGCGGCGGCGATTTTCGCAGCAGGCTCACCGCGTTTCAGATGCAGCGGCGGCAGGACGAACTGCTTCCTCGTCTTGGCTTCGGCCGGCGTCAGCACAACCTCCAGCGGTTCGTAACGGACCACGTCGTCGCTTTTCGCGAGCGTTGCGGCACGTCGCGCCAGTTCGTGGCTCTCGGCGATCACGGCGAACACCGGTTGACCGAGATACAGCACTTCGTCCTCGGCCAGAATCGGATCGTCGTGCAGCACCGGGCCGCAATTGTTTTCACCCGGGATGTCTGCAGCGCATAGCACCGCGATCACCCCTGGCGCACTGCGCACGGCTGCGAGGTCGAGCGAAACGATCCGCGCATGCGCATGGCGCGCCAGTCCGAGCGCGGCGTGCAGCGTGCCTTGGAGTTCAGGCAGGTCGTCGGTATAGGTGGCTTCGCCGCTCACATGCAGCGCGGCGGACTCATGCGGCAAGGACGCGCCGATCGCGGCGGTTTCCTCACGATCCGCGGCATGTTTGATGAAAGCTTCGGTTTGCTTGTTCATCACGACGACTCCTGCGCGGCTGCCGCGCTCGCCTCGCCGGCTTCGAATGCAAAGGCATTCACGTCGAGGAGGGCAAGCGGTGCGTGATCGCGCGTTTCCATCTGGAAGCGTCGCAGCAGATTGCGCGCCACCTTCAATCGATACGCGCTCGACGCCCGCATGTCGCTGAGCGGCTGGTAGTCGGCGGCGAGTGCGTCCATCGCGCGCTGGGTCGTTGTGTCATCCCAGGCTGCGCCGGTCAGAGCGGCTTCGGCGTGAGCGGCGCGCTTCGGCGTTGCCGCCATGCCGCCAAAGGCAATACGCGCTTCAACGATCGCGCCATCCGCAATGCGTAACGCAAAGGCGGCGCAGACCGCCGAGATATCCTGATCGTACCGCTTCGAGACCTTGTAGGTGCGAAAACGCAGATCGGGCGCAGGACGCGGCACACGGATCGCCGCGACAAATTCACCGGCGGCGAGCGCGGTCTTCTGATAGCCGAGGTAAAACGCGTCCAGCGGTAGCGTGCGCGTTTTGGCGCCGTGCCGCAGCACGACTTCGGCGCCGAGCGCGAGCAGCGCCGGCATCGAATCGCCGATGGGCGAGCCGTTCGCGACATTGCCGCCGAGCGTGCCGGCATTGCGGATCGGCAGCGACGCGAAGCGGGTCCAGAGTTCGGCGAGTTCGGGGTAGTCCGCGGCGAGCGCGGCGTAGGCGTCTTCCAGCGTGACCGCCGCCCCGATCGTCAGGGTTTGCGCGTCGCGCTCGATGGTCTTGAGTTCGGCCACGTTGCCGAGGTACAGGATGTCGCCAAGGTCGCGGAACTGCTTGGTAACCCACAGGCCGACATCCGTGCTGCCGGCGAGAATGCGGGCTCGCGGATGCTGCGCGCGCAAGGCCGCGAGGGCGTTCAGCGTCACCGGCGCGTAGAACGCGGGCGTGCTGAAAGCGCCGCCGCGCACGTCGGGTGCGAGGTATTCGAACGTGTCTTTGCGTTGCAGCGGCTTTAGCGCCTCGCTGACGGCCACCCGATCGAACGGTACGCGCGGATACTGGGCGTAGTCGAACATCTTCTGCGCAGCGTCGACGATTGGCCGGTAGCCGGTGCAGCGGCACAGATTGCCGGACAAGGCGGTATTGATTTCGTCGCGCGTAGGGAGGCCTGCGGCAGCGGGCTGGTTTTCGTACAACGCCCACATCGACATGACAAACCCGGGTGTGCAGAAGCCGCATTGCGAGCCATGACAGTCGACCATCGCCTGCTGTACGGGGTGCAGTGCGCCATCGGCAGCGCGCAGGTCTTCGACGCTGAAGAGCGCCCGGCCGTCGAGCGTGGGCAGAAACTGGATGCAGGCGTTGACGGCTTTGAGCGTCAGCCTGCCTTCGCCATTGAGTTCGCCGAGCACGACTGTGCAGGCGCCGCAGTCGCCTTCCGCGCAACCTTCCTTGGTGCCCGTGCAATGCAGGTCTTCGCGCAGGTGCTGCAGCACGGTGCGCGTCGCCGGCACGCCCTGAACCTCTCGGACGGCCCCACGGTGATAGAAGCGGATGGTTTGCGTTGTCATGGCGAATCCGAAAGACATTGCGGACCGGGCGCGCGTTACGCATGAGGTCGCACCGTAGCCGGCCTCGCGCACGTAGATCGCCATCCATATCCGAAGATAGCACTACCTTGTCCTGAAAATATTTCCCCTGGGTGATGCGGATTATTCGCGGGTGGTCATGAACGTCGGACGCGGCACGGGCGGTGATACGGCGGCGGGAGGCGGCGGTTTGGCCGGAAAGGCAGATGGAGCACGGCGCAGCGGCCGGCGCGTTGGGCGCCAAGGAGTGGAAATCGGGGCGGGCAGCGGGTAAAAGGGGGCTGAACCGGTCCTCCCAGGTGTTTACGACGACGCATGCATTTGGGCGCGTGTCCGGCCTTGGCGGCAAGCATGGGCGCATGCACGGGATGACGAAGGCCGGCGGCGGAATCGCCCGTCAGGGCGTTGCCTGCACACCTGGCCTGAGAGCCAGGCGCGTGACGCCGGACGGGTTCGGACCGGCTTCGACAGCCGGCCGGGCTGCGAAGCCGCCGCGGCGTTGAAAGCCGTGCTAGCCGTTAAGCGATCCGGCGGCGATTACGAATGAGGCTCAACGCCAATGGCACATACGCCACGAAAAAGGCGAGCAGCGACCACTGCGGCAGGGTCAGGCCAAAAATCGGCGGATACGCCGTCTCGCACAATCCCGCGACTTTGAACACGCCCGGCAGCCAGTGAGCCGGCGGCAGACTGTCGACCAGCGGTTGCAGCGCGTCGAAGCCGCAGCTAAAACCCGGATTCGCCTGCACGTAGACATGCCGTGCCGCCGTCACAATGCCGGCCAGCGCTGAGATGGCGGCCAGGACTTCGAGCAGCCGCACGCCGCGCCAACTGTTGAATCGCGCGCCGAGGAACGCAAAGATCGCGATCAACAGGAAGAAGTAACGCTGCAGAATGCACAGCGGGCACGGGTCTTCGTGCAGACCGTACTGCAGGTACAGCGCGCCGCCGACCAGCGCAACGCAGATCAGGCCAAGCAAAACCAGCAGGGTGCGCTCGCGGCGCAGCATCGCATTGTCGTTATTCATGGATCGTGTGGCTGTCGAAAGTCGAAAACCCAAAGGGGCGGGTGCCCGCGATTCTAGCGCGAACACCCGCCCGCCTGTTCTTCGTCTACGGATCGCTAACGGATCGTATTGAGCACCGCTTCGGCGGCGCGGCCAATCGCCAGCAGGGCGTCGTCGCCATGCGGCGCGCCCGCCAGCATTAGCCCGACCGGTGCGTCGCCGCGGCGATGGCAGGGCAGCGAGAGCGCGCAGGTATCGAGGAAGTTAAATGCGCTCGGATTGCGCAGGATCAACGCATTGGTGCGGCCGAAGGCGTCGTCGTCATGCACGAGGTCGGCCACGCGCGGCGGCACGACCGGCACCGTGGGCGCGACGATTGCGTCGAAGCGTTGCCACAGCTTGCGGGCGGCGTCCAGCAGCGCGGTGCGCTCGGCCACCAGGTCGAGATAGTCGGCGGCGCTGGCCGGCTGACCTTTCAGGATGCGCACCAGCACGCGCGGGTCGTACTCCTCGCGGTGCTTCTCCAGTAGCGGACGGTGCCACGCATACGCTTCAATCGACGGAAAGCCGAAGCGGTTGATCTCCGGCAAGCGGTCGAGCGGCGCAAAACGGACTTCGCTGACAATCGCGCCGGCTGCTTCCAGATGCTTGAGCGCTGTATCGAGGGCGGCGGCGACGGCGGGCTCGACGCCGTCGGTCACATAGTTGGTCAGCACACCGAGGCGCACGCCTTCGAGCGGGCGAACCGCCGGGATGCGCGGCTCGAGCCCCGCCAGCATGCGGTCGACCAACGCGCAGCACGCCACGGAGACACCGATCGGCCCGAACGAATCGAGCGTCGGCGAGAGCGGCACGCCGCCTTGCTTGGGGATGCGATCGGCGGTGGGTTTGAAGCCGGTCAGGCCGCATAGCGCGGCTGGAATGCGAATCGAACCGCCCGTGTCAGTGCCAAGCGCGATGGCCGCCATCCCATCCGCCACCGATGCCGCCGCACCCGAGGATGAGCCGCCGGAAACCCGTTCGTCGCCTTTCACGTCACGCCGGTAAGGCGAGAGCGGATGGCCGTAGTGCGGGTTCAGGCCGAGCCCGGAGAACGCAAACTCGCTCATGTTGGTGCGCCCGACGATCACCGCGCCGGCCCGCTTCAGGCGGGCGACGGTGACCGCATCGGCAGTGGCGGGCGGCGCATCGGCCAACGCGAGCGAACCCGCACGGGTGACCTGGCCTTCGATGTCGAACAGGTCCTTGACCGACACCGGGATGCCGGCGAGCGGCGACAACACAGTGCCGGCCGCGCGCAGCCGGTCGTGGCCGTCGGCGGCGGCGCGGGCGTTGGCGGCATCGACATGCATGAAGACGGTCGAGCCCTGGCCGGCTGGATCTGCGATGCGTTCGAGCGCGGTTTCGACGAGCTGGCGGCTGGTGGTGCGGCCTGCGGCCAGATCGGCGGCGAGCTGGGCGAGCGGCGGGAAGGGCGTGAATTCAGTGGCCATGGTCGTTCAGGTCCGGTTAGATACGATCAGATGCGGTTGACGGTTAAATCCGGTTGAAGAGGGTCGCGCGAAACGCTTCAGCTTCAATATGGCGCTGCACCGACTGGCGGGCGCCAACGGCATCACGCGCGCGCAGCAAGCGAAACAGTTCGAGATGTTCCTCGTGGACATCCGCGCGCGGCATGAAGAGCAAGGGTGAAACTCATCGCACGCATTGTAGAACAAGGCTCAGGCCGCCAGCACGAGGCCGTCGGCGGACCCTGCTCATGGCGATGCTGGCCACGATGGCGGTGCCTTGCAGGAAGGTGGCGGGCATGGACCAGACGATTTCGAGGCCTGCAAGGATGCCGATGGGGTGATTGGCAGCCCGGTCACCGTCAGGAGGGATCGAGGTCGTCAGCGACGCGTTTCTGCCTCCGGCGACGCCGCCAGGTCGGCTTGCCGCCAGGCTGCGTTACTATCGTGTTTTCAAGATTACTTTTTGTAAGGATTCTCGGCCTATGCACCACGGTATCGGCTTCATTCAGGATCTGGCGGTAGTCATGGCGCTCGCGGGCGTCGTCACCGTGCTGTTTCATCGCCTGAAACAGCCGGTGGTGCTCGGGTATATCGCCGCTGGGGTGATCATCGGGCCGTACACGCCGCCGTTTCAGTTGATCCACGACGAGCAGACCATTCAGACGCTCGGCGAGCTCGGCGTCGTGTTCCTGATGTTTTCGCTGGGGCTCGAATTCAGTCTGCGCAAACTGTTTCAGGTCGGCGCCACGGCGATCGTCGCGGCGTTGTCGGAGATCGTGCTGATGCTGTGGCTCGGCTACGAGATCGGCAGCGCGTTTGGCTGGAATCCGATGGACTCGCTGTTTCTCGGCGCGATCCTCGCGATCTCGTCCACCACCATCATCGTCAAGGCATTGTCCGAACTCGGTCTCAAGCGTGAGAGCTTCGCGCAACTGGTGTTCGGCATTCTGATTGTCGAGGACATTCTCGCTATCGCCATGCTGGTGCTACTGTCCGGCATCGCGCAGACGGGACAGTTGAGCGTCGGCGTCGCGGTGATCACGCTCGGCAAGCTGCTGCTGTTCATGACGGTGTCGCTGGTGGTGGGCATTCTCGTCGTGCCGCGCGCGCTCAATTACGTGGCGCGTTCGGGCAGCGACGAGATGCTGCTCGTGTCGGTGCTTGGTTTCTGTTTTGGCTTCTGTCTGCTCGTCGTGAAGCTCGACTACAGCATCGCACTCGGCGCGTTCCTGATTGGCGCGATCATGGCCGAGTCGCGTCATCTGCATCGCATCGAACATCTGATTGCGCCGCTGCGCGATGCTTTTTCGGCGATCTTCTTCGTCACGATTGGCCTGATGCTCAACCCGCATGTGCTGGTCGACTACGCGTGGCCAATTGCGGTCATCACGGTGGCCGTGATCGTCGGCAAGATCGTCTCGTGTGGTCTCGGCACCTTCCTCGCCGGCAAGGATGGACGCACGGCGATGCGGGTTGGTATGACCGTGTCGCAGATCGGCGAGTTCTCTTTCATCATCGCCTCGCTCGGTCTCACGCTGAAAGTGACGAGCGCCTTCCTGTACCCGATCGCAGTCGCGGTGTCGGCGCTGACGACTCTCTTCACGCCGTATCTGATCCGCGCCGCCGATCCGCTCACGCAGCGGCTCGGTCACGCAATGCCGCGCACCGTTGCCAATGTGTTCGGCATGTATTCGCAGTGGCTCGGGAGCCTGCGGCCTGCCAACGACGGCCCGACGCTGTTTGACATCACGCGCCGGATCATCCTGCAGATCGCGGTCAACCTCGCGCTGGTGGTGGCGATCTTCCTCGCGGTCACTTACGGTGCGCCGCATGCGAATACGCTGCTGGATCGTTGGTTGCCCTCCGAACCCATGCAGCGCGTCGTGCTGTGGAGTGTAGCCTTGGTGGTGTCGATGCCGTTTCTGGTTGCGGTGTATCGCAAGACCAAATCGCTCGCGTTGCTGCTCGCCGAGCTCAGTGTCCAGCCGGCGAAAGCGGGGCGCTTCACACGCGCGATCCGCTCGGCGATTTCCGACCTCGTGCCGGTGGTCTCGATGGTAGGGGTGTTCCTGCTGGTGGCGGCGCTCTCGGGCGGTATCCTACCGCCCACCGGGCTGCTCATCGCGGTGCTGGTGTGCGCCGCGCTGTTGATGACGCTGCTGTGGCGCTGGTGCGTGAAGATCCACGCGAGCTTGCAGATCGCACTGCGCGAAACTTTCGACGAACAACCCGATCCATAAATGGATAGGGTTATCGCACCGACTGATGAACGTGGCGTAACAATGTGAGCAATTGTGTGCACGTTTGCCGCGCCTCGCCCGGTAGCGGATAATCAATCCACATCCGTCCGTTCGCGTGGAAGGCGCCTGTCCGACAGTCATGAGCGAAAACAAGCCAGAGAATGCCGGTACGCCCGGCACCCCATCCCCGTCCGGCACGCCGGCAGAGGTTTCGAAGCCCGACGTTTTAAGCCCCACGGGTTCACAGCCGGATACTGCGCCTGCATCTCCCAAGGTCTCCTCGCCCGTCTCACACGAGGATTCCATCCAGTCGCCGCTCAAAGATCTGCCTGCCCAGTCTGCGGCGCCCTCGCCCGCGGCTGAAGAAGCGGCAGTCCGCTCTTCGACCGACGATCCTGCCAGCGCGTCGAGCGTCACTCCCACGGATGCTGCTCAGGCCCAGCAGCGCGATGCCGCCGAAGCGCGCGCGTCCGCCGCTGAGTCTACGGCGCGGCAAGAGGCCTACGCGCAGCAGGAAGCCCACACGAAGGAGCTACGCGACGCCGCCCGTGCCGCGCGTTCTGCGCCGGCAGCCGCGGCGCCGGCAGCGGCACCAACACCAGCCGCCGCGCCAGCACCAGCAGCCGCAGCGGCGAACGCGAAGGCAGAGAGCACGTCGTCGGCCGCATCCGGCGCGCGCGGCACTGCAGGTTCGGTGCCGCCTGGGTTTGGCGCGGCGCCGGATTTCACGGCCACAAACCCGCCACCGCCGAATGCGTTGCCACCATCCCCGCCACGCTATCTAAAGCAGACGGACTCCGCCTGGTCCGTATTTGGCCGCATTATCGCGGCGCGCGCGCGCCAGATCTTCGACCGGGCAGGGCGGCGGATCACCCAGCGGACCTTGCGTATTGGCGTATCGGCGCGGATCTTCCACCCGGAGCCGGGCGCCAAAGGCCTGCGCGGCAAGACGTTGCAATATCTCGAAGAATCGATTGCGCACTGGGTGATGTCGCGCGACGTGCTGGTTTTCATGATCCCAACAGTCGGCCATCAAGGCATGCTGCATCCGAGCAACATCCGTCTGCGCGACTACGCGAAGAATCTCGATGGCCTGTTGCTGCAGGGTGGTGCGGATGTGTCGCCACAGTCCTACGCTGAACAGGCGACGAGCCCCGAGTGGCCGGGCGACCGCGTGCGGGACATGTACGAACTGGAACTGCTGCACGAATTCATCGAGTCCGGCAAGCCGGTGCTCGGCGTGTGCCGGGGCTGTCAGCTGATCAACGTGGCGTTTGGCGGAACTCTCTACCAGGACATCGCCACGGACGTGCCGACAGCCGGCGCGCACGTCAACGAACACTATGATCAGCACCGTCACGGCATTCACTTTCCGGACGGCTCGACGCTTGCCAACATGTTCCCGGGCCGGCGCGACGCCATCGTCAATTCGATTCACCACCAGGCGGTCAAGACGCTCGGCCGCGATCTCAATATTGAGGCGGTGTCGGCGGCGGACGGCATCATCGAAGCAGTTCGCTATCGACGCGCACCGTTCGTGATGGGCGTGCAGTGGCACCCTGAATTCCACCGTGCGGGCGGTCCCGAGTTGCTCGACTGCACACCGCTACTCGATACGTTCCTGCGCGTGGCGCGCGAAACGCGGTTCTAGGAGCGCATTCGCAGCAACAGTCTTGTCGCACTCGATACGAGGGCACAAAAGCGGCTCCGTTTTTATACGGAGCCGCGTTGTTATGTGGATACGGTTTCGCGATTCGATTGAATAGGACAACCACCGTGTTCTGCTTTAATTGGATAGTCAGTTATGAAATATAAGATGCCGTGTTCAGGTTCATTGAAGTTTCACGCGGCAACTATCTCCATATAGCGGGCAGATCGGGCTGCAGCTGTCCGGAAATTCCTGCAAAATTCGCCCTGTCTCCATGCGGTTTATTGTTTCTTTTTTAGTGCATCAAGCAGGACACTTTTTCGCGATTGTCGATTGATTTGATGGAACCTTAAGATTGCTATCTATCTCGATTTAAAGTGTTGTCACGCGACACAGTAACGCTTCGCCTGAACGCAAATCCGCGCGATAATTCACGGCTATTTGAAATTCGCATGGAGCATGCACGTATGAAGTACCTCTTAACTGTACGGCGCGCAATGCTGCTCGCGACCACGTGTGCGCTGCTGCAGCATGGTGGTCTCGTGCTGGCAGGAGAGGCCGCTGGTTCATCAAATTCGGCGCCGGTCGTCGGAACGCGTCCGGCCATGAATACGCTGACGCCTCAGCCGGTTGCCACGGCCTTGCAAACGGCCTCAGGTGCCGGCACTGCTGGCGACACCAGCGGCGACGCGCAAGGCAACGTCGCCGAACTGATGCAGATGATTCACGACTCGCAACTGACCGAGTTGCGCACCACTTACAACGGCAGCTATGGCGCGAGCCTGTTCTTCTATCCGCAGGAAATGACGTATTACGTAGCGTTGTTTCAGGACAAACACTTCTGGCGGGTGATCAAATCACAGGACGACGTTCGCGCCGAAGCAGTCTATACGGGCTTCGTGCAGCAGACCGCACAACTGGCCGAGGTGGAAATCCGCCGCACGCAATTGCAGGCGCAAAAGGCGTTTATTCAGGATGTGATTGCGCTGTCGGAAGACCGCGCAAAGCGCTTGCAGGCCGATCTGGATGTGGCTCGCACCCAGCAGGCCAAGGTCAACGATTACCAACGCCAGGCCCAAAACGAGGCGGTTGCATTGCGAGTCGAGAAGGAAAAGGCCCAAGCCCAGTTGCGTGAGGTGCAGAACCAGGTGCTGCAACTGCAGCGTCAGAACGAGTCGGGGCTGCCCACATCGCCGTCGCGATAAGCAGGCCGCAATCCCTTTCGTGGTTTCAGGCAGACAGCCCGGCAATTTGCCGGGCTGTTTGTTTATGCGCGACCGTCCAGCTGATACACATAGCGCAGCGCGGTGATATCCACGCCGCCCATGTGATCGGGCTCCGCGCCGGCGAATTGCCAGCCCTGACGTTCATAGAAGCCGATGGCCGGTGTATTGCCTTCCAGCACGTACAGATAAAGTTGGGTTTCGCCTTGCGCGCGCGCCCAGTCGACAGCCGCCCGCATCAACAGCTTGCCGACGCCGATTCCCTGATGGCCGGGCAGCGCATGCAGATTGTCCAGCAAGACGCCCCACGCGGAGTCGGGTTGCCGTTCGACGCAGGCAAAACCGATCGGCTCGCCGGCGATCTCGGCGATCACCACATTGCGCCGTTCGGCGCCCGGCGCGCGCAGTCGCACCTGCCAGTAGGCGGCGCGTTCGCGCGTCACCTCGCCGTCGAGGAAGGCGTCGGGCAGCAGGCCACGATAGGTGGCTTGCCAACTGGCGGAATGGATCGATGCGATCAGGTCGGCGTCGGCCGGCGTAGCGGGGCGCAACGAAAGAGCGCGGGCGGTGGACATCTGTTCGACAGTCACGTGAAAGAGGGTGGTCAACAAAGGGTACCGCGAGTGTACTGCGAGAGCCACTAAGGGGCGCGATCAGTGTGTCTCTAACCTGCAAGCTTGCGTCAGGAACGGTAATATTCGGTCTCGCAGCCGTCGCAGCGGCACCCCTAGGTTTACCCTGATACCGCTGCAATGTGCGCAGCATCAAAATGCGCCGCCCCCGGCGCATTCGTTTCAGGTTTTCCCTCGCCAGTGGCATCTGCTCGCCGACGCGGTGAAGTGTAGTCAACTGCCCAATCATGCCGGCCCCGATCCGGCGGTGGGCCATTTCGAGAATGTCATGTCTACTGCGTCCCACGCATCCCCCAACGAATCGAAGGTCCGGACCGTTTTCCGCGTCGTCAGCGGCAACTTTCTGGAGATGTACGATTTCATGGTCTATGGCTATTACGCTTCGTATATTGCCAAGACCTACTTCCCGAGCGGGAGCGATTTCGCTTCGCTGATGCTGTCGCTGTCGGTATTCGGCGCAGGCTTCCTGATGCGGCCGCTCGGCGCCATTGTCCTCGGCGCCTACATCGATCATCACGGCCGACGCAAGGGCCTGATGCTGACCCTCGGGCTGATGGCGCTCGGCACCCTGACGGTCGCCGCCGTTCCAGGCTATTCGACCATCGGCATGCTCGCGCCGGCCCTGGTGCTGTTGGGCCGTCTGCTGCAAGGCTTCTCGGCCGGCGTGGAACTGGGCGGCGTGTCGGTCTACCTGTCGGAGATCGCGACCAAGGGCAACAAGGGCTTTTATTGTTCATGGCAGTCGGGCAGCCAGCAGGTTGCGGTCGTGTTCGCTGCGCTGATCGGCGTGTTCCTGAACCGGCTTCTGCCAGTTGAACACATGGGCGCATGGGGATGGCGCGTGCCGTTCCTGATCGGCTGCCTGATCGTGCCGTTCCTGTTCCTGATCCGTCGTTCGCTGCAGGAAACCGAAGAGTTTGCGAAGCGCAAGCATCGTCCGAGCATGGGCGAGATCATGAAGTCGATGCTCGAAAACTGGGGCATCGTGCTCGGCGGCATGGGCATGGTGATCATGACCACCGTGTGTTTCTACATGATCACGGCTTACACGCCGACCTTCGGCAAGGAAGTGCTGAAGCTGTCATCGCTCGACTCGCTGGTCGTCACGGTCTGTATCGGGCTGTCGAATCTGGTCTGGCTGCCGCTCGCCGGGGCGGTCTCGGATCGCGTCGGGCGTCGTCCGGTGCTGCTGGTGTTCACGATCCTGACGATCCTCACAGCGTATCCGGCCGTGCAATGGCTGGTGAGCGACCCGTCGTTCGCGCGCCTGCTCGTCGTCGAACTGTGGCTCTCGTTCCTCTACGCCTGCTATAACGGTGCGATGGTGGTGGCATTGACCGAAGTGATGCCGGTCGAAGTGCGTACCGCGGGTTTCTCGCTCGCCTACAGCCTCGCGACGACGATCGGCGGCTTCACGCCAGCGATCTCGACGCTGCTGATCCATACGACCGGTAACAAGGCGGCGCCTGGCTTGTGGCTCGGTCTCGCGGGAATCTGCGGTCTGATCGCGACGCTCGTGCTGTATCGCACACCGGAATCGCGCAACCAGTACCGCGCGGCCTAAGCGACTTCAGGCAAGCGACTTTAGCCTGTCAGGAAAAGAAAACCCCACATTTTTGCGAGTGTGGGGTTTTTGTTTTTTAGTGACCTTTTCTGACGCTTAAGGACGTTTGAGGACCTTTGGGCCGTGGAGACCTTCTACGCGTTGCGCAATTCCTGCGCGACTTTCTCGACCACGGCATCCCATGCGCCCGGTTGCGGTTGACGCACGAGGCGCGCGCCGGGATACCACGGGCTGCGCGGGTCGTCGACGAACCAGCGCCAGTCGGCGGCAAACGGCAGCATCAACCAAAGCGGCTTGCGCAATGCGCCGCTCAGGTGGGCGATCGAGGTATCGATTGAGACGACCGCGTCGAGCCGCTCGATGATCGCCGCCGTGTCCGCAAAATCGCCGATGCGCCTGTCGAAGCGATGAATGGAGCTGGCGCGCGGATGCGCGTCGAGCGTGGCACATTCCGCCGCGCTGAGATTGGGCTGCAGGATGATCCAGTCGATGCCTTCGAGCGCGAATAGCGGCTCGAGAGCGGAGAGCGGCATCGTGCGGTTTTCATGTTGCTGGACGCGGCCGGACCACGCGAGGCCGATTTTGCGCTTGGCCTGGCCGCCGAGCGAGCCGCGCCACTTGCGCCGGTAGGTGGGTGGCACGCTGAGGTAGGGCGTACGCGCCGGAATGGTCTCGGCGTTCATGCCGAGTGCGAGCGGCAAGCTCAACAGTGGGCATTGCAGATCCGCCGGCGGGCGCGGCGTGCCTTGGGCGATCAGTGTCACGCGCCACTCGGTCGCGGCGGGCGCGAGAATCGGCACGAGCTGCGGCTGCACCTCGAGCACGACACGCGCCGCGCGCTGAGCCGCGATCGGCACGAAACGCGCGAATTGCAGCGTGTCGCCGAAGCCTTGTTCAGCATGCACGAACAGCGTGAGTTTTTCGATCGGCTCACCCTGCCAGCGAGGCAGCGTCTGCGGGCCGCGCTGCGCCATCGTCTTGAGGCGCCATTCGTATTCGGGTAGTCCGCGCGCGAAATCTCCGAGCGTAAGCCATGCAATCGCGCGGTTCATATGGGCAGACGCCAGATCGGGCCGCAGCCGTAACGCCTGATCGAATGCGCGTACGGCCGCAGCATGCGCGCCGAGCGCATGGTGCGTGGTGCCGAGACTCAGCCACGCGAGCGCGAAGTTCGGATCGAGGCCCACCACGAGTTCAAAACGCGGCAGCGCCTCCTTGTGACGTCCCAACGCGGCGAGCGAATTGCCCAAGCCGTACAGCGCTGGCGGGAACTGCGGCTGCAACGCCAGCACGACTTCGAACGCGCCGAGCGCCTGCTCGTGCTGACCGGTTGCGTCCAACGTGTTGGCCAGGTTGAAATGCGCGGCAACAAAGCGCGGCTGCGCGGAGATCGCGGCGCGAAACTGTTCAACGGCTTCGTCGGCCTTACCTAGCGCATTGAGCGCCATGCCGAGATTGTTGTGCGCGCCCCCGTGGCCCGGATGCAGTTCGAGCGCGCGCTGGAATGAGCCAATCGCTTCGTCGTGGCGCCCGAGCGCGTGCAGCGCGTTGCCGAGGTTGTTGTGCGTCGACGCGTTATCCGGTTGCAGGCGCAACGATTTCCTGAACGCGTCGGCTGCGTCTTCGTGGCGACCGGCAGCCGCATATGCGTTGCCGAGGTTGTAGTGCGCCAGCGGAAAGGCCGGCGCAAGCGTCAGCGCATTGCGAAAGCGCTCGATCGCGCCGTCGAGTTGTCCCAGTGCCTTGAGCGCGTTGCCGAGATTTAACTGCAGCGCGGCATCCTGCGGGCGCAGGTCGACCGCGCGCCCGACGAGGTCGGCAGCTTCGGCATGCTGACCCAGCTGGTGGCGTAGCACACCTAGCAGGTGCAGCGCATCGACATGCGCGGGATCGATATCAAGCGCGGCGCGATAGCCGCGCTCGGCGTCGTCGAGGCGGCCGTCACGATGCGCCGCGTAGGCGCGTTCAAACAGGGGTTCCATGACGGGGAGGGCAAGTCTTGTAAGGCAAATGTCGCATTTTCCCATACTCGCCGCCTTCCACCCATCGATTGACGGTCTAGATGTTGATCTATAACATATGAACAACTGTTCATATGTTCGTAGACGATGTTGCCCGTATTCAATGACGACCGTGTCGTGCCGCTCGCCGACCTGTTCCGCCTGCTCGGAGATCTGAGCCGCCTGCGTATCGTGCTTGCCTGTGTCGACGAACCTCGCGCGGTCGGCGCGATCGCCGAGTCGCTGGGTTTCTCGCCTTCGCTCGTGAGTCACCACCTGCGGTTGTTGCGGGCGGCGCGGATTGTGCGCGCGGAGCGCCAGGGCAAGCAGGTGTTCTACCTCGCGGCGGATCGGCACATCAGCGGCATGCTCGCGGGCATGTTGGAACACGTGGCTGAACCGGTGACCGAATTTCCCTTGGACCCGTCATGAATACACCTCCAGTTTCCAACGGCCCGGCCGAGCAGCGCGAAGACGGTCACGCGCATGGCGAGCATGCCCATGAGCACGCGCATGAACACGATGAGCACGCGGCTCACCCGCACGCCAAGGGCCACACCCATAGCAACACTCACGGTCATTCCCACAACCACAGCCACGGCGGCCACCATCACCATCACGCACCGGTCGCGGGTCACGGGCGCGCCTTCGCTATCGCTGTCGTACTGAACGTCGCCATCGTCCTGATTCAGGGCGTCTACGGCGTGATCGCACATTCGACCGCGCTGCTCGCCGATGCCGGCCACAACCTCTCTGACGTGCTCGGTCTGCTGCTGGCCTGGGGCGCCACCTGGCTCACCACGCGACGCCCCTCGGCGCACTACACCTTCGGCTATGGCAGCACCTCGATCCTCGCCTCGCTGGTGAATGCGGGGCTGCTGCTGTTTGCGTGCGGCGTGATCGTCACCGAAGCAATTGGCCGCCTGATGAACCCCGCACCGGTTGCGGGGCTGACCGTGTTCGTCGTCGCCACCGTTGGTATGCTGGTCAACGGCTTCTCCGCGTGGCTCTTCATGCGCGGCCAGAAGGAAGACCTCAATATTCGCGGCGCGTTTCTCCACATGGCGGGTGACGCGCTGATCTCCGCGGCCGTCGCGGTGAGCGGCCTCGTCATTCTCGGCACGAACTGGACCTGGCTCGACCCGGTGATGAGCCTCATTGTTGTGGCGGTAATTGTGTACGGCACATGGGGGCTGCTGCGCGATTCGGTGCGGCTCGCGCTGGATGCGGTTCCGCCCGGTGTCGACCTGCAGCGCATTCGCGAATATCTTGCGGGTCAGCCGGGCGTC
The DNA here is from genome assembly GCF_050436665.1 of Paraburkholderia sp. EB58. NCBI lineage: Bacteria > Pseudomonadati > Pseudomonadota > Betaproteobacteria > Burkholderiales > Burkholderiaceae > Paraburkholderia > Paraburkholderia sp. EB58. The sequence goes on along the minus strand of NZ_JBNDMQ010000018.1, from coordinate 29,422 downwards.
ACCGACGTGCACGACCTGCACGTGTGGGCGCTATCCACCACCGGCAACGCCCTGAGCGCGCATCTCGTGATCCCGGCGGGACACCCCGGAGACGCAGCCGTTGACGCCATCGTGTTCACGCTGCGCGAAGAATTTGCCATGCAGCACGCCACGCTGCAGGTCGATCTCGGTACCACCCATCACCACTGTTCCCTCGAGCACCCGCATTCGCATTGACGCGGGATTGACGCAGTGCACCGTCAGGCGGCCGGGCAGCGGCGTACACTAGGCGGCATGTTGGTCTCCGGAGTTCTGCATGGCCGCCGCCTCATACGATGCGTCGCCGGTGCTGATCGTTGGGGCGGGCCCAACCGGGCTTGCTGCCGCAATGAGCCTCGCGCGTGCGCATATTCCCGTGCGCCTGATCGACAAGGCGTTGCAGCCGGACCCGCATTCACGGGCCATCGGCATCCAGGCACGCACGCTTGAACTGCTTGAACAGCATCGTCTCATCGAGCCGTTTCTCGAGCTGGGCCATCGCGCCCGCGCAGCGAATCTCTATTCCAATGGGCAACGGCTTGCGCGCCTCGACTTCGATCCGCTGCAGACGCGCTATCCGTACGTGCTGTTCCTCGATCAGGCCATCACCGAACGCTTGTTGACCGAGCACCTGGCGACGCTCGGCGTGAGCATCGAGCGCGGCGTCGAACTGACGGAGTTCGCGCAGGGCTCTGCCGGGCTCAGCGCGACGCTGCAGCGCGCCGACGGACACAGCGAAACCGTGCATCCTTCATACCTGATCGCGGCGGACGGCGCGCACAGCGCGATTCGCCACCGCCTCGGCATGAGCTTCGCCGGCAAGACCTTCGAGCAAACTTTCCTGCTGGCCGATCTGCAGGCCGAGACGGACTGGTCCGATGACGAGCTCCATATCTTCGCCTCGGGCGAGGGGCTCGCGGCGCTGTTTCCAATGGGCGCGGGGCGCTATCGGCTGATTGCAGATCATTCGCCGACGCCCGTTTCCCCGCAAGCGGATGAGGCTCGACGATCTGACTCAAGCTCGTTGAACGGCGCGGGTTCGTCGAGCGTGTCAGCCTTGGATGGTTCATCCTCTTCAACTGCAGCCGGCACTTCCGGCGCAGCGCCACGGGTCGCCGCGCCCGCGCCTTCGCTCGAGGAATGCCGCGCGCTCGCCGCACGGCGTATCCATCATTCCGTGAAGTTCGAGGACCTGACGTGGTCGACGCATTTTCATCTGAACAGTCGGATGGTCGAACAATTGAGGGTCGGGCGGGTGTTCCTTGCCGGCGACGCCGCGCATGTGCACAGCCCAGCCGGTGCACAAGGAATGAACACGGGGATTCAGGAAGCGTTCAACCTGGGCTGGAAACTGGCCCGCGTGATGAAGGGCCACGCGCCGGACCGGCTGCTCGACTCGTATCACCTGGAGCGGCATCCAATCGAGCGCGATGTATTGCGGCAGACCAGCTTCGTCACGCACATGGCGGAAGCCGATCATGGGCCGCTCAAGCTATTGCGTGAACGCGTCATGCCGGCGCTCGCCGCGCTTGGCCCGCTGCGCGATGCCGCGCGTCTCACGGTGAGTGAACTGGCGATCCAGTACCGGCGCAGTCCGCTCACGCTTGAGCGGGTGCTCGATGGCGGCCCGCGTGCTGGCGAGCGCGCGCCCGATGCGCTCGTGCATGTCGTGGACGGACCACTGGGGCGCGCGCCAGGTATCGGCTGCATTTTCGACTTGCACGATCCGGCGTTCTTTTCGTTGTTTCTGCTGGTCGCGCCGGTTGATGCCAACGGAGCGCCGCTCGATCCAGCCGCGAGCCGCAACGCGACCCACGACGCCAATCTTGACCGCTTGAGCGAGGCCGTCGAGCGGCTTTTGCCGGGTGCGGTGCGGATCTGGCGCGTCAGCGATACGACAGGCGAAGGCGCGCCGTCGCTGTCCGAGTCGTATGGGCGGACCCGGCCGGCGTTTTACCTGATGCGACCGGATGGCTATATCAGCGTGCGCGGGCGGCCCGCGTCCGATCTGAACGCGTTGCTGCGCCACTGTGAGGCGTGGTTCGCGAGGAGTGTTACGCCTCAGCAGGCAGCGGGTTAGGGACGCTTAAGTGGTCCCGGAGCATCCCTTCAGTTGGCCACAGCCGCTGCCGGTGTCAACTTTTCGCGGTTCGCCAGCACGGCCTCTTTGACGATGGCCGACATCTGCAGGCCGCCCGCATCCGGCCGGTCGAGCGTGGCCAGCAGCGTGCGCCGCATCCGCGGCTCCCAGAAGCGGCGAATATGATCGGCGATGCCGGCGAGCGCCTCTTCGCGGTCCGGCATCGAATCGAAAAACTCGCCGATCCGGTTCGCCATGTCGATCAGGTTCTGTTCATCCATGGCGTGCCCTCATTTGCCCGACGTTGCATTGGCCAGTTCACGCTGGCGCAGCAAATCGAGCTGTTCCGTATTGAAGCGAGAATAGTCCTGCTGCCATTGTGACGGCTGTTCAACCGGCATCACCTGCACGGCGGTCACCTTGTATTCGGGACAATTGGTGGCCCAGTCGGAACTCCCGGTCGTGATCACGTTGGCGCCTGATTCGGGGAAGTGGAACGTCGTATAGACGACGCCCGGCTGCATCCGATCGGTCACCTTGGCGCGCAATACGGTCTGGCCTGCGCGTGATTCGATGCCAACCCAGTCATCCATCTTGATGCCGCGTTCTTCTGCATCGTGCGGATGAATCTCGAGCCGGTCTTCGTCGTGCCAGCGCGAGTTTTCCGTGCGACGCGTTTGCGCACCCACGTTGTATTGCGACAGGATGCGCCCAGTCGTGAGGATCAGCGGGAATTTGCGCGTGACCTTTTCCGGCGAGGCGATGAACTTCGTGATCACGAACTTACCTTTACCACGCACGAAAGTATCGATGTGCATGGTCGGCGTGCCGTCCGGCGCGTTTTCATTGCACGGCCACTGGATGCTGCCGAGCTGCTCGAGCTTCGCGTACGAGACACCGTGGAAGGTCGGCGTGAGGCGTGCGATTTCGTCCATGATCTCGGACGGATGTGCATAGTCCATTTCGTAGCCGAGCGCACGGGCGAGCATCACCGTGACTTCCCAGTCGGCGTAGCCAGGAAGCGGCGGCATCACTTTGCGAACGCGCGAGATGCGGCGCTCTGCGTTGGTGAAGGTGCCGTCCTTTTCGAGGAACGTCGAACCCGGCAGCAGCACGTGTGCGTACTTCGCCGTTTCGTTCAGGAAGATATCCTGAACGACGATGCACTCCATCGACGACAGCGCGGCCGACACGTGATGCGTATTCGGATCCGACTGCACGATGTCTTCGCCCTGGCAATAGAGCCCCTTGAAACTGCCGTCGAGCGCCGCATCGAACATGTTCGGAATGCGCAGACCTGGCTCGGGTTGCAGCGTGACGTGCCAGGCTTCTTCAAACAGGGTGCGTGTGGTCGTATCGCTGATATGGCGGTAACCCGGCAGTTCGTGCGGGAACGAGCCCATGTCGCACGAACCCTGCACGTTGTTCTGGCCGCGCAGGGGATTGACGCCCACCCCTTCGCGGCCGATATTGCCGGTGGCCATCGCGAGGTTCGCGATACCCATCACCATGGTCGAGCCTTGAGCGTGTTCCGTGACGCCGAGGCCGTAGTAGATCGCGGCGTTACCGCCCGTCGCGTAGATGCGTGCGGCGGCACGTACGTGTTCGGCAGGCACGCCAGTGATTTCCGCCGTGGCTTCCGGCGCGTTTTCCGGCAGCGCGACAAACGCGCGCCATTGATCGAACGCACGCGTGTCGCAGCGTTCTGCAATAAACGCCTCGTTGAGCAGGCCTTCCGTCACAATCACGTGGGCGAGCGCATTGACGATCGCGACGTTCGTACCGGGCCGCAGTTGCAGGTGGTATGACGCCTTCACGTGCGGCGTATCGACAATATCGATGCGGCGCGGATCGACCACGATCAGCTTCGCGCCTTCGCGAACGCGGCGCTTCAGGCGCGAGCCGAACACCGGATGACCATCAGTCGGATTCGCGCCGATCACCATGATGACGTCGGCCTTGTCGACGGACGCGAAAGTCTGCGTGCCCGCCGACTCGCCGAGCGTGGTCTTCAAACCGTAGCCGGTCGGCGAGTGACACACGCGCGCGCAGGTGTCGACGTTGTTGTTGCCGAACGCGGCGCGCACGAGCTTCTGCACCAGATACGTTTCTTCGTTAGTGCAGCGCGACGACGTGATACCGCCGATCGAATCGCGGCCATATTTCGCCTGAATGCGGCGGAACTCCGAGGCCGCGTAGCTGAGCGCCTCTTCCCAACTGACTTCGCGCCACGGATCGGTGATCTTCGCGCGGATCATCGGCTTGGTGATGCGGTCCTTGTGCGTGGCATAGCCCCACGCAAAGCGGCCTTTCACGCACGCGTGGCCTTCGTTGGCCTGACCGTTCTTGTTCGGCACCATCCGCACAACCTGGCTGCCCTTCATCTCCGCCTTGAACGAGCAACCCACGCCGCAGTACGCGCAGGTCGTCACAATCGAATGCTCCGCCTGGCCGAGCATCACGACGGTCTTTTCCTGCAGCGTCGCGGTGGGGCACGCAGCGACGCACGCGCCGCACGAGACGCACTCCGATTCCATGAACGGCTGGTTTGCGCTTGCGGCGACACGCGATTCGAAACCACGACCGGCGATCGTCAGCGCGAACGTGCCCTGGGTTTCTTCACACGCGCGCACGCACCGGTTGCAGACGATGCACTTGGACGGGTCGTAGGTGAAGTACGGATTCGATTCGTCCTTCTTGTCCTTCAGATGGTTCGCGCCGTCGAAGCCATAGCGCACTTCGCGCAGACCCGTTACGCCGGCCATGTCCTGCAGTTCGCAATCGCCGTTGGCAGGGCAGGTCAGGCAGTCGAGCGGGTGATCGGAGATGTACAACTCCATCACATTGCGGCGTAGCGACTGCAGACGGTCGGTTTGCGTGCGCACCTTCATGCCCGCTTCAACGGGCGTCGTGCACGAGGCCGGATAACCGCGCTTGCCTTCGATCTCGACGAGACACAGACGGCACGAGCCGAATGGTTCGAGGGAGTCGGTGGCGCACAGCTTCGGCACGTTCACGCCGGCCTCGATCGCCGCGCGCATCACGGAGGTGCCGGCTGGGACGGTGACCGCCTGACCGTCGATTTCGAGCGTCACGTCGATATCCGCATGGCGCAGTGGCGTGCCGTAGTCGGTGTCGTCAAAGGGCGAGCGGGTTGGGGTGCTTCTTTGCGCCTGTGCCTGTGCTTTGCACGCGCAGTTGCCGGAACCGCAACCGCCAGCGGGGGATTTGATCACGTCGGACATGGTGGGCTCCATCGTCAGGCCGCCGCCGCTTTGGGCTGGACGGTGTCGAGACCGAAGTCTTCGGGAAAGTGGTCGAGTGCGGACAGCACCGGGTAGGGCGTCATGCCGCCCATCGCGCAGAGCGAACCGGACACCATCGTGTCGCACAGGTCGCGCAGCAATTGCACTTGCCGCGTCGAAGTATCGCCATTGCGAATGCGTGCGATCACCTCCACGCCGCGCGTCGAACCGATCCGGCATGGCGTGCATTTGCCGCACGATTCGAGCGCGCAGAAATGCATGGCGTATTGTGCGAGTTCCGCGAGATTCGAGGTGTCGTCATGCACCACGATGCCGCCGTGGCCCACCACTGCGCCGACCGCCGCGTAGGCTTCGTAGTCCAAAGGAATGTCCCATTGGCTTTCCGGCAGATAGGTGCCGAGCGGGCCTCCCACCTGCACCGCGCGCGCGGGCCGGCCGCTGGCGGTGCCGCCGCCATAGTCGTACAGCAACTCGCGTAGCGTGACACCGAACGCGAGCTCGACTAGACCGCCTTGCTTCACGTTACCGGCGAGCTGAAACGGCAGGGTGCCACGTGAGCGGCCCATGCCGAAGTTTGTATAAAAGGCCGCGCCGCGTGCGAAGATGATCGGTACCGTGGCGAGTGTGATGACGTTGTTGATGACGGTTGGCTGTCCGAACAGACCCACCAGTGCCGGCACCGGCGGCTTGGCACGCACGATGCCACGCTTGCCTTCGAGCGATTCGAGCAGCGCGGTTTCTTCGCCGCAGACATAGGCGCCCGCGCCTTTGGCGACCTCAAGTTCGAACCTGTGAGCCGAGCTCAGCACGCTGCCGCCGAGCCAGCCGGCGTCACGGGCGCGTTTGATAGCGGCTTCGAGCGTCGCGATCGAATGCGGGTACTCGCTGCGCACGTAGATGTAGCCGAGCGTCGCGCCGGTCACGATGCCCGCGATGATCATCCCTTCGATCAGCACGTAGGGATCGCTCTCCATGATCAGACGGTCGGAGAAAGTGCCCGAATCGCCTTCATCCGCGTTGCAGACGATGTACTTCTGGGCAGCCTTGGCGGCGCGCACCGTGCGCCATTTGATACCGGCGGGGAACGCTGCACCGCCGCGGCCGCGCAGGCCTGATTCGATCAGGGCTTCGCAGGCGGCGTCGCCATCGGTGGCGAGCGCCCGCTTCAACCCTTCGAGACCGCCATGGGAGACGTAATCCTCGATAGACAGGGGATCGGTGATGCCGATGCGGGCGAAGGTTAGACGCTGCTGTCTTTGCAGATAAGGAATCTCGTCGACGACGCCCACATGATTCGGATGAGCGCCGCCCTCAGTGAAGCCCGCATCGAACAACGAGGCGACATCTGCTGCGTCGACATTCGCATAGCCGATCCGCCCGCGCGGAGTGACGACTTCGACAAGCGGCTCGAGCCATAGCAACCCGCGCGAACCGTTGCGGATCAGTTCAATGGCGATGCCGCGTTGCGCCGCTTCACGGGCAATCGCATCGGCCAGCGCGTCAGCGCCGAGTGCCAGCGCCGCGGAATCGCGAGGAACATAAACGCGCGTCATGCCGTTTCCTCCACTCGCTTTGTCGCAGCCGCGAGCAGCGCGTCGAACTTCTGGGGCGTGACTTTCGCGTGCAGCGTGCCGTTGATCATCAGCGCGGGCGACAGCGCGCACTGGCCGAGGCAATACACCGATTCGAGCCCGACGGCCGCGCCATGTGCGTCTTGATGCTCGCCGTCGAAGCGGCAACCGGTGCGCGCTTCAATGTGCTGCGCCAGCGCCTCGGTGCCCATGCTGCGGCAGGCTTCGGCGCGGCAGAGTTGTACGGTGACCGGCGCCGCGGGATGGGTACGGAAATGGTGGTAATAGGTGAGCACACCGTGGACTTCCGCGCGTGACAGGTTCATCGCCCGGGCGAGCGGTGCCACGGTCTCCGGCGGTACAAAGCCTAGTTCGTCCTGGATGGCGTGCAGCACGGCAAGCAAAGACCGGCCTGGCTGCGCATGACGCTGCACCAGTTGCTCAGGTGCGAGCGCGTTCGAATCGTCCAAAGTGGGGGCTCCTCCGAAGTCTAATATGCACTTGTGTTTCATAAAGTATGCACATATGCTTCGTACGTTTGGTATGTGTAGAGCAACGATAGGCGGGTGACGCCCCTTTCGCAATAGGATGCAACTCAGCATATATGATCAGGATCGAATGCCATGCGCAGTTGGTTGTCCGCGACGCGGACGGCCGCGAAGCCAGCCTGACGGACGTCGTGCAGCTTTTGGCGCTCGTTGACGAAGCGGGCAGCATTGCCCAGGCGGCGACGCTTAAGGGTTTGTCCTACCGTCACGCATGGGGTTTGCTGCGCAGCATCGAGGAGCGGCTGGGTGGTCCATTGATTGCCAAAGAGCGCGGGCGCGGTTCGGTGCTGTCTGACTTGGGCCAGGCCGTGTTGCGCGCGCAGCGTCTGTGCAGCGAGCGGCTCGATGGCAACATGCGGGCGCTGGCGAGCGAGGTGGCGAGCGACCTGAACCGATGGCTCGCGCCGCCCGCCGATGACGTACGGATTCACGCTTCGCACGGCTATGCGGTGGCTGCGCTGGTCACCTCGCTGGTGGCTGATGAAGTGCCCGTCGACATCAAGTATCGCGATAGCGCGGATGCCGTCACCGCGCTGGCGCGAGGCGAGTGCGATCTGGCCGGCTTTCACCTGCCGCGCGGTGAATTTCGCGCTGCTTGTGCAAATACCTACCGGCGCTGGCTCGATCCCGAGCGCCATGTGCTGCTCCACCTCACGCAGCGTAAGCAGGGCCTGTTTCTATCGAAGGGCAATCCGAAGCGGATCGGCGGACTGCGCGATCTCTCGCGCGACGACATCCGCTTCGTGAACCGGCAGCCGGGGTCCGGCACGCGGATGCTGCTCGATCTCGCGTTGCGTCGCGTGGGCGTCGATCCGGATCGGGTCAACGGCTATGCGTCGACGGAACTGACGCATTCGGCGATTGCTGCGTTTGTCGCCAGCGGCATGGCCGATGTGGGATTCGGCGTGGAGCCGGCCGCCCATCATTTCGGCCTCGATTTTGTGCCGATCGTCGATGAGGACTATTACTTCGCTTGCGACCGGGCGGCGCTCGAACGCACGCCGCTTGCCACCGTCATCGACATGCTGCGCAGCGAAGTATTCAAGAGCGGCGTGGCCCGGCTGGAGGGCTACAATCCACAGGATTGCGGAGTGCTGCTGGAACTCGACGATGGACTCGGTCCGGCCCTCGGGTAAGCGCCTGTAACAACACAGGCGGGGCCTGCCGCCCCGGTCTGGCGCGGTATGCGATACTCTGTAGCCTTCTGATTTAGCCTCAACTGCGCGGCACACCCGCGCCGGATCGACATGAACGTTCTACTCAAAGCCTGTGCCGTGGCTGTTACGGCAGGCGCGTTGTTCGCCACAGTCTCCATTGCTTTCGCGCAGAATTCGCCGGGCGTGCCTGGCGGCATCCTGGATGACGAATTCCATCTGCAGGAGCACCCGCAACTGCCGTTCGCCGCATCCGCGCCGTCGAACAAGTACCAGTCCGACAAGAAGTCCGCGATGCGCAAAAAGGGCGACAACGGTGACCCGGACGGTTGCAATCTGCAGTGCCCGCAGGATCAGTAAACGAAAGCAACACGCAACAAAAAACCCCCGAAAGCCTGACGCTGTCGGGGTTCTTAGCAAAACATTGCTGCTACTTGCAGGGTGTTTGGTGGAGGCGGCGGGAATCGAACCCGCGTCCAGAAGCACTCTACGACCAGTTCTACATACTTAGTTCTGTCATTTGATTTAACCGCCACGACGCGGACGAACACGCTGCATGACGGCGATTCACTAGATTTTCGACCCGGACGTCGTGACACCGCCAAGGCTTAACTGACGTATATGACCTCTGTCGGTATTGCTACCGGTCTTGCGACTCTAGCCCGTCAGTGAACTAGGCAGAGGACGGCGGCCCTTAGGCTGCCAGTGCGAACGTATCGTCGTTTGCAGTTACGTTTTTCCCATTGATTAACGAGGTGACGGGTCCTCGGTATGCCCTAGCCGCTTCGCAACCCCTGTCGAAACCAGGTCGCCCCCGCGGTTTGTTGCCCCTAAATGCTGGGCCAAAGTAGATTTTACAATAGATCGACAGCCCTGTCTTGGCTGTATTTGGATAGGACACCGCACGGTGCTCCGCAACCTGATCCGCGAGGTAGCAGCCCGGTCAACTGATCTCTCGCAGCAGTTTCTGCAGTTCAGCCGGAGATTGGACGACATGTTGCGCATGCCAGCGGGTCGGCGGAATGTCATTGCCACAGTAGCCGTAGGCCGCTGCGACCGTCACCATGCCTGCTGCGAAGCCCGCCTGCACGTCGCGCAAGTCGTCACCCACGTAGACGATCCGCTCCGGCGGGAGGTCCAGCATGCGGGCCGCGTGCAACAGCGGCGCCGGATGGGGCTTCGAGTGCGGAGTCGTATCGCCGCTGACCACGCAGCCGGCCCGCAGATCGAGACCCAGCAGGGCCACCAGCGGATCGGTCAGGCGGGCCACCTTGTTGGTCACGATGCCCCAGCGCACACCACGCGCGTCCAGTTCATCGAGCACAGCGTCGATGCCCTGGAAGAGCGTGGTTTCGATGCACAGGTCGGCTTCGTAATTGGCGAGAAACTCCTCGCGCATCCCCGCGAACTCGGGATGCTCGGGCCCAATGCCGAAAGCGCCCCCGATCAGCCCGCGCGCGCCGGCCGACGCCAGCGGCCGCAGGTTTTCGAGCGGCACCATCTCGAGGCCGCGCTCGTGACGCATCTTGTTGACGGCTGCGGCCAGATCGGGCGCCGTGTCGGCGAGGGTGCCGTCGAGGTCGAACAGGACCGCCTGGCAAAGGCCTATCGAGGCGTCTTCGTCTTCGCGTTGCGGCAGAGGGGTAGGGTCGCTCATGGATGCGTATTGGAGTCGATGCGCGTCAGACGTCGCGGCGGCAGGCGAGCATGTAGTTGATGCTCGTGTCGTCCGACAGGGCGAAGTGCTTGCTGAGCGGGTGATACACGATGCCCTTGATGTCCGCGGTGCGCAATTCGGCGGCGCGGACGAAACCCGCTAGTTCCGACGGGCGGATAAAGCGCGTGTAGTCGTGGGTGCCCTTGGGCAGCATCCGCGCAATATATTCCGCGCCGATCACAGCGAACAGATACGACTTCACGTTCCGGTTGAGCGTTGAGAAGAACACCCAGCCGCCAGGCTTCACCAGCGTCTTGCAGGCCGCGACAATGGCCGCCGGCTCGGGTACGTGTTCCAGCATTTCCATGCAGGTTACGACGTCGTAGGTGCCGGGTTCGCGGGCGGCGAGTGCCTCCGCGGCGATTTCTTCGTAATCGACGGTTACACCACTTTCAAGGCTGTGAAGATCTGCCACCCCGAGCGCCTGGCTGGAGAGGTCGATTCCCTTCACGTGTGCGCCTAATCCGGCCATCGATTCCGTCAGAATGCCGCCGCCGCAGCCAATATCGAGTACTCGCTTGCCGGCGAGGTGCGCCTGAGCGTCGATCCAGTTGAGCCGGACCGGATTCAGTTCATGCAGCGGTTTGAATTCGGCGTTCGGGTCCCACCAGCGATGGGCGAGATCGCTGAATTTTTGCAGTTCGTGGGGATCGGCATTGGTCATGGCGGATGCGGCCTTGATGAGAGCGGGTGAACGGGTGTCGAGGATAAACCCCGAGTATATAGGCCGACAGACAGGGCAGCAAAATGCCGCCGGCACATCGGCTGCCCGAACCTGCCACCAGAGGCCGAATGTGAGGCGTGCGGCCCTGATCGACGCAAGGAAGCGTTCGGACATAAAAAAAGCCCCGCCGAAGCGGGGCTTTGATACTGCGGTAATCTGGAGCTTACTGCTTCGAAGTACCAACAACTTCGACTTCCACGCGACGATCCGGTGCGAGGCAGGCGATGAGAGCCTTGCGGTTCTTCTGGTTGCAGCCGGTGGTAACCGGGTTGCGCTTGCCCTTGCCTTCCGTGTAGATGCGGTTGGCTTCGATGCCCTTGCTGACCAGGTATGCCTTGACAGCTTGAGCACGACGCAGCGACAGGCGGTCGTTGTACTTGTCCGAACCGATACGGTCCGTATAGCCCGTTGCAACCACAACTTCCAGGTTCAGGCCGCCGATCTTCGATGCGAGATCATCCAGCTTTTCCTTGCCGCCCGGCTTCAGGATAGCCTTGTCGAAGTCGAACAGAGCGTCAGCTTGATACGTAATCTTTTGGCTTTGGATAACCGGAGCCGGAGCCGGCGGCGGTGCCGGCGGGGTAGGTGCCTGAGCAACCAGGGCGCCATCGCACTTTGCGTTAGCGGTTGCCGGCGTCCAGAATGCATCGCGCCAGCAGAGTTCGTTCGTGCCGTTCATCCACACGTACTCGCCCGTGCCGTTCACCCAGTTGTCGTTCGTAGCTTGTCGCGACGCCGGCACCGACTGTGCCATTGCGGATGCAGCCATAACTGCGGTAGCTGCAATGAACGCGAGCTTTGAAAGTTTATTCATATTTCTCCTCTCGAAATTGAGATTACCGCAGGTTTACTGCGAGCTTGTTGACGATGACAAGTCATACATTGCTCGAAGTATAACATTGGTGCGGAACAAAAAACGTGGTGTGTAGACTTCGAGCAGTGTCTAACTCTTTGTGCGTTGGCATTTTGCCATATCGTTCCCTTCCCACGTAAAAAAATCTGCCCCCTTTCCATAGGCTTGTCCGATTGTGGTGCGTCCGCAACAGAAGCCTTGTGGGAGAGCAGTGTGCCCCGCCAGTCATGGCCGCGAGCCGAATAAGGGCCAGCATAAATCGGGCCTGCTCTTGCTCGCCGCACACGCGTCTCAGGAGCCGTTCGGGCGCCTCCCACTAATAGGTATACGTACCCCCGCCGGGCGTGGATGCCCGGCATGTTAGAATCGCGTGATGCGTTGCGCCTGCAGCGCTTACGCGGAGGCGGGGTCCCGCCATCGTCTTCGCACGTAAAAGATACGGATAATGGATCAATTCGCCAAAGAGACTCTGCCAATCTCCCTAGAGGAGGAAATGCGCCGTTCGTATCTCGATTACGCGATGAGCGTGATCGTGGGGCGTGCGCTTCCCGATGTTCGCGATGGCCTGAAGCCGGTGCACCGGCGCGTGCTGTACGCGATGCACGAGCTGAACAACGACTGGAACCGAGCTTACAAGAAGTCGGCGCGTATTGTCGGCGACGTGATCGGTAAATATCATCCGCACGGCGACACGGCTGTCTATGACACGATTGTCCGGATGGCACAGGACTTCTCCCTGCGCTATATGCTGGTGGACGGTCAGGGCAATTTCGGTTCGGTCGACGGCGACAACGCCGCGGCGATGCGGTACACCGAAATCCGCATGTCCAAGATCGGCCATGAACTGCTCGCCGACATCGACAAGGAAACGGTCGACTTCACGCCGAACTACGACGGCAGCGAAAACGAGCCGGCCATCCTCCCGGCGCGCATCCCCAATCTGCTGATCAATGGCTCGTCCGGGATCGCGGTGGGGATGGCAACGAACATCCCGCCGCACAACCTGAACGAAATCGTCGACGCCTGTCAGCATCTGCTGAAGAACCCGGAAGCGACGATCGACGAGCTAATCGAAATCGTTCCGGCGCCCGACTTCCCGACGGCCGGCATCATCTACGGCGTGGCCGGCGTGCGCGACGGCTATCACACCGGCCGTGGCCGCGTGGTGATGCGCGCGCTGACGCACTTCGAGGAAATCGACCGCGGCCAGCGCATGGCGATCATCGTCGACGAATTGCCGTACCAGGTGAACAAGCGCTCGCTCCTCGAGCGCATCGCCGAACTCGTCAACGAAAAGAAGCTCGAAGGTATTTCGGACATCCGCGACGAGTCCGACAAGAGCGGCATGCGGGTGGTGATCGAGCTGAAGCGCGGTGAAGTGCCCGAGGTCATCCTCAACAATCTGTACAAGGCGACCCAGCTTCAGGACACGTTCGGCATGAACATGGTCGCGCTGGTCGACGGCCAGCCGAAGCTGCTGAACCTGAAGGAGATGTTGTCCTGCTTCCTGTCGCACCGGCGGGAAGTGCTGACGCGGCGCACTGTATACGAACTGCGCAAGGCGCGCGAACGTGGTCACGTGCTGGAAGGTCTGGCCGTGGCGCTCGCCAACATCGACGAGTTCATCGCCATCATCAAGGCCGCGCCTACGCCGCCTATCGCGAAGCAGGAGTTGATGAACCGTCCGTGGGATTCGTCGCTGGTGCGCGAAATGTTGTCGCGCGCCGAGACGGAAAATGCCTCGGCCGGTGGTCGCGAAGCGTATCGCCCGGAAGGCCTGAACCCCGCGTTCGGCATGCAGTCCGACGGCCTTTACCGCCTGTCCGACACCCAGGCTCAGGAAATCTTGCAGATGCGTCTGCAACGCCTGACGGGTCTGGAGCAGGACAAGATCATCGGCGAGTACCGCGAAGTGATGGCGCAAATCGCTGACCTGCTCGACATCCTGGCACGCCCGGAACGCATTACGGCGATCATCGTCGACGAACTCACCTCGATCAAGGCCGAATTCGGCGACGCCCGCCGCTCGAAGATCGAGCTGAACGCGACCGAGCTGAATACCGAAGACCTGATCACGCCGCAAGACATGGTGGTGACCATGTCGCATGCCGGTTATGTGAAATCGCAGCCGTTGTCCGAATATCGCGCCCAGAAGCGCGGAGGTCGTGGCAAACAGGCGACTTCCATGAAGGAAGACGACTGGATCGACACGCTCTTCATCGCCAATACGCACGATCACATCCTGTGCTTCTCGAACCGCGGCCGCGTCTATTGGGTCAAGGTCTATGAAGTGCCGCAGGGCTCGCGCAACTCGCGTGGCCGCCCGATCGTCAATATGTTCCCGCTGCAGGACGGCGAAAAGATCACGGTGGTCCTGCCGGTCAAGGAATTTTCGGCCGACAAATACGTCTTCATGGCCACCGCGTTAGGAACGGTAAAAAAGACGCCGCTAGAAGCCTTTAGTCGGCCGCTGCGCAAGGGTATTATTGCGGTCGGTCTGGATGACGGTGATTACCTGATCGGCGCGGCTATCACCGATGGCCAGCACGACGTGATGTTGTTCTCGGATTCGGGCAAGGCAGTGCGCTTCGACGAGAACGACGTGCGTCCGATGGGCCGGGAAGCCCGCGGCGTCCGTGGCATGCAGCTTGACGATGGGCAGCAGGTGATTGCGCTGCTGGTCGCCGGCGACGAGCAGCAGTCAGTGCTCACTGCGACAGAGAACGGCTTTGGCAAACGCACGCCGATCACTGAGTACACCCGTCACGGGCGTGGTACGAAGGGAATGATCGCGATCCAGACATCGGAGCGTAACGGCAAGGTAGTTGCCGCGACGCTGGTGGATTCCGAAGCCCAGATCATGCTGATTACAAATACGGGCGTGCTGATTCGCACGCGCGTGTCGGAAATCCGTGAAATGGGCCGTGCAACCCAAGGTGTTACACTCATCAGCCTTGATGAAGGGACTAAGCTTTCCGGTCTACAGCAGGTTGCTGAGGCTGAAGCCGATGTGGAAGGTGACGCCGAAGGTTCCGCTGACGGTGACGAAAGCGGTGAGGAAGGCGGAGCAGCCTGATTCGCGCCGGCAATCATGTACAGGTGAACGCTGCGGGGACGCAGACAGGCGCATCGGGCCGATGCGCACAGTCCACGCGGCAAGCAGTTCGACTAATTTCTCTTAGGGAGTAATGATGCAAAAAGGATTCAAACAGTTGATGTTGCTGGCTGCTTTCGTACCGGCATTCGCAATGGCGCAGGCGCTTCAGACGCAAACGCCGAATCCGGCGGACAACAGCACGGCTGCTCCGGCGCCGGTTGATCCGGCCAAGCAAGCTGCCATCAAGGATCTGCTGGACGCGATCGACGCGCAAAAGCTCGTCGGCGCAATCGGTAACAGCGCACAAATGCAAGCCAAGCAACTGGTTCCGGCCATCCTGTCGGACGCGCTGAGCGAAAACAAGACGATGACGGACAAGCAGAAGCAAGCTTCCGTGCCGACGCTGCAGAAGAACGCTGTGCCGAAGCTGGTTGACTCGGCAGGCCAGGTCTTCGCAACGGATAGCTTCCGTCAGGACGCAATGCAAGCTCAGTACGACGCGTACGCGAAGTACTACTCGACGTCGGAAATCAAGGATCTGACGGCGTTCTACAAGAGCCCGACGGGCCGCAAGTTCATCCAGGTTCAAGACCAGGTTGGCCGCGACGTCGTGAACGGTTTGATGCAAAAGTACATGCCGCAATCGATCAAGGCAACGCGCGCTCAAGCTGACCAGGAAGTCGCTTCGGTCAAGCCGCCCAAGCAATAAGGTCGGGTTTTGCTGATGCCACGCTAGCCTGCCGGCCACAGGCGCCTCGCGGCGCCCGGGTTTGGCGGGGTAACGGCGTCAATGCGATAATGGCCGTTTGCGCACACGCGCAGACGGCCATTTTCTTTTCGGGCGCGAATTCGCAAGGGTAATTCGCTGCGCGCCCGCTTCAGGGATTTCACGATGCGCGTCTTTAATTTCTCGGCCGGACCTGCGGCCATGCCAGAAGAAGTGCTGCGCCTCGCAGCCGCCGAGATGCTCGACTGGCACGGCAGCGGCATGAGCGTGATGGAAATGAGCCATCGCGGCAAAGAATTCATGGCGATTCATGAGGAAGCGCTGACGGACCTGCGCGATCTGCTCGATGTGCCTGCAAGCCATCGCATCCTGTTTTTGCAGGGCGGCGGGCTGGGCGAAAACGCCATCGTGCCAATGAACCTGTTCGGCTCGAAGCCGCGCGCCGATTTCGTGGTGACGGGTTCGTGGTCGCAGAAGTCGTTCAAGGAAGCGCAAAAGTACGGCGCCGTGCATCTGGCCGCGAGCGGTGAGACCGCCGACGGCTTTACGCGTGCGCCGGCGCGCGCCGAATGGCAATTGTCTGACGATCCCGCCTACGTGCATCTGTGCACGAACGAGACGATCCACGGCGTCGAAACGTTCGAAATTCCCGACCTCGGCAACATTCCGCTGGTAGCCGACGCGTCGTCGCATATCCTGTCGCGTCCCATGGACATCGCCAAATATGGCGTACTGTTCGGTGGGGCCCAGAAGAACATCGGCATGGCGGGCGTCACTGTGGTGATCGTGCGCGAGGACATGCTTGACCGGGCAATGACTATTTGCCCGTCGGCGTTCGAGTGGAAAACCGTCGCCGCGAACAATTCGATGTACAACACGCCGCCCACGTACGCGATCTATATCGCCGGGCTCGTGTTCAAGTGGCTGAAGAAGCAGGGCGGACTTGCCGCCATGGAAGCGCGCAACCTCGAGAAGTCGAAACTCCTGTACGACGCAATCGATGCCAGCAGCTTCTACCTGAACAAGATTGAACGCGCTTCGCGCTCGCGAATGAACGTACCGTTCTACCTCGCCGACGAAGCGCGCAACGAAGATTTCCTGGCCGGCGCGAAAGCGCGCGGGCTGGTGCAGCTGAAGGGCCACAAGTCCGTCGGCGGCATGCGGGCGTCGATTTACAACGCGGTGCCGCTCGAAGGCGTTAAAGCGCTCGTCGAGTACATGAAGGAATTCGAACAGCGCAGCGCCTGAGCCTCAGGCGCGGGCATCCCTTCCCGCAGTTTCCCGGCAGAGCCGTTTCACGCATGGACGACGAACTTAATACACGACTTAAACCGCTGCGCGATCGCATTGACGAGCTCGATGCACAACTCATCGCGCTGCTGAACCAGCGGGCCGCGGTTGCGCTCGAGGTCGGCGAAGTCAAGAAGCATTTCAACGCACCGGTGTTCCGGCCGGAGCGCGAGCAGCAGGTGATTGCGCGCCTGCAGGAGATGAGCGACGGGCCACTGGCCAGCGAGCACATCAGTGCGATCTGGCGCGAAATCATGGCGGCGAGCCGCGCGCTCGAAAAGACCATCAAGGCTGCGTACCTGGGCCCGGTGGGCACGTATAGCGAACAGGCGATGCACGAGTACTTCGGTCAGTCGATCGAGGGGCTGCCGTGTCCGTCGATCGATGAGGTGTTCCGTTCGGTCGAAGCCGGCGCTGCCGAGTTTGGCGTCGTGCCGGTCGAGAACTCGAATGAAGGCGCGGTGTCGCGCACGCTGGACCTGCTGCTGCAAACGCAGTTGCTGATCGGCGGCGAGCTCGCTTTGCCGATTCACCACAATCTGCTGACGCTCAACGGCGATCTGACCGGCGTGACGCGCGTGTGCGCGCATCCGCAGGCACTCGCGCAATGCCAGGGCTGGCTTGCGTCGAACGCGCCGCATCTGGAGCGGCAGGCGGTGGCGAGCAATGCCGAAGGCGCGCGGCTCGCCGCCGGCGACCCGAGCGTGGCGGCAATCGCCGGCGATCGCGCGGCGACCCACTACGGCCTGCAGGTCGCGCACGCGCTGATCCAGGACGATCCGCACAACCGCACGCGTTTCGTGATGATCGGCAAGGAGCCGACGGGCACGAGCGGAAACGATCTGACGTCGCTGATCGTCTCGGTAGCGAATGAGCCGGGCGCGATGGTCAAGCTGCTGGAGCCGCTGGCTCGCCATGGGGTGTCGATGACGCGCTTCGAGTCGCGTCCGGCCCGTGTCGGTACGTGGGAGTACTACTTCTACATCGACGTCGAAGGACATCGGGATGACGCGCCTGTCGCGGCGGCGCTGGCCGAACTCGGCCAGAAGGCCGAATTCCTGAAGATCCTCGGCTCGTACCCGCGGGCGCGCTGATCCGCCGCCCTGGTGCCCTTCGTCGAACCGCGAACCTTATTCATTATTCAATCAGTCGATCCGGAGATACTCATGACAACGCCATTCGGCCCTTCCTATGTGCGCGCGATTGCGCCTTATATCGCCGGTAAGCCGATTTCGGAAGTGGCCCGCGAGTTTGGCCTCGACGAGGCCAGCATTGTGAAACTCGCGTCGAACGAAAATCCGCTGGGTATGCCGGAGTCGGCGCAGCGCGCCTTGGTGCAGGCCGCGAGCGAGCTGGGCCGTTATCCGGACGCCAACGCGTTCGAACTGAAGTCGGCATTGAGCGCGCGCTATGACGTCCCGGCTGACTGGATCACGCTCGGCAACGGCAGCAACGACATTCTCGAAATCGCGGCGCACGCGTTTGTCGAGAAGGGTCAGTCGATCGTCTACTCCGAGTATTCGTTTGCGGTGTATGCCCTGGCAACCCAAGGGCTGGGCGCGCGCGCCATTGTCGTGCCGGCGGTCAAGCACGGCCACGACCTCGACGCGATGCTCGCGGCCATCACCGACGACACCCGTCTCGTATTCGTCGCCAATCCGAACAACCCGACTGGCACCTTCATCGAAGGCCCGGCGCTTGAGGCGTTTCTCGACAAGGTGCCGCGCAACGTCGTGGTGGTGCTGGACGAGGCGTACACGGAATATCTGGCGCCGGAAAAGCGCTACGACTCCATTGCATGGGTGCGCCGCTACCCGAACCTGCTCGTGTCGCGCACGTTCTCGAAGGCGTTCGGCCTGGCTGGCCTGCGCGTCGGGTTTGCGATTGCACAACCGGAACTGACTGACCTGCTGAACCGCCTGCGTCAGCCGTTCAACGTGAATACGCTGGCCCAGGCCGCGGCGATCGCAGCCCTGAACGACAAGGTTTTCCTCGAAAAGACCGCAGCGCTCAATGCGCAGGGCTATCGCCTTTTGACGGAAGCGTTCGACCGGCTCGGCCTCGAATATGTGCCGTCGTACGGCAACTTCGTCCTGGTGCGCGTCGGCAACGACGATGGCGCCGGCAACCGCGTCAACCTCGCGTTGCTCAAGCAGGGCGTGATCGTGCGTCCGGTGGGCAACTACGGTTTGCCGCAATGGCTGCGCATTACGATCGGCCTGCCCGAAGAAAACGAAGCATTTATCGCCGCGCTCGAAAAGACGCTCGCGCCCGCCTGAATGGCGCCACGCGAGCGCTTGAACCGAGCGTGAGATTTTGACACCCGCGCGCCGGCGTTTCACGCCATGGCGCGCCTTTCTCTGTGACCGACGTGGCCGGGTTTTCTTTTAACAAGCTGGTGATTTTTGGTGTCGGCCTGATCGGCGGTTCGCTGGCGCGCGGACTGCGCGAGCGCGGCGACGTGGCAGGCGCGCGCACCGTAATCGGCGTAGGGCGCACGCCTGCGTCGATCGCGCGGGCGCTGGAGCTGGGTGTCGTCGACGCCGCAGTGACGTTGAGCGACGATGACGCCCTGCGCGCGGCGCTCGCCGGCGCGGACTATGTGTTGCTGGCAGCGCCCGTCGCGCAGACCCAGCCGCTGCTCGAGCGGATCGCGCCGTTTCTCGAAGCCTCCACTATCGTTACCGACGCGGGCAGCACCAAGTCCGACGTCGTCGCCGCGGCGCGCGCTGCGCTGGGCGAACGGGTCGGGCAATTCGTGCCGGGGCATCCGATTGCCGGACGCGAATCGAGCGGGGCGGATGCCGCGTTGCCCGATCTTTACGAAGGCCGCAACGTCGTGCTGTGCGCGTTGCCCGAGAATCCGCCTGAAGCGGTGGCGCGCGTTGCCGCGATGTGGCGCGCCACCGGCGCGATGGTGCACGAGATGACGCCGGAGCAGCACGACCGTGTCCTGGCGTCGGTGAGCCACTTGCCGCACCTGCTGTCGTTTGCACTGGTCGAGCAGATTCTCAACTCGCCCGACGCGGCGCTGAAATTCTCCTTCGCCGCGGGTGGTTTCCGCGATTTCACGCGGATCGCTGCGTCGAGTCCGGAAATGTGGCGCGACATCTGCGTCGCCAACCGTGCTGCGCTGCTCGATGAGCTGGACGCTTATACGGCGGTGCTCGCGCGCTTGCGCGCGGCCGTCGAGGCAGCGGACGGCGCCGCGCTCGAAGCCGTGTTTGCGCGCTCGCGCGTGGCGCGCACGGAATGGCAGGAGCAGCGCGCTCCGATCGTCGCTGCTGATGACCCCGCGAAATAACCGGAAACTGGACTCAATCATGGAACATCTCGATCTCGGACCGTTTTCCCGTGCGTCCGGCACGGTTCGCCTGCCTGGCTCGAAGAGCATTTCGAACCGCGTTCTGCTGCTCGCGGCGCTGGCCGAGGGCGAAACCACGATCACCAATTTGCTGGACTCCGACGACACGCGCGTGATGCTCGAAGCGCTGGAAAAGCTCGGCGTCAAGCTGAAGCGCGAGGGCGACGAGTGTGTCGTGTCCGGCACACGCGGCGCGTTCACGGCAAGAACCGCGGATCTGTTCCTCGGCAACGCCGGCACGGCCGTGCGACCGCTGACGGCAGCGCTCGCGGTCAACGGTGGCGACTACCGTGTGCATGGCGTGCCGCGCATGCATGAGCGGCCAATCGGCGACCTGGTCGACGGTCTGCGGCAAATCGGTGCGCGCATCGACTACGAGGAAAACGAAGGCTTTCCGCCGCTGCGGATTCGTCCGGCAAAGATCGCCGTCGAAGCGCCGATCCGCGTGCGCGGCGACGTGTCCAGCCAGTTCCTGACCGCACTGCTGATGACGCTGCCACTGTTGCGCACGGACAGCGGCGTGACGGTCGTTCAGGTGGATGGCGAGCTGATTTCGAAGCCTTATATCGAGATCACGATCAAGCTGATGGAGCGCTTCGGCATCAAGGTCGAACGCCACGGCTGGCACCAGTTCACCGTGCCGGCCGGCCAGCGTTATCAGTCGCCGGGCAAGATCATGGTGGAAGGCGATGCGTCGTCCGCCTCGTATTTCCTCGCCGCGGGTGCGCTCGGCGGCGGTCCGCTGCGCGTCGAAGGGGTCGGACGCGCCAGCATCCAGGGCGATGTCGGCTTTGCCGACGCGCTGATCCGGATGGGCGCGAACGTGTCGATGGGCGACGACTGGATCGAAGTGCGCGGCGTCGGCCACGATCACGGCAAGCTGGAACCGATCGACATGGACTGCAACCTGATCCCGGATGCCGCAATGACGATCGCAGTCGCCGCGCTGTTCGCCGACGGCACCACTACGCTGCGCAACATCGCTAGCTGGCGCGTCAAGGAAACCGACCGGCTGGCGGCCATGGCTACCGAACTGCGTAAGGTTGGCGCCAAGGTGGTGGAGGGCGAGGACTACATTGCGGTCACGCCGCCCGAGAAACTGACGCCGAACGCCGCGATCGACACCTATGATGACCACCGGATGGCGATGTGCTTCTCCCTGGTGAGTCTCGGCGGCGTGCCGGTGCGGATCAACGATCCGAAGTGCGTCGGTAAAACTTTCCCGGACTATTTCGAGCGCTTCACGGCGCTGGCTCAACCCTGATTTCGACCTGAACCGACCTGACGTGCGACTTTTTCGATGAAACCGACCCGTCCCTTTCACCAGACGCCCGTCATTACGATCGACGGCCCGAGCGCCTCCGGCAAAGGCACCGTGGCCGCGCTGGTCGCCGCCAATCTCGGCTTTCACCTGCTGGATAGCGGCGCGCTGTACCGGCTCGCCGCGCTGGCGAGCATCCGTTACAACGTTGCGGGGGACGATGCCGAGGCCCTCGCGAAGCTGATCGACGACCTCCATATCACGTTCCGCGAGGGGCTTGCCCAACTCGACGGCGTGGACGTATCAGGCGAAATCCGCGCCGAGGAAGTCGGCCAGCGGGCTTCGGCAATTGCCGTCCACGCGCCCGTGCGAGCCGCGCTGGTGGCCCGTCAGCGGGCTTTTCGCAAGGAGCCGGGGCTGGTCGCGGACGGCCGCGACATGGGTACGGTGATCTTCCAGGACGCGGCGCTCAAGGTGTTTCTGACGGCCAGCGCTGAGGCCCGCGCCGCCCGGCGACATAAGCAATTGATACAAAAAGGATTTTCTGCTAATATAGATGACTTGCTCCGGGATTTGCGTGAACGCGATGAGCGCGACAGTCAGCGCACAGCCGCACCACTCAAGCCTGCAGCGGATGCGAAGTTGCTCGATACTTCCGCATTGTCGGTCGACCAGGCGGTCGATCAGGTAGTGCAGTGGTACCAGGCGCTTCTTCCGATCGCATAAAAGTGCGCTCGGGCATCAACAGTAATTGAGTAGCAAGCAGTAAAGAGCACAATGAAGAGCAGTCCGTTGTCGTGTAGGTGCTCCGCGTAGACGCGTGGAGCGTGTTTTAACCCCTTAACCCCGCTTGGCATTCGCACACTAGCCGTTATTGCTGACCATCCGGCCAGCCGGGCACCGCGAGAACCATGCAAATTTTGATTTTTATGTCCGACCTGCAAACCTCTACCCCGAATACCGAATCTTTTGCGGCTCTGTTCGAAGAGTCGCTGACCAAGCAAGACATGCGCGCTGGCGAAGTGATCTCCGCCGAAGTCGTGCGTGTTGACCACAACTTCGTGGTTGTCAACGCTGGTCTCAAGTCCGAAGCCTACATCCCGCTCGAAGAGTTCCTGAACGACGCGGGCGAGGTAGAAGTGCAGGCGGGCGACTTCGTTTCCGTCGCGATCGACGCGCTGGAAAACGGCTATGGCGACACCATCCTGTCGCGCGACAAGGCGAAGCGCCTCGCTTCGTGGCTGTCGCTGGAAAAGGCCCTCGACAACAACGAACTCGTGACCGGCACGATCACGGGCAAGGTCAAGGGCGGCATGACCGTCATGGTCAACGGCATCCGCGCATTCCTGCCGGGTTCGCTGGTTGACACGCGTCCGGTCAAGGACACGACCCCGTACGAAGGCAAGACGCTGGAATTCCGCGTCATCAAGCTCGACCGCAAGCGTAACAACGTCGTGCTGTCGCGCCGTGCTGTGATCGAAGCAACCCAAGGCGAAGAGCGCGCAAAGCTGCTCGAAACGCTGAAGGAAGGCGCGATCGTGGAAGGCGTGGTCAAGAACATCACCGACTACGGCGCATTCGTGGACCTGGGCGGTATCGACGGCCTGCTGCACATCACCGACATCGCATGGCGTCGTGTGCGTCATCCGAGCGAAGTGCTGTCGGTTGGCCAGGAAGTCACCGCGAAGATCCTCAAGTTCGATCAAGAGAAGAACCGCGTTTCGCTGGGCATCAAGCAACTGGGCGACGATCCGTGGGAAGGCATTTCCCGCCGTTACCCGTCGGGCACGCGCCTGTTCGGTAAGGTCACCAACATCACCGACTACGGCGCATTCGTCGAAGTCGAATCGGGCATCGAAGGCCTGGTTCACGTGTCGGAAATGGACTGGACGAACAAGAACGTTGCACCGTCGAAGGTTGTTCAGCTGGGCGACGAAGTCGAAGTCATGGTTCTCGAAATCGACGAAGACCGCCGCCGTATCAGCCTCGGCATGAAGCAATGCAAGCCGAACCCGTGGGACGACTTCAGCCGCAACTTCAAGAAGGGCGACAAGCTGCAAGGCGCAATCAAG
The DNA here is from genome assembly GCF_050436665.1 of Paraburkholderia sp. EB58. NCBI lineage: Bacteria > Pseudomonadati > Pseudomonadota > Betaproteobacteria > Burkholderiales > Burkholderiaceae > Paraburkholderia > Paraburkholderia sp. EB58. The sequence continues at coordinate 5,680 of NZ_JBNDMQ010000018.1, read as the reverse complement.
TCGATCACCGACTTCGGCGTCTTCATCGGTCTGCCTGGCGGCATCGACGGTCTGGTTCACCTGTCGGACCTGTCGTGGAGCGAAACGGGCGAAGAAGCAGTTCGCAAGTACAAGAAGGGCGACGAAGTGGAAGCGATCGTTCTCGGCATCGACGTCGAGAAGGAACGTATTTCGCTGGGTATCAAGCAGCTCGAAGGCGATCCGTTCAGCAACTTCGTTGCAATGAACGACAAGGGTTCGATCGTCGACGGCGTGGTCAAGACGGTGGATGCGAAGGGTGCTGTAGTTCAGCTGTCGGCAGAAGTCGAAGGCTACCTGCGCGCTTCGGAAATCGCACAAGACCGCGTGGAAGATGCTCGCAACGTGCTGAAGGAAGGCGACAAGGTCAACGCGATGATCATCAACATCGATCGCAAGTCGCGTGGCATCAACCTGTCGGTCAAGGCTAAGGACTCGGCTGAGCAACAGGAAGCGATTCGCGGCCTGGCTTCGTCGGATTCCAGCTCGGCTGCCACCGGCACGACGAACCTTGGCGCGCTGCTGAAGGCCAAGCTCGACGGCCAGAACCAGTAAGCCTTGAGTTTTCTTGAGAGGTCTGCTGCAGTATGACCAAATCGGAATTGGTCGCCCAGCTGGCTACGCGATTTCCGCAGCTTGTACTTAAAGATGCGGATTTCGCGGTGAAGACGATGCTTGATGCGATGTCGGAGGCACTTGCCAACGGCCATCGTATCGAAATTCGTGGCTTCGGCAGCTTCGGCCTCAATCGTCGTCCCTCCCGCGTCGGACGCAATCCGAAGTCGGGCGAGAAGGTGTTGGTACCTGAGAAGTACGTACCGCACTTCAAGCCTGGCAAGGAACTGCGCGAGCGGGTAGACCGACGTTCGGGCGAACCGCTGAAGGCCGAAGAGCCGGATGACGACGACCTGTAAATGCTCCGCTGCGCGGTTGGCAGCGTGGCATTGGTAGCGTCAGCGGCCAAAGCCAGACGGCAAAAGACCAGAAAAAGCGCCTTCGGGCGCTTTTTTTTCGCCTGCGCTTGATGCAGCCCGCCACCTGCCTTCGCGTGGCAGTCAAAGCGGCGCAACCCCGCTTTGGCGGTAGGCAACCCGGGTGGTAAACCACGCGTAAGCGCAAGCACACGGCTTGTTCCTGCCCACTCGCTGGGCCTTCCATTACAATACGGGTCACTTCGGCGCGGGCGACACGGTGGCGCGACGTGCGTCATCAAGCCGGCGTCATACCCGCAACTGCCGTCAAGAGACCTTATTCATGAAATTTATCGTCTGGCTGATCCGCGTTCTGGTGTTCGTGCTGCTGCTGGTGCTCGCACTCTCCAACACGCAAACCGCTACGCTGAATTTCCTCGCCGGCTATGCGTGGTCCGCCCCGCTGATTCTCATTGGTCTGGCGTTCTTTGTGGTTGGTTTGCTGGCCGGGCTGGTGTCGGCGGTGCCGGCGGTGTTCCGGCTGCGGCTCGAAAACGGCCGCCTGAAGCGTGAGTTGCGCGTGGCGCGCGAGACCCCGGTGGTGGTCGAGCAACCGCCGCTGCCGCCGCTGATCTAGGTTTTCCCATGCCGTGTGCCCGAGGCGCGCGGCTTTCGTCTCTGTACTCCCAATCATTCGCATGGATCTAGACTTCTGGTGGCTGCTCGTCATACCCGTCGCTTTCGCGTTCGGCTGGATGGCCGCGCGTTACGACCTCAAGACGCTGCTGTCCGAGAGCTCCAACCTGCCGCGTTCGTATTTCCGCGGCCTCAATTTTCTGCTCAACGAGCAGCCGGATCAGGCCATCGATGCGTTCATCGAGGTCGTCAAGCTCGACCCGGAAACCATCGAACTGCACTTCGCGCTCGGCAATCTGTTCCGCCGTCGCGGCGAGACGGATCGCGCAATTCGCGTGCATCAGAATCTGCTAAGCCGTGCCGACTTACCGGTCAAGGAGCGCGATCACGCAGCCTACGAGCTGGGCCAGGACTTCCTGAAGGCGGGCCTGCTCGATCGCGCCGAAGAGACCTTCCGGTCGCTCGAGGCCGGCGAGCATGCGTTGGGCGCGCAGCGTGCGCTGCTCACCATTTACGAAATCGAAAAGGATTGGATCAAGTCCATCGATACGGCACGTCATCTCGAAACGATGGGCGCTGAATCGCTGGACAAGGAAATCGCCCAGTTTCACTGTGAATTGGCGCAGGAAGCACTCCAGCAGAAGAACCCCGATGAGGCCCGCCACCAATTGGATCTGGCGTTGAAGGCCAACTCGCAAAGCGTGCGCGCGACCATCCTGTTCGGCGATGTGGACATGGCAGGCGGCGCGCCCGAGGCGGCGATCGCGCATTGGCTAAAAGTCGAGGAGCAGAATTCCTCGTATTTGCCGCTCGTGGCCGAAAAGCTGGTGAAGGCCTATGAGGCGCTCGGGCGCGCGGAGGAAGGCGCGGATTTGTTGACGAGCTGGGTTGACCGCTATCCTTCGAACGACCTGTTGGATGTCGCCTATCAGCACGTTGCGGCCTTGCGTGGACAGGATGCGGCGCACGCGCTCGCGCGCTCGCAGATGCAGAAGTCGCCCAATCTGGCCGGTATGACGCGGCTGCTCGAAGCGCAGCAGGCGAGCGCTGAAGAGCCGCGGCGCAGTGAACTGGAATTGATGCGTACGCTGATCAAGCAGCGCACCAAAAATCTGCCACGGTATACGTGCCAGAATTGCGGTTTCCGGGCACGTCTTTTCTACTGGCAGTGTCCGGGTTGCAGTGGGTGGGAAACCTATGCACCCCGCCGCGTCGAGCCGATCATGGCGTCAAGCTGAGCGGAGTGCCATGACCCGCGCGCAGCGGCCCGGCACGACGGCCTGCGGGTGCATGCAGGCTCGTGCGGCATGCGCTGTTCGTGTATGGCAGTCAGCGCCGGATTCAATACCGGAAACCATCACCGGAACCCATTAGCGGAACGCGTATGAAAATCACCATCATCGGCACGGGCTACGTCGGCCTTGTCACTGGCGCGTGCCTTGCCGAAATCGGCCACGACGTCTTCTGTCTGGATGTCGATCCGCGCAAGATTGAGATCCTGAACAATGGCGGCGTCCCGATTCACGAGCCTGGTTTGCAGGAAATCATCGCCCGCACCCGGGCGGCGCGGCGCATCACGTTTTCGACGGATGTCGAGGCGAGCGTGGCGCACGGAGACGTGCAGTTCATCGCGGTCGGCACGCCGCCCGATGAAGACGGCTCGGCTGACCTCCAGTACGTTCTCGAAGCGGCGCGCAACATCGGCCGCACGATGAACGGCTTCAAGGTGATCGTCGACAAGTCGACGGTCCCGGTCGGCACCGCGCAGCGGGTGCGCGCGGTCGTGGAAGAGGAGCTTGCGAAACGCGGCCTTCGCGACAGCGAGCAACATCGTTTCTCGGTCGTCTCAAACCCCGAGTTCCTGAAAGAAGGCGCGGCGGTCGACGACTTCATGCGCCCCGACCGTATCGTGCTCGGCCATGACGAGGACGAATACGGCCAACGCGCGCGCGAGCTGATGAAGCGCCTGTACGCGCCGTTCAACCGCAATCACGAACGCACGCTCTACATGGATGTGCGCTCGGCAGAATTCACCAAGTATGCGGCGAACGCGATGCTCGCCACGCGCATCTCGTTCATGAACGAGATGGCGAATCTGGCGGATCGCGTCGGCGCGGATATCGAAGCGGTGCGCCGCGGGATCGGCTCGGACCCGCGCATCGGTTATCACTTCCTGTATGCCGGCTGCGGCTACGGCGGGTCGTGCTTCCCGAAAGATGTGCAGGCGCTGGTGCGTACCGCCAGCGAAAGCGGCCACAACCTGCGCATTCTGGAAGCGGTCGAAGCGGTGAACCACGAGCAGAAGGAAGTCCTCGTGCGCAAGATTACCGGCACGCTCGGCGAGGATCTGAGCGGCCGCACCTTCGCCGTGTGGGGTCTGGCGTTCAAGCCGAACACCGACGATATGCGTGAAGCACCGAGCCGGCGCATCATCGCCGAGCTTCTGGCGCGCGGCGCCAACGTGCGCGCGTACGATCCGGTCGCCATCACCGAAGCGCGCCGCGTTTTCGCGCTCGACCTGCACGATGTACCCGAACACATGTCGCGCCTGCACTTTACGAGCACCCAGAACGAGACCCTCACCGGCGCCGACGCGCTGGTAGTCGTCACCGAATGGAAGGAGTTCAAGAGTCCGGACTTCGTGCATCTGAAATCGGTGCTGAAGACGCCCCTGATTTTCGACGGCCGTAACCTCTACGAACCGGAAGCGATGACCGAACTGGGCATCGATTACCACTCGATTGGACGTCCCTATGCCCAACCCTTCGAACTCCCAGCCGATGCCTGAAACCATCAACGAAACCGCCGCGTCTGCTCTCGGGGCCGCCGCCGTTCCGCGCGAGCGGCTCGCCAAGGCCCGCGTGCTGGTGGTCGGCGACGTGATGCTCGACCGCTACTGGTTCGGCGACGTCAATCGTATTTCGCCGGAAGCCCCTGTGCCGGTAGTGCACGTGCAGAAGCAGGAAGACCGTCTTGGCGGCGCGGCGAATGTGGCGCGCAATGCGGTCGCCCTCGGCGCGCAGTCGGGCCTGCTCTGCGTGGTCGGACATGACGAACCCGGCGAGCGCATCATCCAGTTGCTCGACGATAGCGGCGTGGTGCCGCATCTGGAGCGTGACCCGGACTTGCTGACCACCATCAAGCTACGTGTGCTGTCGCGTCAGCAACAGTTGCTGCGGGTCGATTTCGAGAACACGCCGGCGCACGAAGTGCTGCTCGCCAGTCTCGCGCGTTTTGACGAGTTGCTGCCCACTTACGACGTAATCCTGATGTCCGATTACGCCAAAGGTGGCCTGACGCACGTCACGAAAATGATTGCGAAAGCGCATGCGGCAGGCAAGCCGGTGCTGGTGGATCCGAAGGGTGACGATTGGGAACGCTACCGTGGCGCGACCCTGATCACGCCGAATCGCGCCGAGTTGCGCGAGGTGGTCGGGCAATGGAAGTCGGAAGACGATCTGGTTGCGCGGGTGACGAAGTTGCGCACCGAACTCGAATTCAAGGCGCTGCTGCTGACGCGTTCGGAAGAGGGCATGACGCTGTTCTCGGATGACGGTATCCTGCACGCATCAGCGGTTGCACGCGAAGTGTATGATGTGTCGGGTGCGGGCGACACCGTGATCGCCACGCTCGCCGTGATGCTCGGCGCGGGCCTGTCGCTTGTCGATGCTGTCGCATTGGCGAATCGCGCGGCCGGCATCGTGGTCGGCAAGCTCGGCACCGCCACCGTCGACTACGACGAACTCTTTCTCTAATGCCGCACGCCGCCTCGCGCGCGCTTGCGGCGCGGGCGGCGGGCGTCAGTCGAACCCAATTTCGGGACAGGACGACCATGACACTCATCGTCACCGGCGCGGCCGGCTTTATCGGCAGCAATCTCGTGAAAGCGCTCAACGAGCGCGGTGAACAACGCATCATCGCCGTCGACAATCTCACGCGTGCCGACAAGTTCAAGAACCTCGTCGATTGCGAGATTGACGACTATCTCGACAAGACTGAATTTGTTGAACGCTTTGCGCACGGCGATTTCGGTAAGGTGCGCGCGGTGTTCCACGAAGGCGCCTGTTCGGACACGATGGAAACCGACGGCCGCTACATGATGGACAACAATTTCC